>CAZGNO010000001.1:0-139154 GCA_964527785.1 uncultured Chitinophagaceae bacterium
GAGCTCGTTTGTCATGCTGAGCGTAGTCGAAGCATCTAGTACTTGCCAATTTTTCCAAACAAATAATGTACTGAATTTAATGGTTCGGTTATTTTAGTCCTATCACTTACTGGGACAAAATAAATTATAGTAATCGTATAGCTGTCATTCTGAAGGAGTTCCCGACTGAAGAATCTCCGCAATGCAATACAAGAACAGGACTTAAATAGCACACGGAGATTCTTCACTGACATTCACAATGACAGGACTAAATGTATCAATTTATTTCTGTTCCGGTACTTGGTATTCGTATTTCATTTTCTCTCGAAAGCACGAAAGTACTTCTTTTTTCTATCCAGCTCAAATGTATCGGGATATTCCTTTTCGTATGTAATATTCGGCGAAGTTCCTGCTGCAACAAAAACACTTCGTGCTGGAAGCTCAATTGTTGTATTACTCTCTGTTCTTTCAAAGAGCAGTGAGTTTACTGCTCCAAATTCATCCAACTTGGCTTCAATTGGTATCATATTTTCCACTATTTCTATTCCTTCGGAAAGTGCTTCGTGTACTTCTTCATGGTTTAATCGGTATGCGGGTGCATCTTGCAATCTTTTTCGATATACTAATTTCACGCCTCCCCATTTTTTTAGCATTGGAAGAAAGTTTGGTGTTTCTCCATTTTCATTCGTACGTTTTCTTTCAGCAATGATTTGCTTTCCATGATCATAGTACTTTTTTGAGAGTACTGTTTCTTCTCTATCAAAAAGCGCCCAAAAGCTCATTTCACCAAGATTTTCGATTAACTCGTCTGCTTGTATTACAAATTTTTCTACTTGTACCGGGTAGTACGCCAATGCTTCTGTTGCGGTATCAATTGCTGTCAGCCCACCACCAATTACAATTGCCGGTAGATTAATTTGTAGGTTTGCAAGTGAGTCATATTTTGCTGCACCTGTAAGTTGCAATGCCATCAGAAAATCAGACGCTTTTCGTATCCCGCGTGACAGATTGTTTTTCATGTCTATAATTGTCGGCTTCCCTGCTCCCGTAGCGAGCGCAATATGGTCAAAACCCAATTCCCATGCATCTTCGACTGTTATTGTCCCGCCGAATCTGACTCCGTCCAGAATTGTGAATGTAGCTCGTCGCGCAAGCAGCAAATGAAGAACTGTCAAGAAATTTTTATCCCAACGTACTGTTATACCATATTCACTCACTCCGCCGAACCCTTCCAGTACCCGCTCGTCCAACTCTTTTTCTATTTCCTTTTTATAATCGTAAATTGGCAGTGGCGGTTGAGTTTCAGAGCCGGTCAATTCAGTGCTGAACGGCTCTATTTTCAGTCCGTCAATCCCTACTACTGCAAAACCTTCATTTAGAAGGTAGTGCGAAAGTGTGTAGCCCGCCGGACCTAAGCCCACTACAAGTACTTTCCTACCGTTATACGGTAATGCGTGAGGGCGGTGTATATTAAGCGGGTTCCACCGTGTAAGCAAGCCATAGATTTCAAAGCCCCACGGCAAGTTTAATACATCAGTAAGTACTGAAGTTTCAATTTGAGGAATATTTACCGGTTCTTGTTTTTGGAATATGCATCCCTTCATGCAATCATTGCAGATACGGTGACCAGTACCGGCACACATCGGGTTGTCGAGTGCCACCATTGCGAGAGCACCTATAGCATAACCATGCTCTTTCAATGAGTGCATTTCAGAAATACGTTCGTCGAGAGGGCAACCGTTAATGTCTATTCCTAATGGATTTTTCTTGACGCTTCCATCTTTTTCTTTCATTCCTGTAGAGCATGAGTCTTTTTCACGCTCATGGCATATCAAGCAGTATTCAATTTCAGCAGTTATTTCACGATCTGTTCCTCGTCGGTCTGTAAGTGCAAAACCGTCGCGTTTACGCATATGCGGCGTTGACAGTATCTCATGAATTTCAAAATCCGGATGTATAATTTCAACTAAATTTTCAAAGTCCAGTTTATCCGGTGAATGCGATGTAATCCATGAATTTAGTGTTTGCGGATAAAGGAATCTTCGTAGAAAATAGTATTCTTCTAAAATAGTAAGACGGTCTTTTGCAGTAGTATTAAGTGGATTTAAACTATCCTCGATATTACTTATAACAAGCTGGGCAAAACCAAGTTCTTCATCATTCCAATTAAATGTTGGAAATTGATTTTGAAGTTGTGAGTATTCGTTCGATAGCTCCTTATATCGTTCTTCATTTATATTTTCCGGTCTATCCTTTTTCTTAATAGTGCCCTTCTTGATAAACTCCCTCTTAAGACGCATTATCAGCTGTTCATTATGAAATTTTTGATGAATTGCATTTGTTTCATGTTCAATTTTAAACAACTTAATTATAAATAGCTCCAAAACTTTTGAAGTTTCGATAAGAACAGCAGAAATTTCAGTTTTTTTGAGTTCTTTTCCTGAGGTTTCACGATATTTCGCGTAACTGGTGAAACCTTCCGATGAGAAGGTTTTGTAGAATTTGTCGAACTCTGTTAGTAAATCTGCTAATCGAAACGGGTCATATAGGTCTTTGAAAGTAAAACCTACAACTCCTAATTCTTCGAGCTTTTTATATTGCATGGTTTATTACT
Source organism: uncultured Chitinophagaceae bacterium (assembly GCA_964527785.1). Taxonomy (GTDB): domain Bacteria; phylum Bacteroidota; class Ignavibacteria; order Kapaibacteriales; family UBA961; genus JADJXV01. Next base: position 2,594 of record CAZGNO010000001.1, read on the forward strand.
TATCCTATCTGACAATCATGATTTTATGATTTGCTGTTTCTCCATCGGGCTTCTGTATGGTAACGAAATATAATCCTGATGCAAGGTTTTGCACATCAATTTCTCCTTCACCTTCATTTAATACCCGTGAATATAGAGTTGTTCCTATTGAAGACGAAAGTGACGATTTACTTTGGGAGGTTGATATAATACGTATTGTTTCGCTCCTGCTATTGTACACTACAATATCTTCATTTAAATTATTTAGTTCATCAGCATTGGTTGAGGATTCAACATTATACCAAACTCTTATGTAGAATTTTTTAAGTGGAGTTGTTATTGGTGAGCAGCTTTTTTTTTCGTCGAAATGAAAGAAAACGATACTTCCATCTAACCTGTCTGAAAAATGCGCTGAATCTATGTATTTATCGAGTGGGTATTCCCAAGAAATATAAAACGGGTCGTTAGCTCTGAATTCAGGAGCAGTTACATCCAATTCATATTCTTTCATAAATTTTTTAACCGGTGGTATTCTACGATAATCCTTGTAACTCACTCCTGTGCCACCTTCAGCTATTACCACTAGTCCAGCATGAAATCCACTTGGTGGATGCTGAGGAAAGTCTTTTTCTCCTAGATTATAATCAACAGAGTCTGTTGCCCTACTATCAATACCCACTATCAACGGAAGTTTTATAATTGGTTTTCCTACTGAATCAACTGCCTCAAACTTAAATTCGACTATAAACGGATTCTGTGATTTTGTTGGTACATATGATAGCAACCCAATAGCTGTATAACATATAAGTATTATTATCTTATTTTTCATTATTCTGATTAATTTGTACAAAAAAAAGATGGGCAACGGAGAGTTCCTCAGTTGCCCATCTTCATTCTCATTGCTTCAACAATACGCGTTTTTCTTAGCGAATAACCGTAAGAATTGCATTTGTTGTAACATCTCCAGCTACCATTTTCACAGTATATTGACCACTTGGTAATGCTTCTGTTGTAAATGGAACTGAATAATTATCGGCATTTTTGAACTCTTGAACCAAAGTAGCAACTTCGATACCGAGCATATTGTACACCTTCAAAGTAACAAATCCATTTTGAGGAACAGCGAACTGTATAGTTGTTGATCCACTTGCAGGGTTTGGCACTGTTTGAATCATAGCTCCTGCTACAGGTGCATCTGATTTAAGCAATTTGACAGCTTCTACGTTTTCATTGCTGATGATAACAGTATTATTATTGCTGCTAATTGTTCCGAGTGTTTTGCCGGTTATAATATCAATAACAGTATATGTAGCGTTAGCATCTTCAACTGTAATTGCTACAGGGAATTCAACACCTTGGAAACGAACAGTTGGGTTTGCTGCATTTTCAGCATTTGCATTATTTGTAAAGCGAACATCAAACATACCCATCGGAGGTAACGGAGGAAGTTCGAATGAGCGAACATCGTTTGCTTTTGAAATATACAAATCATTTGAATGCTGTGCTTTATCGCTGATTGTTACTTTAGTACTTGCATTGATAATAGCTTGCTTTTCGCTGCTTGCATCATCAGAATATTTAATTCCTGATGGTGCTGTCAATTTTAGATATCCATCATCCGATACATTAATCCAGTATCCAAGACCAGGAAGAATTTCTGATGTCTCAAAATATCCTCTGTCTGTCCTATAACCGTAAACGCTCTTGATCGGCTTGTTTGGAATTGAAGTATTGTATGGATCAAAATCAATATCTTTAACATTTACCGGTACACTTAGTCCACCGATTGTATTCCAGCCCGGTGTTAAACGTACCGGATTGATTGTACTGTTAATTCTGTTGATTTTTGTACCAGCAATTTTTGTATCTAAATACTGTCCGTATTTAATAAAATATCCAACTCCTGCTTGCAGATTAGTTTCGTTTTGATATGACTGTTGGAAGAATCTGAATGGCTCTCCACCGATTGATTGTGGATATACAGAATTCCATCTTGTGTCAGAAGGAAGAACAGGCAATGAAAGTAAGTTCCAACCCTTGTTAATAACCGGGAATGCAACAACTTTAGGCAATGTATATTCAATCAAGAATGATTTAATACGCGCATCACGAATTGTAAATGACATACCGGCAGGTGTTTGTGCTGTCGGAGTAGCCCGTCTCATATCAACACTGAATATCGAACCGTTCAAAGTATCTCGCAAGAATAGTTGAGCACCGTCAGGGAAGTCCTGAGTATCCCAAGAAATAACAATAGGATAATTTTGAGCTCCGTCGGCATTGAATCTGCAGAGGAACACAATAGAAGAATCTACTGAATTGTCTCGGATATCTCTTGACACAGATCGTGGACTTGTTGTTCCTTCACTTTCAATAGGAATTTCACTGAAACCATAAGGTGCTATTTCATTACCTCCGGCATCAACTACTTTTGGATTAAACCAACGTGCGTAATATCCGACTGCCGGAGTTCTGTAATAATCTTCACCCATCAAACTGTCAACTCCGTCTGTAGCACGATGTGCTGAACCAAAGACCAAATCGTTAGCTTCGCCGCCTGTACCCTTGGAATTTGTTACTGTAAGGCGAATACCCCAATCTCTTCCTTGTCTTGGAGTTGTGTACGGTTCAAGAGGGTTACGGAAGTAAATGAATACAACTTTCAATTGAACCGGAGAAATAACAGCTGATCCTGATGTAAATGTTAAATATCCGGTATAAACACCTGCATATTCTTCATTCGGCTTACGCAACTCATCATCTGCGCAGATAATTCTCAGAGTAACTGTTTGTTGCGCTGACGCAATATTATTCCTTGCATCTTTCAGGTTTGGAGGAACCGGTCCATTAATACCATTATCAATAAATGATGCCTTACCTTCATGTGTTCTTGAAGGAAAGGGATTATATCCGCTAGGTAACGATCTAAACCATAACCATGACGCATTCGACTGGACAGTTACGTAAGTCAGTCTGCTTCTTGCAGTGGAATTTATAAACAATATATCTCTGGTTCCGTTCTTACCCGCATTTTGACTTGAGTCAACTACGATCGGTCGTGTGATTTCCCATAAAGACCCATCAGGAACATCTTCATTTTGACGTACTTCGTTGTTTGTTCCACCGATAACATCTCTAAAACCAATTGCAGGATTTTCACCAACGTTTATCCATATTAAACCTGAACGGCTTGGATAGTCTGGGTATTCATCTGATGTTAAATTAATACCGGCTAAGCCAATTGTAGGGTTTTTGTCCAAGCGATAGAATTTGTTTCCGTAAGGATTATTTGCGTCCCCTTGCGAAACCTGTGGGAATGGATCATCAATACCTACACGAAATTCACCATAGCGAAGTGAATCGTTTGAAATATACATTGGTGACTTTTCAGCACCACTATATTTTGTTGGATCATTTTGCAACAGTTGTTTTGACAATGTCACTTTAAATTTCAAATATAACAATACTTGAAATTGACCATTCTCATCAGTGAGAGGTAATCTACGATTGGAACGACCAGTGACAAACAACCTTCTACCATATTTTGTTTCAGCATCGGCTGAACCGGTGAGATAAACACGAAAACGTTTCGTATCTTCGATATCATTTACTTCGAGTTCGAAACCTTTTGCAAGTGCAGTGATATCTCCACCTAATGGATCAGTTAATTGTGTTCCGTTCGACTGCATTACTCTACCGTCGTAAAAAACAGAAAAAGAGAAGCTGTAAATCGGATACCCACCGAAGCGAGCTTCAGTTATCATCGTTGAATCCCACCAAAGATTCTGCAAAAACACGGGAACTAATATTTCACGTTGTTTTACATCTGAAAAACCTAACCAAATTCTACCATCAGAATAAATCTGATTGTTATATCCGTTACTTGCCCCTAAAAGGGACAATTTAGGAATATCTGCTTTTTGTAAAGCATATAGCTTGCTGTTCGTCAAGAACAGCGAGCCAGCTGTCAACAACATTACCAGTAGTAAGCTGTTCTGCAATTGTAAAAATTGCTTCTTCATAGTGCTCTCCTTTGATTTGTAAGAAGATTTATTTAATAAATTTAATATAATTTCTTTTATTTTCAGCATTTGTAACCGCTTCAATGATATATACACCCTTTGGAATTCTGCTCTGTGGTAAAGTGATTTCCATAGATGGGTACTCTATTTTATTCGTTTCCAACACAATACCTAATATAGTATACAATGTTATTTCTTTAATTAATTCATTGGAAACCAATTTTATATTATCATCACTTTCAATAAGTGAAAAACCTGTACTTGCATTTTCATGAATATCAACTGATATTGTGGTATCAAATTTGATTTTCTTAACTTCAAGAATATCTCCGGTAGTTGTCTTAATACAATTACACTTATTTATTCCTATAATTTTAGCTGTAATTGGTGATTTAAAATTGTCGTTTTTCAATGACTTCAATTTCATGCGTAAAGCCGGCATAGATGTCTGAAAATTCTGCCGAAAGCTAACTTTAATTTTAGTTGTATCTTTTTCTATAATTAATGTATCTATTGCTATCCCATCTTGTATTTTATCAATTGATTCAATATTGAGTAAATCCGTTGATCCAACTGAAAAATTTATATTTGCACCCGTTATTTTTGAATCTGATTGGAATTGAAATGAAATATTTGATTCAGTAATTGAGTCTTGTTTTCCAATTTCTATAGAATCCGAAGCAAATGAAATTCTAAAATTACGTCCACTAATATCAGCAACTTCACCTTTTACATATTTTTCGGTACCGTACTCAAGAATTTTACTACTACCAAAACTGTAAAAAACCGGTTCGAAATCCGTAATTCTGATTGAAGCTATACCCTCACATTGTCCTATATATTTACCACTAAAAACCACTAACGGTATTTTCCCCTTGAGGAATACGTTTGAATTAAATGGTAAAAATGCTTCGGCTCTATATACACCCGGTTCTAAAAGTTTAAAAAAAACGTCACCACCGGCAGATACAATTTGATTTGTTATCGTATTTAATGTAAGTGCTTGTTCAATTAGAATCTTATCTGCATCATATTCAAGGAAGAACGTGTACCCTTGTAGACTATCTTTGGCGTATATCTCGTTTGTTTGTATTTCAATTGTTAGTCGCTTTTCTATTCCGCATACATCAATTGTTGTATTTGTAATCAGTTCGACTTTCAACGTGTCCTGAGCAAGCCCTTTCTGCATACCGCTGATGATTAAAATCATCAGCGGTATCAGAAATAGTTTTTTTTGGAGCTCAGAGTTCATTGTAAATTATTTTACAATCGAAATCTTTTGTGTAAAGACTTGATTATTACCGCTTAATCTTACAAAGTACACACCATTGCTTAATGATTGATTGCTATTATCAGTGCCATTCCATTCAAATGATTTTGCACCTGCATCGGCAATGCCGTTGAAGATTGATTTCACCTGATTGCCCATTACGTCTACAACATCAATTGTATATACTCCATCTACAGGAAGATTAAATTGAAGATTTGCAAATGTTGAGAACGGATTTGGATATGTAGAAATAACCGCAGTATTCACTACATCTGTTTGATCTAAAATAATTGATTGTGACGATTGTTTTCTCTCATTATAATCAACTTTTGAAGTATTCAGAGTATTATTGTTTGTCTCAACCGTAATATAAGCAATCGGTTCAAGTTCATTAAATTCACCGGAAGCTGCAATTACAACTTTGCTTTCGTTGTAGTCTGCAAAAACAGAGTTAATTTCATTTTGAACAGATTCAACATTTAGTATTTTTCCGTCTACCGTGAACTCAGCACTCATACCTGAAGCCGACCCATTAAGATAAACAGGAATCTTGTATATGTTCGCTGCTACACTTGTGTAGTTATTAAATCTAATGTTATCAGCCGTTTTAGATGCAATTGTTGCTTTGCCATATATTCCTAAAGTATCCCATATCCATGGAAGTGAAGGAATTCTTGCTGAAATATAGTGAAGAATATCCGATGCATCTCTTGCATTTGCTTCGTAATAAATCAAACGAAGCGGACCTGCATCCGGAGGAAGACCTGCTAAACTCTCTACTGAATCACGTCTAATTCTCACACCAAAAGTATCAACATCAATCCATCTTCTCCAAAGAGTTGTATCTCTTAAATTATCAACTGTTCTTGATGAATAGTAATAACGACCGTTATGATTTACATCAGCATGGAAATTATTTCCTAAACGAAGTGTATCTTTTCTCATACTGTCTGGCAATGATTTATCTTGAACCAACCAGCGCAAAATCAAACGTGAGTCATTTACTGTAACGAATCTGTTTTGAATCATACTTGCGTGTTTACGTATGCGTATTTGGCTCAAATCAGCATCACCGTCACCCCAACCTGGACTTGCGGAACGTGGAATAGCTCTGAAGAAGATTCTTCTTCCTTCACCGTTATTTGTTCCACTCGATGGTCTCCAGTTTTGAGTTAGTTGTTCACTTGTAAATGCAGTTGCGATATTATCGTAAGTAAGACCATTTATAAAGTCACTTTTGATTAAAAACAATCCGCTTGCTGAACCCTTCAAACCTACTGATGCATTTTTATATGAAACAGTTGTTAAAGGAGTTAATGTATTTCCTCCTACATCACCGTACGCAAATTCAATTCCACCTGCGAAGTTATTTGGAAATTTATCGTCAACACCTTCATAAAGAATTGTTTGGAAGTTCCCAACACTTGAAGGAAGTGTTTCATCCATAATATTGAGGTTTTTCCATTGGATAACTAATCTTCTGTTTGGATAGGAACCTAAAACCAAATAAGAAATTTCTGAACCTAAATATGAACCGTTAACCGAAGGGGTAGCTGGTTCGCCGGGAGTTCTTAAGTAGTGATCACCCCAAAATGGAGCTATTACATTATTTGGGTACGAAGAACTGTATAAGAACAAACCGTTTGCCTGGTCATTTGCTATCGAAGAAAATACATCAGGATTTTGGAATGTTGCAAAACCATTTACACACACCCAAATGTTCGACTGTTTAACACCTTGAAAATTAAAATCAAAGTTCAATGAGCTTAAATCAATTCTATAAAAACCATCATCTCTATCAGTTCTATAGCCGTTAACTTGAGGTATAAAACGTGATTCAAAGAATATTGGATTGATTGCGATTGATTTCTGGTATGACTCAAAACGAATAATGCTTGAAACCGTACCGGAAGGAACCCAGCTTGAAGTTTGAGCAGTTGATGTTGATGCATTGCTGAGATTGTTAAATGACAATCCATTTAAAAATTCACCATTTGCACCTTTAATCCCGACCGAAGCACCATTATAATAGGTAGGATCTACAGGACCGTTCCCACCGAAGTTTCCATAGGAAAAATCAATGTCCGGTTGAGTGTTAAGCTGTGGCTGACCTACTGCAACCGGAATTTGTCTTTCCCAGATTATTAACTGGAAATTTGCCAAGCTTGTGTTGTCAGATGGTAAACCTTTAATATTAACACTTAAATTCTTCCATTGAATTACAAGTTTTCTCTTTGGTGCAAAACCAATTACCTGCCATGAGATTTCAGTTTCCTTACCGATTACCGAGGTTTGAAATTGATGATTTCCCCAATATGGAGCAATAATATTTGATGGTAGGATATTTGTAAATAAATCACCTGAATTATTACCCGGATAGTTTGGTGCAGCAACACCACCTATTTTTGCAAAACCATTTACTGAAACCCAAATTTGATCTGTTGCAGTAGAAAAGGTAGTTCCATTATACTGCATTGTAAATGGAAGAGGAACTCCCATATATCCTGCATCAACATTAGTTGGTGCAGTCATGATTATGCGACCAGCATCTGTATTTTCTGTGTAAGGAACATTACTTACCAACATTGGTCCGTTATATCTGCTGGCGAATGTAAAAGGGCTAACACTATAATCTGTATATAGTTTTCCCGCATTAATTGATGGCGCATCGAATTCATCATAAATTCTTTGTGCCTTGACCGCTTGTGTTGATAGCAGGAGCGTAAAAGAAAATGCTGCTATCAACGCTAAAAATATACGTCTACGTTTCATAAAGACTCCAAATATTTTTTTCTAAATAATTTTTTCACGTTGTTAATTGTGGTGGGCGTTGGCTCCCTATTATATAAGGAGCCATTACCACTCAATACTTTATCTAACAAGCATCATTCTTTGTGCTGTGCTAAATGCTCCGGATGTCATTTTAACAAAATATACTCCTGAAGCCATATTTACACCCGCTTCGTTCTTAGCATCCCAGTTCACTTCTGATTTTCCTGCATCAAAGAAGCCATCAACCAGTGTTCTAACTCTGTTACCCATAGCGTCAAATACTTCTACTTTTACTCTTGAAGCTGTAGGAATATTCATCGCCATACGTGACTGTCCTGTTGAAGGATTTGGATTGCTTTCGCCAAGTTCAAATGCTGTAGGCATACCTGTTTCAGGATTATCTACACCACTTACAAAGTCATAGATAATAATAAAGCCGTCAATATCATCTTTGTTTACACTTATTGTTGATACACCGGATGGCTGCTCATAATCAATAATTGTTGCAGCATGACCACCTATACCTGTTCTCATATTATATCCAAAGAAATTACCATTTGAGATGTTATCTCTAATCCACCATGTAGCTCCACTTGGATTTGATGTTGTATTCGATTTATCAGGAACATCTGCTTGATTCCATGTTATTGTTACCGGATAAGCTGCAGAGAGATTACCTGTAATGTTACCTGCTTGGAATCTTGCTTTATAAACCGCAGTTTGAGTATCTTTTGGAACTGATTGCGGGAATATGTTTCTGATAATACCATTTCTTGTAGCAATTGTCCAACGTGCGTCAAATACATCTCTTGGTGGAATCGGTGGAAGTTCAAATTCACAATAATTTGAATCAAGTCTTCCTAATTCACCTGCTTTTTCACCCGTTGTTGCATTCTTTGCTGTTCCAAAATAAAGAACTTGGAATGCACCCAAATCTTTTTTGTTCGCTACTGTAATAGGAACAATAAAGTCTGTTGGGTCAGATATGTTAAGTTTATATTCGAGCACCTTGGTTATTTCACCGTCTGTAATTTGTACTCTGATTGTCAGTTTGCCATCTTGAACTGCACTTACCGGATATGTAAACGGACCATTTGAGCGAATAATTACTTTTTGTGTTGTATCTACTTTTGTTCCCTTGATTGTAGCAGGTTCAATTACTAAATTTGTTCCTACCGGGAATATCACAGATATTGTAATTTCCTCAAGAATCGGGTCAAAATTAGCTGTAGTATCCCACCATGGTTTTTCTCTTAACAGATCTAAATCTTGCGCGAACAATGTATCTAAATAAGTATCGCCTTGTCCGATACAGCGTACGATTGGAGCCGTCAACAATTTAGGATCATGATTTGAAGAATCTACTTCAAGTATGAACATTTTTACGTCCGTTAATCCACCGGCATCAGTCAATACTACTGTTACTGTATCAGGATTACCTAATGTAAGTGAACGAGGAGCATCTTTAATCCCGGGTGTACCGTATACCAAGCCGCTAACCGGATTGATCTTCAACCATTTTGGAGTTTTCTTAATTCCTCTAACATCGAAGAAACCTGCTTCTTTGAAACAAGGATCTTTAGCGATCATTGTGTCTGGGTCAGTTGGATACAAGAAACGGAACTTTTGAGCTTGACCAAAGTTAGGATCGAAGTATTCGATTTTTCTAGGTCTGTTTAAAAGATCAATATTGTAATCACGACCTTCTTTTGCTCTCTCTAAACTAGAAGTTAAAATTGAAGGTGAAACATTTACAAATACTCTTCTTGTCAAATAGCTAATTCCACTGTGTCCGTCATTAGCAACAAGAGTAATCAACGTATCTGTATTAAGACCACCATTGGCTTGGTCAGCGACACTTCCCGGTTTTAACAGATTCAAAGCTTCTGCTCTTGGAATTCTGATATTAGCAACTCCACGCTCAGTAAAGTCTGAACCGAATCTATCAGGGAATGCTAAAACATGGTCAACCAAATATACTGCCGTATCCAATATGATTGGAATAACAGGACCTTTTTCAGTCATTCGTTGTCTGATATCAATTACTGTATCTCTTTTAGCAACCTTAGAACCGGTATAGTTTTTAATCACCGTTAAATCGGAAACTATACTGTCCATTTGGAATATGTTTACTGTTAAAGAATCTTTAAATCCGTTAACAAGAATTCTAACTTGTGCTGCATACTGAGTATCAGCCGCAGATTCAATTGTAATTCTATTCTTATCACCAAGCAATACATCTTCTCTAAACATATATTGTTCAGCCATCCAATTTGGTCTGATTTGATACAATTGATCAATTGCTGTATCGCCCGGAGTTGTTCTCATTGATTTTGAAAGGAACGCGTATGATGTCTTACCATAACGGAAATCCCAATCTTCGCGATTTGCAGCTATTGTATCTTCTCTTTCATCGTCAGTATTAAAGTCAACATAGAAACGTAGCTTGTCGGTAACGTTAGCAACCAATAATTGCTGAGTTCCTAAACCGCAGTTTGCACCCGGACGCTCTGTACGTGCGAAAACAGGCAAGCTGTCCATTACAAAAATCATAAAGCGGTAAACAGATGAATCACTTGATCCAAAGTTTAATGTATCTTGATTTAAGTAACGAGCGTTTCTAGCGACATTTAATGTTGTATCAGAATCGTATTTCTGTGCGTGGAAATATGATGGGTACAAATATATAAACTTAGACAATGTGTCAGCTAAGAATGCTTGTGAAGGATACGCGCTATCAACACGTGCTCCTGCAGAATCGGTTCTCAAGCGTAGCAATATATTTTTGAGCGCGTCAACGGTACGAGCAGTTGACGAGTAGTTTTTCGCAACTACTTCCATCCACTCACCACCTGGAACTACATATGGATTTGATGGCTTACCTTTAAGCTCAATCACTCCATTTGCACCATAATATGTCTTATTTGCAGTTCTAGGAGTAGACAATTTATTTGGATTTGAAGTAGGCCAAATTGTGTCTGCTTTTACCCAACGACGCAATGCTGTCAGTTTATTCGGGAAAACGTCGCGAACAGTATCTCCGTAAGGTCCTACATAGAGTGGATACCACGAAAGTTCCAATTGATTGTATCTTTTTAAAATTGTGTCATTTCTGAATCCGTTGCTGCCGGGGACATCCAAGTCCAAAGCCCAACGAGGGTCATACATCATGTTTGAATCAATAGCAGAAATTACAAATATAGAGTCACGTCCTTTTTTATTTGGATTTGGAAGTCTGTTGTAATTTTCATCCTCTTCGACAAACATTTTGTCTTTATATGAGCTGAAGTATATCGCACTGACTTTTGGATTTTCAGTTGTGATTTTATTTCCTGTAAATACCGGAGGAGGCGTAGAAGAACCTATTCTAAAGCCAAGACCCTTATCTATAGCTGTATCAACACCTTCTCTCCAGAGTACAGTTCTTGAAATAACTCTTACAAAATCACCTGGGCGAACTGGTAATGTATTCCAGCGCTCACCGGCGAAATAAGTTACCATAGTATCATTTCCGTTTGCCAGCGAAGCCGGCATATTTGGACGATTTGAATATGTAACTCTTTGACCGTTACCGTAAAGTATTCCGCGTTTGTTCAGTGCAGCAGACATAAACACATCATATTTTCTACCGCCCAATGCTGCTATATCTTCATTGAATGCAGTATCAGCCAATCTTGGCAACAATGTTTCTGTTCCACCAAAATTATACAGACCTTCATATGTTCTGCGAACACGTGCGCTTGTACCGGTTCTTTCTGAAGAATCCGGAACGAAGTCAACTCTACCACGAAGAATTTCTTTTGGATACACACCGTCATTATTCAACACTTGTGCATCTGTAAATTGATTCATGTTTACACGGATGAAATCACCCGTTGAGTCATTAATCACAAAGAACACAGAACTATTTAATGTTGTTGGGTCATCATTATTCATATTAATATCTTCACCTTGATATTTAGCTCTTGCTTCTAAGAATAACGGATAACCAATCGGGTGATTAAGTTCACCTGTTCTATAATCTGGTGCAAACTCTGTTTGCAATCTTCTCAATTGTCTCCAAAGAATGTTTTCTTTGTTTGTTGAGTAGTTTAATGAATCTGTTGCAAACGGGTCTCTTGTAAGTCTGCGAACATATTTATTATATGACGCTTTTGTAGTATTTGAATAACGTTGAAGTTTTGGAGGAATACCTACAGCAAAATCTTCAATTGGCGACATTCTTCTCGCAGAATAATCTGCAGTTTTCATGTCCGTACCTTTATCAAAGAAATCGTATATACGTCCTTCCATCAAAAGAGTATCAGGAATTTTACCGATTTGAATCGGTGTGTATGTGTATCCGGGGAATCCATTTTGTTCAAAAGGACCTTGCTGAGTATCATCTGTTCTTCCTGTTCTAAGGAATCGCATATGAGTTTCGCCATTACCTTGAATGAAGAAGGTTTCTTGGATTCCGCCATTAATAAATCCTGGCTGTGAAGTCTTAATTTGTGTATTTACATTTGCTTGAGTAACACCCCAATAGTTACCTCTCAAAGTATCAACACCACCGAAACCGATTCCGGCTCCACCGGCTAAAACACTCTTAGAGTTTGGTGCATCAGGCAAACGAATAATAAATCTTGCATCGTTATCATAGATAGAGTTTGCAGCTACATTAAATGATGTCCATGGAATAGGACCAATGATATCACCATAGAAAGTTGCTCCCGCTAAATCACTTGAAGCTTGATTATCAGGGTTAATAAATGGACCGCTGATTACATCTTGGCTTCTACCAACAGGCGATGTTGCTTTATTGGAAGCTACCAAACATCTTGTAAGAACGAGTTTCAAATCGTAATTGTCCGAATACACAGCAGAGCCGGTATATGCAGTATTACCTTGAATTCTAACACGGTTTAAAAACACCGAGTCTGTTCTAAATCTTCTTTGAAGGGTAACGCTGTCTAAAATAAATATTGCACCGCCCAAACCGATTCCGTTTTCACGTAAACCGTTACCTAACACGTCACGAACAAAGCCGGGGTGGAATCTCTTAATATCAATTGAGTTTGAACCCATTTGAGTAGTTCCGCTTCCCAACAAACGCGAGTCAGGATTTGGCTCGGCAACGTTATTATAGAATCTTGTAAAGCTTCTTACATCTGCAGCAACTGCAGCAATTTTTCTATTATCATACAAACTGTCATTAGACATATACCCTACAGCTGTTCCGTTTGGAAGAATTGTAAGCTGGTCTGCATCTGTAATGAAGAATCTTTTTGAAGATGTACGTGGATGAACCATTGCAATAGCACCACCATTACTGTTAAAGGCACTGTTATTACTAAATTCAACACCCTTTACTACGTTCAAATCACCATTCATTGAATATACCGCTCCACCGCCTCGTACTTGCTTCAACATTTCAAGTCCGGTTGAAGAAGCAAAGCGCCCTGTAACATTATTCAAGAATTGAGTTCTAACCAATCTAATATAGCGCTGTTCAATTGGAACCGGCGGCTCTATGCTCGGCAAGTGAATTGCAATCGCACCACCGGAGAGACCGGATGTGTTATTTGCAAAACGAACGCTAAATCCTGTACCGTATGCTTGTGCCAATGGAAGGTCGTTTATGAATCCACCAGCGCCGTAAGAAGTCATGTTTCTTTTGGTAAATACAGCACCGCCATGAGCAAGAGCAGTATTATTTTCAAAATTGATTCTTCTTCCGTAATCTCTTAGTCGTGGATTTGGAATATCCGATCCACCAATAATTGGAGAAGGACGTGGGTCAGTATTACCGTCAACATATACAGCACCGCCCGAACCTGCTCTATTATTTGAGAATTCAGTAGCTAGACTTGGGTGCCCGCGTAATTGCAAACGTCCAAGTGTATTTTCATGAAATACAGCACCACCAAGAGCATATTGCTCGCTATTGCTGTTTACTTGATATGGTGTTTCTGCATAGTTGTTTGTAAACGATCCGTTTATAATCAACGATGTATATTTACCTATGTATAACGCTCCACCTTTTGCACCCCTTGAATTAGGAGACAACTGGCGATTTACTGCATAGTTGTTTGTAAAGTTAATATAATCTTTCGAACCGAAATTTGTAAAACCAAAAGGTCCTGCAGCAGTTCTGATACTATCATTAACACCTAAACCGATTTCAATTTTTCTGTTTTCATCCAATTCTCTACCTGAAATAACCATCGCACCGCCGAATGCTTCGTTTTTCCAAGATTGTGCTTGGAGAGCAGCGGGTCTGTTGGTATCAGATACTACTCTATTGCCGTTGATTCTAACTGTATCAACATCAGAGAGAAGTGCTCTGTTATTGTCAAAATTCAATTGGCGAACACGCCCTAAATAAATAGCAAGTCGCGCATCGTCCACTTTTTGACGTCCGGCATCTGAATTAGAGACACCCGGCTCAGCAACATTCCTATCTAATTCACTGATTTGAATAACTGTCTGAGCTATTGTACTTCCGTCGCTTTCTGTCATCGCAGGATTTTTATCCAAGAATGCATATGTCGTGATACCCAATCCGGCAGTATCAGGATATACATTATCACCTGCGGGAGCTTGAAGCATTTGCAAAGCACCGCCTCTAAATCTTGCAAGATTGTTTGTAAAGTTACAACCAATCAACCATGTTCTTGAAGCAAAACTTGTAAGAGCACCACCGGCACCGTTTGTCAATTTGCGCATATCTGCGTTCAACTGAGCATACGCCGATTTAAGTGCAGGAGCAACCAATGCTGTGTCATATATCGGCTTCGCATCTACAGTTGTGTCTTTGCGGAAATCTCTAAAATCTACATCTCTGAAGAATGCAGCACGTGCACCGGGAAGTACAATGATATGTCCCCACTCACGCGAGTAGTCATTAATTGGCTGACCTCTGAATACAATTCTTCTGTTGGTTGTGCTAACAGGAATGTTCGGTGTAACACCTTGAAGACGTCTCCAAGGTTGGAAACGAATAATATCATCTGTTGACCACAGTCTCGCGGATGTGTACATGATTGCTCTCATAGGCGAGATAACAACCTTGTTGCTTCCGGGAGCAGGAAGACTCGCACCACTTGCGAGGTTTTCAATACGTTTTGTTACAGTATCCAATATAACATTGAATATGTAATTATATTTTCCGTAACCGCTCGGGTTACTGAAATTACCGGGGTACGAAAGAGACCCTTGTATAGTTGGCTCGCCGAAGCTCGTTTCCTGAACTACAGAAGAACCTAAGAAATATCGAGGATCGCTATATTCGAGCAATCCAATTGAACTTGGTGTTATGCTATTATACACAGCACTTAACCTACTATCTGCTATAATCCGACCGCCAACCGAGTCAATCATTCTGCCGTTGTCTAAAAAGACAACTTCTGTACCCGGCTCTATAATCAATGTACCGGCGATAGTGTACGTACCATTTACTTGATACACGCTATCTTGAAGAAATATTCGCACCTCATTTGGAGCAATACGTCCCGCCACCTGCACACGAGGTTTTTGCGCAAAACCCACAGACACCGTCAGGGCTAACGCAATCAAAAGAGTGCTTAAACGAAACCAACGTTGCATAATACCTCCGTTTGGATGAATAAAATTGTAATAATTTAACTTTATGTTTTTGTTTATTTTTTGTTTTTCAAAAGGATTAACAGGGGCAGTTACTCAATTATCATGCCAAGTCGGGTTAGTCCGCTTTTTGCTTCGACAACAAATTCACTGGCTTCTCCCAGTATTATTTCCCTGTAAAGCTTCTCTGCTTTTTCTTTATTATTTGCCTTTTCATAATTCATTGCTGCATATAGCTTATATTTTCCTTGTATAGAGGGCTGCTTGCTCATTGACGATGCTCTTTCATATTGTTCAGCAGCAGCAGCATTCTCATTTCTTGATTCCTTGCAAATAGCAATCCCTGCATTGGATGCAACTGCTACTTCAACTGATTCACTATTTAGACCCTTATCAAAATACTCTTCAGCTTCTGCATATTTTTTCTTTGAAAGGAACGCATTTCCGGCATACACTGCTGCAACCTCTGCATTATCGGTACCGCTATATTGATCTACTATAGCTTGCAATCCCATGACAGGTGTACCGCGTACCAATTTCTTTGCATCGCCCGACAGCGCTTTGTCTAAATCACCGCTATCATAAAATGCCATTACTCTGGATAATGCCACAGATGCTTCTTGTTCTTTGGTTTCTTTCGACTTATTGTAAAAAACCACGGCAACAATTGCCACTATTATTATACCTAAACCGATAAGTATCAGTTTTAAATTACGTTGAAGTGAAGTTGTGGTTGTACCCTCGTCCAAGAGATTCTCATTTCGAATTCCTGATTCTTGTAGATTATCTTCTATAATTTCTTGATTAGCCATCTGGTTTTTTTAAATTTATTTAATGATACTGCAAATTTTCTGTCGTTGAACGGTAGCAGCAAACACATTCTCTTTCTAAACCTTTATTATCTATATACCAGATTTATAAATAGAATGCGCGCCCGAAGGGAGTCGAACCCCCAACCTTTGGAACCGGAATCCAACGCTCTATCCAAGTTGAGCTACGGGCGCATTTACTCTACGAATCCCGCAGAATCCCACAAATATAGTATTACTCCGGCAAAATACCAATGAAAAACTTTTACAAACATCTCAGTTATTCGTTTATGTTTGTAAAAATCTTCAAATTTTGTCGTGCCACGTTTTCCACACTGTCAGATTATTTTCACACTGTCTGATTCCACACTTCAATCATATTTTAATTCAATATTCAACTGTATTCCTTACACTGTTAATTATATCGTTCTGATTCAATAAGATCGCACTTTCTAATGATTTAGCAAATCCTACAGGAGTATCCTTCGAAGCAACCCTCGCTACCGGTGCATCCAAATACCGAAAGAGTTCATCACTGATGGAAGCTGCTATTTCTCCTCCAAATCCGCCCGTCAAATAGTGCTCATGTGCTATGACGGCACGACTGGTTTTTTTAACAGATTCAAATACTGTTTTTTTGTCCCAAGGCGCAAGCGACCTCAAATCTATAACTTCGCATGATATTCCTTCTTTTGCCAGTTCGTCCGCCGCACGAAGCGATATGTGGATAGCATTTCCGTAGCTAATCAGACTTACATCAGTACCTGAACGGCGAGTTTTTGCTTTTCCAAAAGGAATGATGAAATCTTCTCCCGGTTCTGAGGCAGAAGTCGGACGGTAATTATAAAGGAACTTCGGTTCGAGATACATTGTAACACCCTTTGAGCGAATAGCATTTCTCATTAGCCCTATGGCGTCGTCTGCAAAAGCCGGACATACAACTCTGATACCGGGTGTGTGGGCGAAAATCGCATCTAAGTTTTGAGAATGGTAGAGACCACCCTGTATATACCCACCACTTGCCAAACGAATGACAATATTCGGCGAAAACTGTCCTTTTGTTCTCCAATAATCGTGTGAACACTCTATGAACTGCTCCATTGCGGGCCAGAAATAGTCTGCAAATTCCGCTCCTTCGATTACAACACGAATATCCTCTCTGTACCGTGAAAAACCATTTGCTGTTCCCACGATAAAATCTTCGGCTATCGGTGCATTGAATACCCTGTCATTACCAAATTCATCTAAAAGACCTTTGGGAACATTGAAAATCCCTTGCTTGTTTACTGATGCAACATCTTGTCCCCATAAAAACGTGTTGGGATTCCTTTTGAACTCTTGTTTCAATGCTAAGTTGATTCCCTCACGGAAAGTCAATTGAGGTTCGTTTGGGTTATTCTGATACCGTGACTCTGAATTATCTTCATATCCGACAACTGAATCAGGCAACAAGAATAATTTATAAGATTCCGGAGATGGATCGGGTGAGGGCTCGGCAATATCCGCAGCAGCGAAAATCTTGCTTTGATTTTCTGCTTCAAGCTCTTGAATTTGCTTTTCATTCAAGATTTTATTTTCAAGTATCACTTGTCTAAATCTTGCAAGTGGATCTCTCTTTTTAATTTCTTCTATAACTTCTTTTGGACGATATAGTTCGTGGTTGTCTGAGTTGGAATGCGAACCAAGCCGGTCACAATCAGCATGAACCATCGCAGGACCTGCACCCGATAGAACATACTTGCGAGCTTCTTCCATTGCTCTATATGAATCAAAAGGATCGCGACCATCACAATTGATTATTTTTAAATATTTGAAACCGACAAAATTATCTGACACCCGGACATTTGCCGTTTGCTCTTCGACAGGCACAGAAATTCCATATTTATTATTTTGTATTACAAAAATCACCGGTAATTTTTCACGGGATGCACCGTTCACCGCCTCATAAAAATATCCTTCGGAACAGGCAGATTCACCACCGGAATATATGGCAACTTCATCGCCGTTGTATTTTTTAATCGCCCTTGCTGTTCCTGCCGCATGCTGGCAGTGATTGCCGGTACATGACGAACCGTTTTGAATGCCAACAGAAGGTTTTGCAAAGTGATTGCTCATGTGCCGCCCACCACCCGCTACGTCAGCATCCTTGCTAAGCCCGTTCAAAATGATTTCTTCGACTGTCAGACCTGCCGAGAGACACGTCATCAAATCTCTGTAATACGGGAACAGAAAATCTTTTCCTGATCTAAAAACCTGTCCTATTGCAAGCTGAATACCATCGTGTCCGGCACATGGGGCATGGTATGACCATCCTTTTGCCATTTTAAGATATAGTGCCGCTTTTTCGTCTAATCGCCGACCTAAGTGCATTAATGTATACCATCGTATTATCGTCTCTTTATCGAAACCGGTTGTATCGAATTTGCTGAATGGCTTTGTCTCGGTAGACATAGCTTCGGCTATTATTAAAGATGATTCATCGAAAGCATTTTCAATTGTCGCTTTTTTCCGAGTTACTTTTTTTTTCTGTGATGTAGATGTTGTCTTTACAGGCATATTACCAACTCGATAATTATTTTTAATCTATTGTTTTATTAATCTTAGCTTTTTTTCTTTGCTTTGGCTTGTTTGGGTTCTTCAATATACGTAAGCCATCCGTGAGGGTCATTACCATTTTCTACCACATCAAAGAATTTTTGTTGAATTTGACGCGTGATTTCTCCTACTGCTCCATCATTTACCTTAATATTATCTACTGAACGAACCGGTGTTACTTCCACAGCCGTTCCGCTGAAAAATATCTCATCTGCAGTGTAAAGCATTGATCGTGGTACGGTTATTTCAACGACAGGGATACCCAAGTCTTTCGCTATTTGCACAACACTTGCTCTGGTAATACCTTGAAGAATTGATGCACTCATAGGTGGTGTATAAATCTTTCCGTCTTGAACAAAAAAGATATTTTCACCGCTTCCTTCGCTTACATTACCCTGTGCGTCCAATCCGATACCTTCAGCATATCCGTGATTAAGCGCTTCAATACGAACAAGTTGAGAATTTAGGTAGTTTCCACCGGCTTTGGAGGCGGCAGGCATTGAATTATTAGGCAGACGATTCCACGAGGACACGCAGACGTCCACACCCTGCTCTAATGCCTCCTTGCCTAAATATTTACCCCATTGCCATGTTCCAATCGCTGCTTCCATAGG
Organism: uncultured Chitinophagaceae bacterium; assembly: GCA_964527785.1. Classification (GTDB taxonomy): domain Bacteria; phylum Bacteroidota; class Ignavibacteria; order Kapaibacteriales; family UBA961; genus JADJXV01. The sequence continues at coordinate 22,239 of CAZGNO010000001.1, forward strand.
GCAAGTGAGAGGATATACGCCAAGTTCGCCATACCCCCTATAAACTATAGGTCTGATATAACACGCTTGCAGTTTGTTTTTTTTCACAAGATCTAATGATGCTTTGCACATTTCTTCTTGGGAAAACGGCATTTCTCCATGATAGATTTTTACAGACATTTGGAGACGATGGATATGCTCTTTCAATCGAAAAATTGCAGTACCTTTTTTGGTATTATATGCTCTCATCCCCTCAAACCAACTGGAACCATAATGGACAACATGAGAAAGAACATGAATTTTTGCATTGTCCCATTTAACGAACTTTCCGTTCATCCATATAAATTCTGTTTTAGGCAACGGCATAGATTCCTCCTGCAAATTTAGTAATACAAATAGCAACTATGTGAGCCGCGACCCGGTTCCCTCTTGCCGATGCAGCTAAAAAATTAATGCAATTTACTACACATTTTCTTCTTAGAACCGAAATTTACTATTAAACTTTGAACGAGAAAAGAAAAATTACATTGTGTTAATTTTCCAGTTCCCGTTTAAGTACCTCCGTTATAATTTTAGGATTGGCTTTTCCTCCGGTTTGTTTCAACACCTGGCTAACAAAAAAACCGAACATATTTGTTTTTCCGGCTTTGTATTTCTCAACATTTTCTATATTTTGGGCTAAAACACTTCTCACAAGTTCTTCAATCATACCTGCATCTGAAAGTTGTGCAAGCCCTCGTTTATCAACTATTTCTTTCGGTGATACTTTGGTTAACATCACCTCAGGAAATATCTCCTTGGCGATCTTACTGCTGATAGTCTCCGAAATCAACAAATCAACCATTTCTGCTATATATTTTGCAGGTAAATCAAACTCTGCTGCTGTTTGCTTCCGCTCAGATAATATTCTCATCACTTCGGTCATTACCCAATTACTGACCAACTTATAGCTCTCGCTTGACTTCTCAGACAAATGCGATAGAGCAAGCTCGAAATAATCACCTAAGCTCTTATCATCAACCAAGATACCGGCATCATATTTTGGCAAACCAAAGTTGCTGATAAATCGCTCCTTACGTGCTAGCGGTAATTCCGGTAAAGCATTATGTACTCTAGTTATCCATTCGTCTGATATGGCAACCCCGACCAAATCCGGTTCGGGAAAATAGCGATAGTCATGAGCTTTCTCCTTTGTTCTCATTGGCTTAGTCTGATGAACGGATGCATCCCATTGCATTGTTTGCTGAATAACTGTTCCTCCGGATTCCAAAAGTTCAATTTGGCGTTCAATCTCATAGCCGATTGCCCGCTCTACATTCCGAAAACTATTAAGATTTTTTACTTCTGTGCGTGTTCCAAACTTTTCAGCACCTCGTTTCATAACAGATATATTTGCATCGCAGCGCAAAGAACCTTCCTCTAGATTACCGTCGCAAATACCAAGATACATAACTATTTGGCGAATTTGCATCAAATATTGGTATGCTTCCTGTGCCGAGCGAATATCCGGTTCGCTTACAATTTCCAAGAGAGGAACACCGCTTCTGTTCAGGTCCACCAGTGTGTCTATATCCACATCGTGTATTGATTTGCCGGCATCTTCCTCCATATGGATTCTTGTAATACCAATGCGTTTCTTTCCTTCCGGAAGTTCCAGCTCGATTGCCCCCCCAAAGCAGATTGGGTCTTCATATTGTGATATTTGATAACCCTTTGGTAAATCAGGATAAAAGTAATTTTTACGAGAAAAAATCGAATATGGACGTATTTCACACCCTGTTGCCAGACCTATTTTTAGAGCATATTCAACTACATTTTTATTCAAGGTAGGGAGTGCTCCGGGATGACCCAAACATACCGGGCAGGTATTCATGTTCGGTGATGTTCCGAATTCGGTAGTACAACTGCAGAATGCTTTGGTAGCGGTACGCAGTTGGATATGTACTTCAAGTCCTATAACTGCTTCGTAATCATTTTTCATTCAACATCTTTTTATAAATAAATTTGCATATTGGTACAAATTTAGTAAAATATCCGCACCTAATTCTCGTTTTCATAATTGTAGTTAGGTAGTGTTTCGTTGTTTTTTTTTGATAAAATTACATTATTCCGTTTTTGAACTTGGTTTATGAGCGGCAAGATTGTATTTTTGCGCCAAATTCTACACCAGCCCAAATGAATTTTAATCAGTAACGGTATATTTCAGCTATTGTATTTTGTCTGAGGGACACATCTATTTGTGTGTGTGTTATAAGTAAGTATATTTTATTTCTATTTTTTATTCAAAGAGGTTTTATATGTTTTGGACACCTGAATTAGCGTACGCCCTCGAAGATGCTCCTTGGCCTGCTACTAAAGAAGAATTGATTGATTATGCAAATCGTACAGGAGCTCCACAGCAAGTGGTTGATAACTTAGCAGAACTTGAAGATAACGATGAATTATATGAAGGTATGGAAGATTTGTGGCCAGAGTATGAGAATGCTACCGACGATCTTTATTTCTCAGATGACGAAGATTTAGACAGTATGTACTAAATTATGCATTAAGGTTACTTTTAGTAAATACCTTAACAAAGTCAAGCAAAAGCCCGAACCAACCATAGTTTGGGCTTTTTTCATCGTTTTGAAGAGTAATAGGTTATCTCATGCGATTTTACATCTCAATTCTCATATCGGTACTTATGTTTTCTGAGTGTTTTGCAGTTATTCACGGTGATGATTCAACAACTGCAAGCTCGCCGGCACCTACGACCATGTCAGTTTCATCATTACCGCAAGAAGGTGAACTGAGTGATATTCGCTTTGAGGGGAACAGTTATTTTTCCGGTGCTGTTCTTACTGATGCAATTTCGTTACGTCCTACCAACTTAAGTTTTACGCATCAGATATTTGGATTCTATTACCGCCAGTTTTCCATCAACCCTTTTACTCCTACTTCATTACGTGATGCATTGGCTACCACGCTTCGCGGGTATCAAGATGAATATCGTTTCTTCGACCAAACTTCAGCAGAAAATGATGCATTTACCCTCATAAATCTCTATAATCAGAATGGGTTTCATAATGCAAATGTTACATTTTCTTTTGCTTTTGACTCTACTGAACGTCTCAATATTCTTACATTTCATATTGACGAGAACAAACCGTTCACTGTAGATACAATTGTATATAGCGGGCTGGACTCACTTCCCTCTGACATCCGCTCTGATCTTGTCCAGCTCCTCAGTGAAGGTATACATTCTCAATTTAATGAGTCGTCTATTAAGCGGAACGCAGAGCAAATCATGTTTTTTTTACAGAATAACGGTTATTACTTTGCCGGTTACAAACAGCCGGTTGTAACTACACTCCCACCGAGTGTAAGAGATAGTATTACCATTCAGTTCATACTTGGAAACAGATGTAAGATAGGAACAATTTCTTTAAAACATGATTATAGAGATCAACCTGCCGTAAGTTCTGATTTAATAGTTGAAATGCTTGATTTTCGCGAAGGTGATTGGTTCAGCCGCTCTTCATTCGCCCGCTCTCAAGCTAATTTGTATAATTTAGGTACATTCGATCTTGTGATTATTGATACTTTAGGTACTACCACTAGTGGTGACGTTACTACATTATCCCTCTTGGTCTTTGTTCAATACAGGAAATTACAGGAAATTAGCGCTGCTCCGTTTATTAATCACACTACGTACGATAACTTTACTAATTTTGGGGTTGAATTAGCTTACTTAAATAGAAATCTATTCGGCGCAGCTCAATCCTTTAACTTTTTTAACAGGGTTGTATGGCAAGATTTTGGTTTTAGATTGCCTGCTGATCCACATTTTCCTTATGTTTTTACTTCTATTTCTAGAGAACTCCAAACCGGTTTTCAATTCAGCCAACCTTACTTTTTTTCATTATGGTCATGGAAAGTAGGGCTTACTGCGCAAGCTTCATATTCGAATAGAAAAATTCAAAGTGGGCTTCCATTTCAAACAGTAGCTTTAGGTGTTACTTCACTTCCCGCCAGAATCACATTTCCTATTACATTACCATCGTTTACTCTTTTCAATTCACTTATTTTTGAATATTCTACGGAATTGCAAAATATTGATAACATTGCTGATGTAAGTGACGATATGTTTACTCGCGGCATTGATACGTCTGTTAATGCAGACCCTGAGTCAAACGCACGAAATATAAGCGCAATAACTGAATTTCTATACCCTTATTATCAAATTGATGCAGTAACCCAAAGCCGTTTCAAATATCTTGGATCTATTGTTTCTTTTACTGCTATAGGTGATAGCCGAAATAATCCATTTTCGCCTTTGAATGGTAACTTTTTAGCAATAACAACTGAAGTTGCTGACGGACCTCTGTTTAGATTTTCTCGTTTTCAAACTACTTATTACAAATTTTGGAATATTGTTTCAAATGATGTCTTCGCTGTTAAGTTCAGAGCCGGGTATATTAACATCAATTTAGACGATGGAGCTTTTATACCCTTTGAAAAAAGATTTTTTGCAGGAGGAGCTAATAGTGTTCGTTCATATCCTTCACGAGCTTTATATGATAGGAAGTCTTCAAATCTAGATACAACAGTCGCTTACACAAACAATCTTACAGGTAATGGTGCAATTTTGGAAGGTAGTGTCGAATATCGCTACCGATTTGCCCGTCCAAGAGGGATAAATGCTGTATTTGCAGATCAAATAGATCAATTAGGAATAACTTTTTTTATGGATTGGGGTAATGTTTATAATAGAATTGACCCTCTTAGCAACACATACAATTCTGCTACTCTCAATGATATTTTTAAGGGGCTGGCTGTAGGTATCGGCGCAGGCATTCGCCGTGAAACACCCGTCGGACCGATTCGAGTTGATTTTGGCTTTCGTTTATATGACCCTACTTCACCCGATCGCCTTTGGATTTTCTCACGTGCTCCATTCAAAGATATTCAGGTTCACATCGGATTAGGTCATGCTTTTTAATTTTCATCCGATTAGATAACGAATTGAATCTCCATTACTAATTGTTTTGATTGTATCATTTTGCCTTACGACCAACATACCAAAGTCATCAAATCCAACTACATCCCAATTCCCTAGTTCTCCAACTACTTCTATCTTTTTCGATACTATATTTAATTTTTCTTTCCATTCCTCAATGACCTGAAGGCGTGACATTTTTAATAGCTTTTCAATCTCCGAAATTATCATTGTTAACAGAATGTTTTGCTGAACATTCATACCCATCAGCATAAGAGATATCGCTTGAATTTCAGGTGCAAAATCTTCCTGATATACGTTTATTCCAATACCCAGAACAGTTGTTCTGATATGATTCCCTATAAACTCATTTTCTACCAACACTCCTGCTATTTTTCTAAACACACTATCCTTGCAACATCCATATATATCATTTGGATATTTCAATACAAATGCCGACGAAGGGGCGATTTTATCCAGTGCCCGCAGTACCGCCAAACATCCGACACATTGGTATGTCAGCATGAGCAGATTTATTTCACCTTCACTTGCATCGTGTTCTTTGCCTATGGAGAGATAAATATTTTTTCCTTCGTCTCCCAGCCACTGCTTGTTGTTTCGTCCCCTACCCTTTATTTGTAATTTTGCTGTTACTAATACGTTACTTCGATTTTCAAGTAGTTTTTTTGCAACATCATTTGTTGATGAAACGACTGAAAAACTAAACATCTCATACCCCATATATTCCTCTAACATTCTTATAAAATAAATACTTATTTATGTCATCCAGCCATACTGTTTGCGCACAGGCAACTCCCCCCGGTATTTCGGGCTTAGCTGTCATTCGTCTTTCGGGTGAAGACGCATTTACAATTACGGACAAGTGTTTTCACGGAAAATCCTTACTAAATGATGCTCATAGCCATACTATTCATTACGGCAAATTTTATGACAACAGCACCCTCATTGATACCGTAACCGCTTCGGTTTTTCGTGCTCCCCATTCATATACCGGTGAGAATACTGTGGAGATTGGTTGTCATGGCGGAGTATTTGTAACTAGTAATATTATAAATACATTAATTAAAAATGGTGCAAAAATTGCAAGACCCGGTGAGTTTACTCAACGTGCCTTTCTTAACGGGAAACTTGACCTAACACAAGTCGAAGCTGTGGCAGATATTATCAATGCTTCGTCTGAACAAGGATCACACGTTGCAGCTCGCCAATTACTCGGCGGGTTTAAGAAGAAAGTCACTCTGATACGTCAAGAATTACTGTCAATTTGTGCTTTGCTTGAATTGGAATTAGATTTTTCCCACGAAGATATTGAATTTGTTGATAAAAATCACCTTTCTTCTTTACTCGATAATTCAATTAGCATATGCCGTACTATACTGGAAAGTTACACATCCGCTTCAATACTCCGTGATGGCTATCGCGTAGGGTTAGTTGGTTTTCCTAATGCCGGTAAATCTACTTTATTCAATGCTTTACTTGATAAAAAACGCTCTATTGTAAGTCCAGTTGCCGGAACAACTCGTGATTATATTCAGGATTCACTTACACTTAGCGGCATATCAATTCAGATTTATGATACTGCAGGGCTAAGACATGATTCTACCGATACAGTTGAAATAGAAGGTATCGAATTTACCCGACAGCTTCTCGAAACCAGTAACCTAATTCTTATCATCAATGATATATCTATTTCCCCTACTCACTCTTTATCTCTTTACAAGCAGCTTTCTCTACTATATCCTAATGCATCGCTCTGCTATATACAAAATAAGATTGATACTATATCTGATATTTCAATTGATACAAGCGGGTTAAGTTCCTTTTTTGTTTCATCTGTCCAATCTATTGGTATTAAAGAACTTAAAGCTTATATCGAAAAGACGGCTTCCATGAATATGGATAGAATTAATGATTTTTTACTTAACGCTCGTCACTCAAGTATTCTTACTGAAATTATCCAATCACTTGAAGCAGCCGGTCATTCCCTTACTGCCCATTATTCAAATGAATATGTTTCTGTAGATGTTCGCAAGGCAATTTATTTACTAGGAGAAATAACCGGTGAAGTTATGAATGAAGAAATTCTCAACACAATTTTTTCACAGTTTTGTATTGGAAAATAGTTGCTCTTTGATTTACATCACTTAATCATTAATTTTATATTGTTTTTCAACTATACAACTCTAAAATTTATTTCTTCAATTTTATTTACTCATATTCTTTTAAGTTGGTATTGAATTTGCGGCTTTTTTTTCACACCTTTCAAAGACTTATTTCAGGTAGATTAATGTTTCACGTGAAACATTCAAATTGTGTAAATCTCTTATATGACAAATAATTTTGATGTAATCGTCATTGGCGGCGGGCACGCGGGAATAGAAGCAAGTGTTGCAACAGCAAAGATGGGTTGCAAAACTGCCCTTTTCTCTATGAATATTCATACTATTGGACGATTGTCTTGTAATCCTTCTATTGGAGGAAGTGCAAAAGGGCATCTTGCTAAAGAAATTGATGCATTAGGTGGGGTGATGGGCATACTTGCCGATAAAAGTGGTTTACAATTTAAGACATTAAATACATCAAAAGGTCCTGCTGTCTGGTCAAGCCGCTCGCAAAACGATAAAGATCTTTACCCGCTTTTTGCTCAAGAGCTTTTACTTTCCACTCAAAACTTATCTGTAGTGAACAGCAATATTAGTGAAATACTAATTACTGATGGAAAAGTTCACGGTGTTTTAACAGAGGATGGTGAAAAAGTTTTTTCAAAATGTGTTGTTCTATGCTCTGGCACATTTCTAAACGGTATATTATATACCGGCATGAATGGTATTGCCGGAGGGCGGATTAACGAACAATCTTCTGTTTCGATTTCTAAAAATTTGTTGTCATACGGACTTAAAACTGGGCGATTAAAGACAGGTACTCCTCCTAGAATTGATCGTAATTCTATTGAATTTAGTATGTTAAGTGAGGTTGGAGGTGATTTGTATCCAAAACCATTCTCATTTAGAACAATGTCTGTTAAAAATATATTAACCTGTCATCAAACTACAACAAGCGAACGAACACATGATATTCTAAGAAAAGGTTTTAGCGAATCACCAATGTTTTCAGGGTTAATTGCCGGAAAAGGACCACGATATTGCCCTTCAATAGAGGATAAAATTGATAGATTTTCTGATAAAACATCACATCAAATACTACTTGAGAGAGAAGGCATTAATACTGATTCGGTTTATGTTAATGGCTTTTCTACCAGTTTGCCGCGTTATATTCAGGAAGAGGGTCTCCATTCAATAGCCGGTTTGGAGAATTGTAAAGTTCTGAAGTATGGCTATGCAGTTGAGTACGATTATTTCTTTCCAAATCAGTTAACTCCTTCTTTGGAAACAAAAGAAATTAACGGCTTGTTTTTTGCAGGTCAGATTAACGGAACATCTGGTTATGAAGAAGCTGCAGCACAAGGTATTATAGCAGGAATCAATGCAGCACTAAAAATATCAGACAAACCTCCATTTACTCTCAGCAGGGCTGAAGCGTACATTGGAGTAATGATTGATGATCTTATAAATAAGGAATCCGAAGAACCTTATCGAATATTTACATCACTTGCAGAATATAGATTGCTTCTTCGTCAAGATAATGCTTATAAACGGCTCAGCAGATATGGCTATAAATTGGGCTTGTTAACTCATAATGAGTTTAGTAAAATTGAGCATAAAGAAAATTTAACCGAAGAGATAATTGGTTTAGCACACGAAACCAAAGCTACACCTACAGCAGTTAATTCATATTTAGATTCAATCGAAGAATCTCATCTTGTATCTTCAACCAATGTCAATATTATTGCGAAACGCCAAAAAGTTTCACTCGAAGCATTATTTAGTGTTACCGATACATCTCTGCCTTTCCCGACTGATATTGAATTATTTGAAAAAGCAGAGATAGAGATAAAGTACGAAGGATATATTCAGAGGCAATTAGCAGAGGTAGCAATGTTTCATGATACAGAAAGCAAGCTAATTCCAAAGGATATTAATTATTCAGCAATTAAATCATTGTCAACCGAAGCCAGAGAAAAGTTAATCAAAATTAGCCCGGTCTCACTTGGGCAAGCATCCAGAATTGCAGGAGTTTCTTCAACAGATTTAGCAGTTTTGATGCTTTATATTCGCTAGTGCTTTCATAAAATACTTCTGTTTTGAATGATTTAGTTCCACGTGGAACACTTTTTTGTGTGCAAAAACAGCTGTTTAACGACTTTTTGTCATAAAAAGATGGTTTAAGAGTGTGCTATCGCAATTTATCCGGTAATTTAGTCAAATGTGGTTTAGATCTCATATATAAAATAATTGTAACTGTTCTGGAAAACTAATTTATGAACAAAGAAGAAGCAACACTAATTGCCATAGACGGCGGTGGTTCAAAAACACGTGGAATAATCAAAAGAGCGGATGAGATTCTCTATACTATCGAAGCCGGCACAACGCGAATTGGTGCAGTAGGAGTCGGAGAATCTACTGAGAGAGTATTAAATATGGTTAGGGATCTGTGTAACAAGTCCGGTATAGACTCCAGCGAAGTTGATGCAGTTGTAGTGGGTTTAGCCGGTGTTTGGCTCGAAGAAGAAAAACAGCGTTCAACCCAACTTTTGAAAACATTGGCTCGAAACAGCAAGATTACTATCAATGATGTAATGGTAACAAGTGACGCCGAAATTGCTTTGGAAGGAGTATTAGGAGGCAGAAACGGGATTGCTCTCATAGCAGGGACTGGTACAATTACCCTTGGGAAAATCAGTAATAAGGAAGTTGTTAGATGCGGAGGATGGGGAATCGAGCTCGATGATGAAGGAAGCGGTGCATGGATAGGTCGTGAAGGTCTCACTGCAATAGTCAGAGCTGTAGATGGTAGAAGTAAGTCAACTAAACTATTTGATATGCTTGCAGAACGTTATCCAATGGTCAAAAAAGAGCGACCACGAACTATAGTGTCCGCCTATTCAGAACGAATGTTTGAATATCAATCCCTTACTCCAATGGTGATGAAATGTGCCGAAGATGGTGATGATGTATGTTATTCAATTATTGAAACTTCGGCTCAACATTTAGTTGATGGGATTCTTGCAATTAGACGTCAGTTTAAAAAAACAAATGAAAAAATTGAACTTGCGTGTATGGGCGGAATGCTGGAAAACGACACCTTACTTTCAAGATTACTTTATAAAAAACTGGAATCAGAAAAAAGTATTAATGTAGTAACCCCCTATGGCTCTGCATTAGATGGAGCGGTTTCTTTAGCTTTTAAATTACTTAATGATTTTGAATAATAACCCTTTGAAGAATAACCATGAAAACCACCATCGCCATTCTATTATTTTATAGTTGCTTTTTCATATCTACACAGATAAAAGCACAAGAAGGTCCACACGCCAACACATTGACAGTTGAGATGTCTAGGAAACTCTCGTTGGAAATACTTGGACCAAACAGTGGACCCTTTATGCAACCATTAGTGACAACATCTAATGCTACTGCAAATTCACGCTTCTTTCGGACTGCATTTGTACCCAAAAAGGTAGATAAACCCTATTTTCGTTTTGGAATCCATTCAATGTTTGGTTTTGTACGTGATGATCAGAAGACATATACTCCAATAGCTCCAAGAATGACCTTTGAGCAAGTTTTGGCAGACACATCCACAGCTACAATTTCATTTACATCAGTAACAATTAAAGACACTGCCGGGTTGGTCTTAAATATTCTTAAATATCTTTTTGATAAAGGTCTTGGTGTTGATTCAGCAAAAAGTGGTCTTAAATTCCCAAAAGAGGCAGCTACAATTTTTGGTAATAGACCTGAGACTTTTTATATAAGCAGACAATACTTTTTAGATCAAATTCAAACGGATGATCCATATTTGGCAGCAATTTTTAGAAGTAACGCACTTAGTCAAGCTACAAAGGACTCTTTGTTGAATGCAATCAAAAGCATCCCCGAAAAATTCCCTTTACCTACAGGGGGAAATATAAATTCAGTCTATGCTGCAATTCCGCAGTTAGAAATCGGTTCATTCTATGGCACAGAATTATTGCTACGGTTTATTCCGCCTATTGAAATTGATAAGAATGTTGGTACTTTTACATTTTGGGGTGTAGGTGTAAAACATAGCATTTCTCAATACTTTGAAAAAACTCCTTTCGATGCTGCCATTCAATTTGTATATCAAGGAACAAATCTTACAAACAAGGTAGGTGAAACTAATGCAGACCTAAACTCAAATTCTACAATTTATGACCTAAATATTGAAGCTAGCAAAAGTTTTAAAGGAATAATTGATGTTTTTACGGGGCTTTCATATGAAACAATATCAATTTCAAATTCTTACAAGTTCTTATTGCCAGTAGAAAAACAAATTGAATTGGGATTATTAAGAAATCCGGGGGTAGGGATACCTGCTGTTCCTGAACCACCGGAATGGCCCGGAGACCAAAAACCGCAAACAGTCTATAGTAATCTATCCGATGTAAATATTAAATTTGTACTTGGAGTCGCAAAACAAATCGGTCCTGTTACGATTTTTCTTGACTACAATATCAGCAAATTCAACATCTTCACAGCCGGTGCTGACGTAACATTTTAAGTAGGTGTGTGAATTACATTTAATGTGTTATGGTTTTAACGTGTCTTTTTCTACTCGCCGTAAATAGACTGGAAAAGTATAAACTGAATCGCGCGCATTACTCCAAATCGTGTAATCAATTCGTTGCAATGAATCGGTGAGTTTTAGAGTGTTGACAGCAAGGCGTATTTTCCCTAAACCAAATGGATTAACAGTTGAATGGATAACTGCTCCATTTGCGCAATAACAGGATGCTTTAACCCTTTTAATTTCAAGAGGTTGTCCTCCCCTATTCATAATCGTAATATCAGTTGTTACAAACTCGGATGGTGTAAAATCCAGTTGAATAAATGAAGGTTTGATTTCAATTTCCGGCGGATAGACTGAATCATTCACAACAGTATTTATATGTATTTCTTTATCATTTTCAGTTGCTGGTAAAAGTTCAATTGAACCAAAAACAATAACAGCAGCAAGCAGCAAATTTTGTACTTTCATATAATTATTTTATTTTCAATCACCTTACAAGTATTTCGTTAAAAACATTTGTAAAGTCAAACAGCCCTTTTTTTTTCCAAATCCATCCCGCTGCTTCTAAAGCACCCAAAGCAAATCCTCGCCTGTTCTTCGCTCGATGAGTAAGTTCTATAGTATCGGCTAAAGAATCTATATAGACAGTATGCGTTCCGGTAACCTCGCCGCCGCGAACAGAGCTAATATGTAATTCATGTTCATTGATTTCTCCATGCATAGTTTCAGAGTTAATGCTTTTTTTCTTTCTTACTTCTTCCAAAACTATCTCAGCGAGAGATAAAGCTGTTCCGCTCGGACTGTCTATCTTACGTTTATGGTGTATTTCATGAAGGAAAACATCGTATTCCTCAACGGAGTTAGCCAACATAGCAGCTTGACGAACAACACTAAAGAACATTTGCATCCCAATCGAAAAATTTGAACCGTAAACTGCACCTATATCATTATTTTCAACACATTGGTTTATAACGCTAATTCTATCAGCCCATCCTGTTGTACCGATTACAATGTCTTTTTTCATTGCTGCAATATATTGAACATTCTCTACAACTACAGACGGAGTAGAGAAATCAATTGCTACATCAAAATTATCTGGGGATGAATTTGTTAATGGATTATTAATATCGAAAATAGTTGTAATCAATATTCCTTTCTCAATAGCAATTCGTTGAATTTCCTTGCCCATAGATCCATAACCTATGAGTGCAATTTTAGGGAAATTTGTTCTATTTACCATAACAGAGTAGTTCCTTAAGAGATTGTTTTGGAAGTAGCAGGAATTACTTTCGTAATTTTGCCTTCAAACATTTCTAACCGTGCAGCTTTTGGGAAACACGCTATTAAATCTGTACTGTGAGTAGATACAATAACAGTAACGCCTTTTTCTGTCTGTTGTTGAATTATTTTTGCAACAGCGATTGTCGAATCTGAGTCTAAGTTTCCGGTTGGCTCATCGGCAATAAGGAATTCAGGATTATGTATAATTGCACGCGCCAAGGCGACTAAATGTTTCTCTCCCCCTGAGAGTTGGTGAGGATACTTGTCTCGAAGATGGCTTATTCCGGTATTTAAAAGTACTTCTAAGCATATTTGGTCAATCTCGTTTTTTGGAAATTCATTGACTATTAGCGGATATAATACATTTTCATACACAGTAGAATGTGGCAGTAACTTACAATCCTGAAAAACAATTCCTGTTTTCCGCAATAATGCGCGCTTTTGGTGGTGCTTCATAATTGCAGTGTTCTGACCATTCAAAAAAACGGATCCGCTTGAAGGAAAAATATCTGCAAACAATAGTCGAAGTAATGTAGTCTTGCCTGCACCTGTAGCACCCACCAAAAGTGTGGTTTGACCATCGGGCAGCACACCAGTAATATTTGAAAGTGCGGGAATAACGTCGAATTGGACAGAAACACCGCGAAAATCTATATGCATATAATTAAAAGAGTTAATACATGAAACTTCAACAACAAGAATGGTTTTCAACTCCAAGAATCATCTGTGGATTAATGTCGGGTACTTCGCTCGACGGCATAGATGCAGCAATTGTTGAATTTACAGACCATGCCGGCAAACATACTTTTACACTAAAATCTCAACTCACTTTCCCCTATTCTAATGAAATTAGAACTGAAATAATTCGGCTCATAGAAAAAAAAAGTGCAATTGCCGATATAAGCTGGTTACATACCGCTATATCTGAGCTCCATGCTACTGCTACGCAAAAAGCGTGCAAACTTGCCGGAATTTCTCCAAATTTATTGGATGGTGTCGGTTTTCACGGTCAAACTATATGGCATTCACCTACACCAAAGAACAAACTTGGTCTGACTTTCGGCTCTACTCTCCAGCTTGGCTCTCCATCTGTCCTGGCAACTTTGCTTGATACTCCTGTTGTCGGTGATTTCCGTTCAGCAGATGTTGCTGTCGGCGGACAAGGTGCTCCACTTGTTCCTATCTTTGATGCTCACTTTTTACGTGAAGAAAATCAAACTATTATTGCATTAAATATCGGAGGCATTGCAAATATAACACTATTGCCTCCGTTCGGTAGCAACGAAGCCATCAGAGCATTTGATACAGGACCGGGCAATGTACTCATAGATGCGGCAGCCAGAATGTTTTTCGGGAAACAATTAGACGAAAGCGGAACAATTGCCGCAGCAGGAAAAACTATCAAGCCAATGCTAGAACAGTTGAAAAATCATTCATTCATAATAAAAAGCCCGCCAAAGTCAACAGGACGAGAAGACTTTAACCCATCATGGCTTGAAAAACGAATCCGTACAACTTTTCAGCCGTCAATTCCATCCGAAGATGTTGTAAGAACCATTACTGAGTTTACAGCATGGTCAATAGCAGAAAATATACGTCTGTTTGCTGATCCCACTTCAAAAATCATTGCATCCGGTGGAGGAATACATAATAAGACGCTAATGTCAATTTTACAAAATGAATTACCTGATGCAGAAATAGTCACTTCTGATAGTATAGGTATTCCATCAGATGCGAAGGAAGCAATCTGTTTTGGATATCTTGCCTACAGGACACTCGGTGGATTGAACGGAAATATACCAACAGTTACCGGTGCCAAACGCTCCGTAAAATTGGGGGTAATTGCATTCCCTTAACATAACTACAATATTTACAAACAGTTAAAATCACACTAGAAGTTTTCAACAGCATTGTCCACAAATCAACATTCTACAAGTGGAAACAATTATTTTAAGGGTGAACATCTCGAATGGTATGTGAACAAAAAGTATAGTTTCCACATTCCAGTTGAAAACTCTAAACTTATCAACAGTCATTTCCACATACTTTTAATCTATCAATAATTTAAGTAACACTCTTTAATTTTTGGATTTATTTACTCTTTTCCACAAAGTTATCCACATTTCCACACGTTATCTTTATTCTTACATTAAGAAAATTTAAAATTAGAAGATATAAGAGATCAGGAAGAAAGCATTAAAGGTATAAAGGGCAAGTGGGCATCAGAAAAAAGTAGAATCTCACCTTCAAGAATTTCTATAGATACAGTTTCATTAATAGCACGGTTTCTTGCTCCTTCACGAACACCCAATTCTAAAATTTCGTTTTGAAGATCCCATTGTAAACCCAACGTAGTTAATCTAGCTTTTGGCTGAGGGATGATAGAAATAATCTCTTGATTAGTTGCAGAAAAAACAACTGATTTGCGCAAAGGAACAGCATATCTCCCTTTTTCATAGACACAAATGTTAAGCATTTGGGAATGTCGCATCAATACACTCCAATTATTCAACGAATGCTCTGCCAGTCCGCCATGAAAACCTGAGACTATAATATTAGTAAGTCCCTTTTCTTGGCAAAATATCAAACACTTTTCAAAATCATTTGATTCTTGGTCAGGATTATGAATAATTGTTGAGTGTGGAAAATCAGATTCTTCGGCAAGTAAACGAAATGAATCAAGATCACCGATAATAAAATTCGGTGAAATACCAAAACGTTGAAGTTGTATTGCTGCACCATCTGCGGCAATAATAGGTGAATCTAAGAAAAAATCAAAAAAATCTTTTGATGATGGTAATGTCCCGTCCAAGCATAACAATGTGTTGAATTTTTGGGACGAACTATCAAGTATATCAATGGGTTGTTGCTGAATTCTTGTACTATTTTGTACCATTTTTTTTAAGAGAAACCTAAAATTAACAAGTTTTTGGTATGTTGGTTATGAAACTCGAATTTCAAAGGAAGCTAAAGTTTTGTTAAATTTGTACTTTCGCAAAAATACAGAATTAAATCGTTTATTATTTTACTCTTACTATCTAATATTCAAAAGAAATGACAAGTGCCTTTCAAAAATTCTCTGAACTGCCCTACGAGCGTCCTAATCTTGACTCGATAGAAGCAGCATATAATGAACTCACAGAGCGATTCCTCGCTTCGAATACAGCTGAAGCTCAAAATAATGTTATTCGAGATTGGAATAGTCTCAGAACAGACTATATGACTAATTTGAGCATTGCTCATGTACGTTTTACATTGAATGTAAAAGACGAATGGGCATTATCCGAGCGTACATTTATTGATGAAAACTCTCCGACTATTGCTGAGTGGAGTCAAAATTTTGTAAAAACCATACTAGCTTCTAAATTCCTAAGTGAAATTGAAAAAGAATGGGGAACACTATTCATCGAAAATTTAGAACAAGGAATAAAGACATTCTCAAACGAAATAAAACCAATGCTTGTTCAGCAATCTGAGCTTTCTAAAAAGTATGACGGAATTTTAGCATCAGCAGAAATTGAACTGGATGGTGAAACATTTAATCTTTCCCGTTTGGAACGCAAGCTTCTGGATCCAAACCGTGAAGTACGTAAAAAAGCACAACAAGCACGGTTTGAATTTCTTTCTTCCAATAAAGAAGAACTTGATCAGATATATGATGAAATGGTAAAACTCCGTCATCAAATAGCCAAACAACTTGGTTTTAGTAATTTTGTGGAGTTCCGTTATGTTGAAATGGGACGCAATGAATATTCACCGGCAGATGTAGCACGTTTTCGTGAATATGTCCATGAGAAAATTGTTCCGCTTATTGCCAAACAGCGTAAAAAACAAGCAGAACGGTTAGGTGTGAATGAGCTTCGTTTTCATGATGAAATTCTACATTTTCCTGACGGAAATCCAACAGCAGAAGGAAATCCTGAGTGGATTGTGGAACAAGCACGCCAAATGTACAGCGAGCTGTCACCGCAAACGGATGAGTTCTTCAATATGATGATAGACCGTGAGTTAATGGATTTGGTAACAAGACCAAATAAAGCAGTAGGCGGATACTGTACCAATTTTCCTTCGTTTGGTGTACCGTTCATCTTTTCCAATTTTAACGGTACTACACACGATGTAGAAGTTTTAACTCACGAAGCAGGCCATGCATTCCAAGCATATAAGAGCCGTAATAACAAGGTTGTAGATTACATCTTCCCGACAATGGAAGCGTGTGAAATACACTCAATGGGAATGGAATATCTTACATGGAATTGGATGGATAAATTTTTCGGAACCCAAACATCGAAATTCAAATTTTATCACTTATTACGTTCATTGATGTTTCTTCCCTACTGCTGTGCGGTAGATGAATTCCAGCACTGGGTATATGAAAATCCGGAAGTTACTCCGGCAGATAGAAAAGCCAAATGGCACGAATTAGAGTTGAAATATTTGCCCTGGCGCGTTTACGAAGATTTACCATATGCTGAAGAAGGCACTGTGTGGCAATTCCAAAAACATATTTACGAAATGCCGTTCTATTATATAGATTATGCTCTCGCACAAATTTGCGCATTACAAATATGGAGTAAATCCCGCAAAAATATGAACGAGGCACTCAAGGATTATATTAGAATATGCGAAATTGGCGGCAGTAAAACATTCCTTGAAATCGTAAAAGCCGGTAATATGCACTCTCCTTTCGAGACTGAATGTTTGGATCAGGTGATTCAAGAAGCAGAAAATTGGCTGGAGGAATGGAAAAACTGATAAAAGAAGCTTCAGTCAAACTACTTTAGTATAAGAGTTAAATAATTAACAAAAGAAAAGAACACAATGAACGTAGAATTTAGCGACATATCATTTGAAAACAGGCGACGCACAGCTCAAGAACTGACAGAAATTGCAACGGAAATCCGCCGTGATATTATGAAAATGCTAGTACTTGCAAAATCAGGACACAGCGGGGGTCCCCTTGGCTCATCGGATATTTTTGCGGCACTCTATATGGGCGGTGTAATGCGTCACCATAAAGACGACCCGCATTGGGAAGGGCGCGACAGATTTGTTTTGAGTGCAGGACATATGTGCCCGGTGCAATATGCGGCAATGGCTAATGCAGGTTTTTTCCCAAAACAGGAATTATCTACTCTTCGCAAATATAACACGCGTTTGCAAGGGCATCCCGGTCGTGATATGGGATTACCCGGTATCGAAACATCATCCGGTTCACTCGGTCAGGGAATTTCCATTGCAGTCGGTATGGCTATTAGCGATAAACTACTCGATAAATCAGACAAAAGAGTGTTTTCTCTTACCGGAGACGGTGAATTACAAGAAGGTTCGGTATGGGAAGCTGCTATGTCTGCTGCACATTTCGGACTGGATAATTTCTGCTGGATAATTGATAATAACGACTGCCAGATAGACGGAAGAATCAAAGAAGTGATGGATGTCTATCCAATTGACAAAAAATGTGAAGCATTTGGTTTTGAAACAATCGTTATTGACGGACATAATTTTGATGAAATTATGGCAGCATTCGATAAGTTTATTGAAAACAACAAAATTGGAACCGGCAAGCCCACAGCTATTATTGCAAAAACATATATGGGACGCGGTGTTTCATTTATGGAAGATAACTTCAAGTGGCACGGTAATCCTCCTAATGAACAGCAAGCAGCACAAGCACTTGAGGAATTAGTATAAGTGAAAACAATGAGAGTATATTTCCTCCTGATTTTTGCATTCAGTTTATGCTTGGGTTGCAAAGAACCTCAGCAGCAACTTCCCGTAAAACAAGGAACGACACCGACTCTATCCGAACAGCATGGTGAACCAACCAATGAAAACTCTGAATCGGTAAGCAAGGAATTTGAAGGGCTCAAACTCACTAAAAAAGACCCGCTGCCTGCTAAAGAGCTTGTTCCATTTTTACCGGATAAATTAGGAGAAGAGTCATTCCCCGCTTCCTTAATGAAATCGGAAAGAGACGGGTACACAATAACGATGGCTAGAAGGCAATTTTCTGTATCGGTTAAGGGTTCAATCATTATTTCTATAACTGATTACGGTGGAAGTGCAGTACTTAATACCAAAGGGTACGAAATGCCACAAACAGAAGTAGGTATTCGATTAGAAAAAATAAGACTGCCTGACGGTGTTGGGTTTAAGACCTTTAATTCTGCTAATAACAGTGGAGTTATTGCAGCTTTGGTAGGAGGAAGATTTGGAATTGATATTGAAGCGATAAGTATGCCTGATAACTTTGGTGATATAGGGCAAATTTTGGATAAAATTAATATCGAAGGTCTTCTCAAAAAAGCAAAATAAAACATTCAAATACTTAGAATAGATTACAATGGAAGAATATACATTATTGGGTTCAAAGCCCACAAGACATGGATTTGGTGAGGCACTGGTGGTATTAGGTGAACGAAACGAAAATATAGTTGTTCTCGGCGGTGATATTACAGGATCGGTAATGACTTCCCTTTTCAAGGATAAATTTCCGGACAGATTCTTTTCAATCGGGATTGCAGAACAAAACGCAACAACTATTGCTGCCGGACTAGCTCTCTCGGGCAAAGTGCCGTTCTTCGCAAGCTATGGAGCATTCTGCGCTCTGCGTAATGCAGACCAAATACGTATCTCATGCTGTTATAACGAAGCAAATGTGAAAATAGGCGGCGGTCATGCCGGCATCAGCGTAGGACCTGACGGTGCAACTCATCAAGTTCTTGAGGAGGTCGCATATTTGCGTACACTGCCTCATTTGACAATGCTTGTACCCTGCGATTATCTCGAAGCCAAAAAAGCAACGATTGCAATGGGTGAGATGGTAGGTCCGGCATACATTCGTTTTGGTCGCTCGCCTGTACCGCTGTATACTACCGATACAACTCCTTTTGAAATCGGTAAAGCACACGTGCTTCGTGAAGGCAATGATGTCGCTCTGATTGCGTGTGGTGCACTTGTATGGGAGTCATTGCTTGCAGCACAGGAGCTAGCCAAAAAAGGAATTCAAGCACGGGTAATCAACAACCCATCTATCAAACCTTTTGACGTAGAAACAACCGTAACGGCAGCCCGTGAATGCGGAGCTATCGTTACAGCCGAGGAACATCAGGTTCATGGAGGTTTAGGAGGTGCTGTTGCAGAAGTAACAGCCAAGAACTCACCTGTGCCAATTGAATTTGTAGGGGTAAAAGACAGTTTCGGCGGAAGCGGTGACCCCGATGAACTGATGGTTAAATTTGGCTTGACGTGGAAAGAAATATATGCCTCAGCATTGAAGGCAATGGAGCGTCGGGATAAAGGGTCGGTAGGATTCAGACGTGTGAAGGATGTGGAGCAGTATATCGGGTAAAATAGTCTTTTAGAATGGAAAATATAAAGGATTGCGATACTTAAGCGCAGTCCTTTTTTTATGATAAGTAAGGAACGTCAGTATAAAGTAATGGAAAAAACATTGGAAATACAAGAGCCGATGCTCCATAAATTAGGCAAAATTGCCGACGATAGAGATGTAGAACTCTATGCCGTCGGTGGATGGGTGCGCGATTACTTTATGGGAAGGCAAGTGCAGGATATTGACTGTACTGTGGTGGGAGATTCTCTAAACTTCGCTGAAATTGTAGCATATCACTTTTCAACTAAAGCTGTTATTTATGAACGATTCAGAACAGCACTTGTTCCGGTGGGAGATTACAAACTTGAATTCGTTGGTACTAGAAAAGAAGAGTATCAAGCGCATACTCGAAAACCGATTGTAAGTGAAGGGACGCTTGAAGATGATTTGCGTCGGCGCGATTTTACAATCAATGCTATGGCAGTTTCGCTTAATGCGTCGTCGTTTGGAAAGTTGATTGATATTTTCGGAGGGCAAGAGGATTTGGAACAAAAGATTCTTAGGACTCCACTTGACCCAATTGTTACATTCAGTGATGACCCGCTTAGGATGATGCGGGCAGCCAGATTTGCCGCACGATTGGGATTTGCTCTTACGTCCGAAATTAAAGAAGCAATGAAACAAATGGCAGATAGAATAACGATAATTTCGCAAGAGCGAATTACCGATGAATTTCTAAAAATACTGGAAGCCCCAAAGCCAAGTATAGGATTGACTATTCTTTACGAAACAGGGCTTCTGAAATACGTATTTCCAGAAGTGGAACGCCTGGCAGGGATTGACCTCGTGCAAATTGGTGAACAGGAGTATGCCCACAAGGACGTTTTTTATCATACACTCCAAGTGTTGGATAACCTTGCAGTCGTATCGGATAACCTTTGGCTACGGTTTGCTACTCTCATGCACGATATTGCCAAACCAAAAACAAAACGTTTTTTGCCGGGTATCGGCTGGTCATTTCACGGACACGAGGAAATTGGAGCCAGGTGGCAACAGTCAATTTTCCGCAGAATGAAACTACCTTTGGAAAATCTGCCGTATGTTGAAAAGCTCGTGCGACTTCACCAACGCCCGATGACACTCCTTGACGAAGAAATCACCGATTCTGCCATTCGACGTCTCGCAGTGGCTGCCGGAGATGCTCTGGAAGACCTTTTTGTGTTATGCAGAGCAGATATTACCACCAAAAACCCTAAACGAGCAGAAAAATACCTTCGTAATTACGATGTTGTGTTTCAAAAAATAATGGATGTACAGGAACGAGACCAATTGAGGGCATTCCAATCCCCGGTTCGTGGTGAGGAAATTATGGAAATCTGTAATATTCAACCGTCAAGAGCAGTTGGGTTTATCAAAACTGCTATAGAAGAAGCAATCTTAGAAGGTTATATACCCAATGAATATGATGCTGCAAAAGTATATTTGCTGGAACATAAAGACGAATGGCTTGCAGAAGCCAAGAACGAAATTCCGAAGAAAAGCAGAAGGAGTGACAAAGAAAAAATGGCTTAACTAAAAATATTTTTTGTGGAAACGGCGATATTCTCGTATTTTTGCGTTCCCCAAATGTAGATATGGGCTTGTAGCTCAGTTGGGAGAGCGCTTGAATGGCATTCACGAGGTCAGGGGTTCGATCCCCCTCAAGTCCACGCGCTACCATAGAAATAAAATTTGACAATAGTGGGATCGTAGCTCAGCTTGGTTAGAGCGCCTGCCTGTCACGCAGGAGGTCGCGAGTTCGAGTCTCGTCGGTCCCGCATAAAAAAGACGCTGATTATCAGCGTCTTTTTTTGTTTTAGGCAATAGTAAGGTTTTCAAAAAGTGATTCTAAAATGATATCTTAAAGTTTGCACCCAAAAAGCCACATCGAATCTTCAGATACTCCTCTCTCAAAAACCTTGTTATCTTTCTTTCTCATTCTTTTCTTCTGCGTTAATTCAACCAATTCTGTAGCTACCCATAACGACGATAGCGACACACAAAAATATTTTTTACAAAATAATTTGCGTAGTTAAATAACTACACTTATATTTGTAGTTAAATAACTACACAACGAATTTTGGACTATCACATGAATTTAAGACGAGACGTATTTCAAGCGATTGCTGACCCGACAAGAAGGGCAATACTTCTGCTAGTAGCGGCACAATCAATGACAGCAGGAGCAATAGCTGCAAATTTTGATACCGCAAGACCGACAGTATCAAAACACCTGCAAATACTCACAGAGTGTGAATTACTTGAACAAGAACAAAACGGCAGAGAAATTTACTATCATATCAATGCAAAAAAAATGAAAGAAGTAGCCGATTTTATTGAACCATTCCGCAAAATGTGGGATGACAGGTTCAATACGTTGGAAACTATAATGAAAAATTATAAATCAAATAAATAGAATACTATGAAACAAAAAACAAAAATCAATGCCGAAGACGGCAAACAGGAATTAGTGATAACAAGAGAATTTGATTTACCGGTGGAGCTACTTTTTAAAGCGTATATAGAACCTGAAATTGTGGAACAATGGATGGGAACGAAAGTACTGAAACTTGAAAATAAAAACCATGGCGGCTGGCAGTTTGAAACAACTGATCCTAAAGGAAACAAATACAGATTCAATGGGGTAATCCATGAATTTGTTCCGGAACAGAAAATCACACGGACATTTGAAATGGAGAATACGCCTTTAGGTATTCAACTAGAGTTTTTAGAATTTGAAAAACTTACCGACGACACCAGCAAACTCACTATGCATATTGTATATAGATCAGTCGAACACAGAGATCAAATGCTCCGGCTACCATTTGCTCAAGGGATAAATATGGCACATAATAGATTACAAGACATCGTAAATAATTTAAGGTAAAAAGGTATGACAAAGAGAAATAAAATTATCTACTGGATTTCAACTCTCTGGTTATCATTAGGGATGGTGTCCACCGGAATAGTACAAGTACTCAGAACACAATCGGAAGGTGCTGTTGCCCCACCCGGTGTATATGGTATTAAACTGTTGGGGTATCCTGTCTATTTGCTGACAATACTCGGCGTTTGGAAACTATTGGGGGTAATAGCGGTGCTTATACCTAAATTTCCATTACTAAAGGAATGGACGTATGCCGGCTTTTTCTTTATAATGACGGGAGCAATATTTTCTCATATTGCTACGGGTAGTCCTCTTATTGAAATGTTCCCGGCATTGTTACTTCTAATCCTGACAGTCGTGTCATGGTATTTCAGACCAGCAGATAGAAAAATCAATCCGGTAAATTCAGCAAATAAATAGAATGAATCAATGTGATATAAGTCAAGCCATTTGTTGTTATAACCGTCGTTCAATATGGACTATGAGAAGGAAGATAGAATGTTACAACCAATATTACCTAAATCAGTTTTTGAAATAAATTCCTGCAATTATCCGCTAACATATTTATTCAATTTTTACTATAAAAAGTTATGAGTAATATTAACATCAATAGAAAGAAATTATCACAGGAACAACGTGAAGAATTTCTCAAAACGTTAAAAGTCCGTTTTGAGAAAAACATGAGCAGACATAAAGGTCTTGAATGGGACAAAATAATGACAAAGTTGGAAGCTAATGATGCTAAACTGTGGTCTCTGAATAAGATGGAAGAAACTGGCGGTGAACCGGATGTAGTCGGTTATGATAATAAGACAGGTGAATATATTATTTATGATTGCTCGGCAGAAAGCCCTAAGGGTCGCAGAAGTCTATGTTACGACAATGAAGCATTAGAATCAAGGAAAGAACATAAACCGGAAAACAGTGCCATTAATATGGCAGACGATATGGGCATCGAGCTTTTAACAGAAGAGCAATACCGAGAGTTGCAGAAACTTGGAAATTTCGATACAAAAACATCTAGCTGGGTGAAAACACCTGCCGGCATTCGAAAACTTAGCGGTGCGGTATTTTGTGATCGCCGCTATAACACTGTATTCCTGTACCACAACGGTGCAGAATCTTACTATGCAGCCAGAGGATTCCGAGGTTCGCTAAAGGTATAAATTTTGTAGAGACAGCATGATTTAAGAGAATGAGCCATAGCAAAGTGATTTAAGTGATATTCTCTTCAAATCGGTGAGAATTCCTCTTCTGCCTTTAAAAACAAAAACCCGCTTCAATGAAGCGGGTTACTTGTTTTGGCTAATTTGCTATCGCTTGATACTATTCTTTTATCACCTTGAATGATATAATTTTATTATTTTGATGAGCAGTAATACCATAGATCCCTGCCGGCACAATAGATAAATCGAATCTCAACTCCTCTTGACTATAGAAATTATTATAAAGCACTCTAACGGGGCTTCCCGTAATATCAATTAAATCAATCTTTAATTGACTCGATTGAAAATCGGAGTTCTTCAAAGTAATTATTCCTGTGGATGGGTTAGGATACACGGTGTTTTCTTGGCTTTGAACAGTTTCTTCTTTTACGGGGGTGATGCGCGCTATGTCAATAACAATTACTTCACCCTTTATATTCCACGCTAAGATTGATTTGTCATTATTAGTTACGGTGAATGATGTAATAGATATTGGAGGAATAATTGAATCAATTTGATCAGAGGTACGAATATCATTGAAGTAGAATGCTGACCCTTGGTACAGTACCAAAACATCATTTGCTGAGTACGTATCAGTAATAAGTTTGCCCTTGGAGTAAGGAATCGGAATACTAACATTAGAAAGAATAGAATCTAAAGATAAATCGTAATAGTAAAATTGACCTCCTACGTTAAATAAAATACAATTATTCAAACAAGTAGGAATTATACCTCCAACATACCCTGAAGCACCAGAATAACCCTTAGCTGGAGTAAAACTATTGTAATATGTGACCAACCCTGACTTGATATGATTATGTAAGTTAAACCTCACTAATCCATTATTATTCCAGCTATAAGAAGTCATTTTTTGCTGAGAATCAGGTAAATAATAGAAAGATGTATAAAATGAAGAAGTTGAATATAATAACAAACTGTCGTTGTAGTTAAGAAAATCTATTACATCCACACCGCCAAGTGGATTTACACCGGAAATTTCCCTTTTTACTATAAGTGAATTCTGTAATATTCCTAAAACAGTAAAGTGACCGCAAGTATATTGCGCTATTATGTTGGGCGCACCACCATATCCGTAGCTATTTCCAGACGATCGAACGTATAGTTCATTTCTGTCTGATACATAATCGTAGGATGATTTATAATCCTCTAAATTATTGGATGAAAAATGTCTGCGAAAATCAACATCATCATTACAAAGTATTTTTTTGGAATGTAAATCATAGATTTGAATTTTTTGTATTGAAATTCGGGACAGGTTGGGGTTGTATGAGGCTATGCCATAGTCAATAATCACAGCTGTTTTACCATCCTTAGAGAACTGAAACTCATCGGGTTTTAAGTTGAATTTTATGGAGTCCAACAGAACCCCACTTTGAAAGTCCCAAACTCGCAGCATGGCATCGCTATGATAAGTGTAAATAGTATTTTTATCCGAGGACATTTGTACGTTTACCAAATTGCTAAGAACAAGTTTTTGGTATTTGTATCCCTGTCTCTGCTCCCACCCTGATTCCGATGAAAGTAACTCTAAACTCGATAAAAAGACTACGATGGCAACCGTTAATGAGTGAAAAATGCTGTATTTCATATATACCTCCGTTATTACAGGTAATGTAATTTTCTCTAAACTACAAAATATTCCAACTCTATCATAATTATTTATTTAGGGTATGTTTTTCAAAACAAAAGCCCGCTTCAATGAAGCGGGCTTTTGTTTTCTGTACTATAATAGTTTATAGAATTGTGACTACATAACCGCCGATTCCACCCTCTCCTTCTCAAACGCCTCATCGGCACATATAGCCGCCATACTGACAATATCCTGCACATCTGCATCACGCTCCAAAATATGAATCGGCTTATTCATACCAATCAAAATCGGTCCGACTGCCTCTGCTTCACCCAAACGAATGAGTAATTTATAGGCGATATTAGCAGCATTCAAATCAGGAAAGATAAGAACATTAGCATCACCTTGAATTGAATTGAAGGGAAACTGCTCACGAGCTTTATCAGCCCATACTGCCGTATCAGCTTGCATTTCACCGTCAATAATCAAATTCGGACGTTTCGCTTTTACAATTTCCATTGCCTTACGCATCTTTAGCACACTTGGGTCGTGCGACATTCCGAAATCACTGAATGACAGCATCGCAACACGTGGTGTTATCTTGAATCTCTCTGCTGCTTCGGCAGTAATCATCGCAATATCGGCTAGCTGTTCGGCGGTTGGGTTCGGTGTGACTGTGGTATCAGCAAAAAAGAGCGTATCACCGCGCTTGGTGATTACCACGTACATTCCCGCAACTCTTGAAAAACGTTTATCCGTCCCGATAATCTCTAGGGCGGGGCGAATTGTCTCGTCATAACGAAGGTTCAAGCCGGAAAGCAAGCCGTCAGCATCTCCTGATTCCACCATCAACGCACCGAAATAATTACGGCGCATCACAAGTTTCCGAGCTTCACCGAGAGTCATTCCGCGTCGTTGGCGTTTACTAGTGAGGATATGAGCATATTCCTCACTTTTATCCGAGTAATAAATATCAATTGTTTCAAATTTTGAAAGGTCAATGCCAATTGAATCCGCAATACTCTTCATTCGTGCCTGCCCTCCAAGAAGAATTGGATTTGCAATGCCATCCTCTAAAATAATTTCTGCTGCGCGGAGTGCCTTCGGTTCTTCCCCTTCGGTCAATATAATTCTTTTCTTTACAGCCCTTCTTTGAACGGCAGTCGTAATATTTACTTTGAAACGTTTTGCATTCCCTTGTTGTGATTGTAAATGTGTTTTATATTCCTCGATATTAAAATCAAGTTTTCTTGCAACACCGGATTCAATGGCTGCTTTGGCAACTGCCGGAGGAACAGTCAGCAGAACACGTGGGTCTAATGCCTTGGGGATAATGTATCCTCTGCCGAAATTAGTTTCCTCACCGCCGTAGGCACGGGCAACCGATTCCGGCACTTCTTGCTTGGCGAGTGATGCCAGGGCATAAGCGGCTGCAAGTTTCATTTCATCATTGATTGCTTTCGCCCTTACGTCGAGTGCACCTCTAAAAATATACGGGAAGCCCAATACATTGTTCACCTGATTAGGGTAATCACTTCTCCCTGTCGCTACTATAATATCGTTACGAACCCCAATTGCATCTGGGTAGTCTATTTCCGGATCAGGATTTGCAAGGGCAAATACTATCGGATTCGGAGGCATGGAAGCAACCATTTCTTTTGTAACAAGCCCACCTGCGCTTAACCCAAGAAAAACATCAGCCCTGTGCATCATATCGGCAAGTGTAGCCGGAGCATCTCCGTTTGCAAAAAACAATTTCTGCTCGGACATATCCTCTGTGCGACCTTTATAAACCAGTCCTTTTCTATCGCAGAGGAACATATTTTCACGTCTTACACCGAGTTTTATATAAAACAAACTACAGGCAATAGCAGAAGCACCCGCACCGCTGACGACCACAGTAATTTCATCAAGTTTTTTACCTTGTACTTCGCACGCATTCAATAGTGCAGCGCCGCTGATGATGGCTGTTCCATGTTGGTCATCATGAAACACCGGAATTTGCATCCTGCGTTGCAATTCTTCTTCAATATAAAAACATTCAGGTGCTTTAATATCTTCAAGGTTAATACCGCCGAAGGTTGGCTCAAGGTTTGCCACGGCATTAATAAATTCTTCGGGGTCTAGTGTTTTCACTTCAATGTCAAAAACATCTATATCTGCAAATTTCTTAAATAAAACCCCTTTTCCTTCCATGACGGGTTTGCTTGCCGAGGCACCGATATTCCCTAAGCCCAAAACAGCAGTCCCGTTGGAAATAACTCCGACCAGATTCCCTTTGGCAGTGTATTCATAGACTAATTCTTCATTCTCTGCAATATCCCTGCACGGTTCGGCTACACCGGGTGAATAGGCGAGCGACAGTTCGTATTGAGTGTCGCAGGGTTTGGACGGGATAACTTCAATCTTCCCTTTCCGTCCGGAAGAGTGGTATTTGAGTGCTTCCTCACGATTGATTTTCTTTTTGTACATTTCGGACATACGACTTTCCTAACATAAGAAGGTTCAAAAAATTCGATTCACACCTTGTTTTCTATCACAAAATTAAGACAATTTGAATGATGATTACCGTACATCAGTGTTTAATTCACAAAAGTCCTCAGGAGCATCAAAGAAATTGTTCTGGAAATATAGGTTGAGTACTTATAATATGAGTGTAAATCCTCGTGATTTTGAAGTAAAGTAGATAGATTAAGAAGGTTCGATTAGCTACTGAAAATTAACTTTGGTAGGAAGTGAGAATTATGTAACTTTAGTACACAACTGGCGTAGATTACGTATTCGTTTTTTTCATTATAAATGGTAACAACTATGGCAACATATCCATATCCTGTAGAAGAAGGTCGTCGAGATATAGTACTCAGTATTGTCCTCACAATATTTACATGCGGTATATATGGGCTGTATTGGGAGTACAAGCAAATGGAGGCAATCAATGCTTGGCTCAGACGTGAAGAATATAGTTTTTGGATGGTATTCTTCCTTTCGTTAGTCACCTGTGGCATCTACTATGTGTATATAATCTACAAAATGTCGGTGTCTATAAACGATATTCAGAAAGTGAATAATTTTAATGTAAATACAAACCTGCCGTTGATTTGTGTTCTGCTGTCAATTTTCGGCTTGAGTATAGTTGCCAGTGCAATTCAGCAGAGTGAGATGAATGATTGGTATGTGGGGGTAAATTAACATTTTCAAAAAAATGAAACGGCGTTACATAAAATAAAAAAAGGTAGGTGTTCAAGACCTACCTTTTTTTATTTCTAAAATACTCTGTTTATTTATTTTCGTTCAAATCATATTCTTTTTGGGCATATTCGAATGCTTCAAGACCAATGTTTTCAATGAGAGGATTGTTGCTTCTGGAAAATTGATACGGATATCCCCAATAGATGAGTTTATCATTTTCGAAAGCATAATAATAGACTTCCATAAAAACAGCTCCATTTATTCTTGTCATATAAACTTCGTACTTATTTTTATTTTTTGCACTTAGTTTAGGAAGAGATACATTCTTGTCATAATCTACATTCTCTTTCATAAATGCTTGTAATGTAGTACCTTTCGCAAGCCGTAAATTACTTTCGGTAACAAAGGTTTCACAAGAAACTAATCCAATAAACGAAAGTACAACAATACCTGTTTTTATAAATTTACCGTACATATTCTTCACCTTTCAATCGTAAATAGTTTTTGTATCCATCTTCCATAGCCAAGCCAAACTGACCTCCTTTATTGGAAGG
This sequence comes from uncultured Chitinophagaceae bacterium, assembly GCA_964527785.1. GTDB lineage: Bacteria > Bacteroidota > Ignavibacteria > Kapaibacteriales > UBA961 > JADJXV01. Next base: position 51,950 of record CAZGNO010000001.1, read on the forward strand.
GTCATTCTTAAATTCATATAAATAGCCCCAATTAAAGAGTTTGTTGTCTTTAGAAATGACAAAATACGGGTCTCTGAAAAAGGTGATTTTCTCTGTTCTACCAGAGAATTTTTGTTCTTGAGGAGAGGTGTATTCTCTATGAAAATAATTCGTAATCGGTAATACATGACATTTATACATTTGATTATCGAATTCAAATTGAAAAAGCGGAATGTCATCTGAGTCTGCCCCTGCCTCCTTAGAGAAATCCATCCCCTTCTTAAACCGTGCAAAATCATTTGCTCCAGCAAAACGACTACCGCATGAGGTTATAAAAATTGTTGTGACTACCAGAAATAGACTAATGCATAATTTATTTTTCATAAAATTCCCTTATTGTTTAATCCAAGTTTCAGAAATTAAGACACCTAATCCGTTAGCGACATCATCATCCGTTCTTTTGAAGTCATCCAAATTACCCCAATAGTAAAGTTTTTCATTTTTAAAAGCCAAAGCAAATAAATCGTATTTATCGGAATACAAAAAGTTAAATCCAAGTGCATAAGTTTGAATCCAACGTTTGTATATAAGTACCTTAAATTTATCTTTACTTCCTTGCAGTGTCAATTCTTTTTCAAAAACTGGGTCTCTGTCCAAGTATGCAACTACTGATTTGTAGTCTTCGTTCTTGTTAAGTTTACCTGCTGTATTATATCCTATTATCGGGGTTGTACAAGACCCCAGTAAAAATAACAAAAAGGTTCCTGCCAGTAAACAGCTATAATGTTTCTTCAAAGTGCTACCTCTTATTGATTGAAAATAAATTGTTTCCGTCATTGAAAGCAAATATAACACAGCTATTCTTAATAAAAAAATTACTCTTTTCTCTAAGAGAAAAAAAATCTTTATATTGAATAAATTTTTAATAACAATCTTCTTTTTTTTATGAGAATCTTCCTGACGCTTTTCATGCTTTTTGCTTTATCCACTAATCAATTTTTAGCTGAAACAACTTCTACTGCTGCTGACACTACTGATAATAAAACATACCAACGAACCACTTTTGTAGAAGTACAAGAAGTAAAACCGGGTGATCAGTCACAATGGAAAAATACGGAAAGTTATCTCAAGAGAACTGTTATAGGTCTCGATTATGTAAAAAGAAGTGGGAACTTAGAATCCTCACTTTTTAGTTTTTATGACGGTACTCCCTTGCCTAAGGAAACTGTTAACGGTTTCGAAATAAGTGCGGAAGGATTATTCTCATATAAATTTGCCGATAGCACAAAAGCACATAACCTGATGTATTTTGATAATTATAAAATCGGTTATAAGCTGGCATACCACAATTATATCTATCCGGATTCATCTGTGTCGTTGTTTGAACCTGTTTCAGCAAAATTTATAGATATGGGACTTAATGCAGATTATTCACGAGGATATGGATGGACGTTTGAGGACAAATCAAGCATAAGTGTCTATAAGACACTTGGATTGACTATCGGCATACTGGCAATAGCTGATGCAGGGCAAGACGAACCGGTCGCTCCTTTTGGAGATTATAATGAAACCGGCTTTCGTTACCAGATCAATAAAACAGTTGGTGTTGTTACAGGTATTAGAGAACACCAATCCTATAACGGTCTAAGTTTCGATAAATGGGCATTAAGCAAAATAGTTGAGGTTTCCGGAAATGCTGTGTTGGACAAACTTCTCACAGCACATTTTGTCAACAAAAAAGATCAGTGGACTCCTATTTATCAACTTGTCTATCAATCAGTTTGGAGTTATGTGTTCAATATGTTGCGTCACAAAAATACTTATTTCCCTTTTGCTAATACGACCGGTGAATCAATGGTACAAGATACTAGATTTTTCATAGGGTTGAAAATTTCATTTTCTAACTATTTTAACTCGTATGGTGGTTATTAATCCTGCTTTGTTCATATTGGAAGTTGATAGCGGTTGAGGGGCTGTTCTAAACTAGAATATCAAAAAACAATGGCAAGAATTTATATGAATTCTTGCCATTGTTTTTTATCCATTGATAAAAATAAATGTTTCAATGTAATTCAACCTCGTTTTACAAACAATACTTATATCCGGTCATCAGCTATACATAGGTTTTTTAAGTAAATTTCTTTTTACCTAGTAAATGAAAAGGATATTTCATTAAACAAGGGGGGCAGAATAAATTGAAATTTGAATAATACTAAATATAGAGAATGAGTCAAACATTTTGATGGGCTCAGCGTTAAGTAACTTGTTGTTAGAACTAAGCTTGCCGTCAGTAAAAAATACTTGCCAATTTCAACCTAACACTTTTTAAACCCATTCTTCAATAAATTATGCATACTGCTTAACTGAAAAAGATGAACATTTGAACAAAAATAAAAATATCCGTAAAAAAGTTCAGATTGAGTCGTAGAAACTATAAATTTAAGGGTATCTTAGTTTATAGAATGCAGTATTCTAGTAATAAAAGTATCACCTACACTCAATCACACAACTCTTCTCCTTCCCTCCCACCGACCACGTCTGTTTCACAACTGTCCCGCTGCCCTGCACTTTCACCTTTACATTAGCAGCATGAAGCACTGCGAGTGCTCTGCGCATTGCCATTCCCCGTACGTCCGGTCTGAGCGCGTCAGCGTGGGCTTTCTCTATAGAATCACGTTTGATTGCCGGTGTGGGAACACGGTATTCAGCCAGTACATCCGTACCGCGTAAAACCTTTTTACCCGGAAGTGGTGATTGCTGAGCTATAATCCCCTGTCCCCTGTTGCTGAGTCGAAGTCCGTTTTGGTGCAGCACTATCTCTGCGTTTTCAACGGTAATTCCCCGAACATCCGGCACGGAAACAGAATCAGGCAAAGCTGCCATTGTTGTTTCATCGGAAATACCTTCCATGTGCGTAGCAGAAATCCACTGTTGTGCTATTCTACGGAAAATCGGAGCAGCTGTCCTGCCGCCGTAAATATCGGTTTGAGGTCGGTCGAGCATAATCATCATGGCAACTTTTGGGTTGTCAGCCGGAAAGTATCCAGCAAATGAAGCCGTATATGCCTGTTTGGAATATTTGCCGTCCACAAGCTGTTGGGCGGTGCCAGTTTTTCCGGCAATTTTCATTCCTTGCACTCGCGCTTCGTTACCAGTGCCGCGTTCTACTACCCCGCATAGAAGATCGGTAAGAGTCCGGGCAGTTTCGACTGAAACCACCTGGCGGATTTTTTGCGGAGAATAGCTTTCGGTTTCCTTGCCGTTTTCATCGAATACTTTTTTGATGAGGTATGGCTTCATCATTACGCCCTTGTTGGCAACAGCAGCATAGGCATTTACAATTTGCAGGGCGGTTGCAGCAAGCTCATATCCATAAGCCATGAAAAATTTAGTTGCCCCGTCAAATTCGCGTGGTTTTTTCATTCTGCCCGGGGATTCACCCGGAACATCTATTCCAAGTGTAATGCCAAAGCCAAAGTCCCGAGCATATTTGTAAAATTTATCATCGGGGATTTTCTTGGACTGTATAGCAAAAACAACATTGCTCGACTGTTCGATTGCCTGAGCGAATGTAATGTGTCCGATCGGGTGGGTATCTTTGATTTCATATCCGTCGGAGAGTTTCCACACACCGTTGTGTGCATCAACAGTATCGGTAGGGGCGACCGCTTTTTCTTCGAGTGCAGCAGCAGCAGTTACTAGTTTGAATGTAGAGCCGGGTTCGTACATATCGCTGATAGCCCTAATTTTCATGGACTCTTGTGATGCCTGTTGAGGGCGGTTCGGGTTAAAACTCGGCATCGAGGCAACAGCAAGGATTTCACCGGTAGTGGGGTCTAGTGCAATGATTGTACCCGAAACTGCCCGTGCATCGGCAATTCCCCGTTCAAGCTCGTATTCGGCAATACGCTGGAGTTCCATGTCAATAGTTAATTGAACAGATTTTCCGTTGGACGCTGCGGAAGTCGGCAAATCTACCGACGGACGAAGATTGCCCCGCCCGTCACGTTGCATCACCATAAACCCCGGTGAACCCCGCAGCACAGAGTCGAGAGCAAGCTCTACACCGCTCAGTCCCTGATTATCAACACTCGTGCAACCGACGATTTGAGAGGCGGCGTTTCCAAAATAATAATTGCGTCTTGGCTCTACTACACGGATGAGCCCTGCATCATGAAGTGTATCGAGAATAGAAGACCTGCCGAGATTACCTCGGGCAAGCCAAAGAAAGGATTTCGTAGAGGAGCGAATCTTCTGTTCCCAAACAGAGGCAGAATCTCCTGTCAATTGTTCTAAGGCATCGGCAATTACCCGCGGATGCTCTACCAGTGTAGGATCTACAGCAAACGACGCACTTTTTATCGTTGAAGCAATTACACGCTGATTGCGGTCGTAGATTGTTCCTCGTTGGGGTTTGAGTTCGATACGGGATTCATACTGCTTTCGGGCTAGGGCACGATATTCGCCGGATTTGATAACCTGTACTATAAACAGTCGTACGATTACACCCAAAAAGCAAAGTGAGAGGACAACAAGCAGCAGCCCTGTTTTCCAGTTCTGATTTGTTTCCTTAGGTTCAACGGGAGCGGATGTAGGTATTGGGGCTGGTTGCATATACTGTCAGTTTTAATATTGTGCGTTAGTTTCGACTGAGACAAGTTGATATGTCCCTTGTGTTTCCTTGCTTTTTTCAGAACATGATGAAACGAATTTAGCCACATACTCCGTCAGCGTGGATAACTTCATCTTGCGGGCTTGGAATAATCTTCTGTTATAATGGTACTATACTGTAAGCGTTGAACGAAAGATGCATTCCCGTTTGGCATTGCTATTTAAGTATAGCTTTATAGATAAGTATATAAAAATAGGTAAGTGTACGATGCTTCGACGGGCTCAGCATGACATATTTGTTTCTTTTTTAAGGAAGTTACGTCACCCTGAGCTCGTCGAAGGGTTCAATTACTTGCCAAATTTGGTCAACGAACACAAAAAACTACGTAAACATACTTGTGCTATAATAAATTAGCAATGCCTCCCGTTTTTGTCCAAAATTACCGCATTTTTCAATATAGAACGAGAAGGAATTTTTGTATCTTTGAAAAAAACTCATGTCTCTTGAAGGCAGAAGTATCCAATTTATGGTTTTGCTCTGTCTGTGTTTGCATTATTAATTTATTTTTGGTTTCATGAAAAACTATTTCTATTTGCTGATTGTATCAATACTTCTTTTAGCATCGTGTACAAAAAACTCATCATCGGATAATAAAACAATCAAGTTCTGGCATTTCTGGAGCGAGCCGTCACAAAAACAGGCATTGAAAGATATTGTAGCAGAATTTGAAAAGCAAGAACATTGTACGGTAGAACTTACAGAATTAAGTTGGAATGACGGCAAGACAAAGCTTCTTGCTGCTTTCAATTCAAATACCGCCCCTGATGTTATCGAACTTGGCTCGGACTGGATGGCTCAATTTTCAAGTGCGGGAGTATTGCAGGAACTACCGAATGACACTACATTTTCGAAATTCGCCGATTTCTCGAAGCCACCGGCACTATGGAAATCAAAAGTATATGCCTACCCTTGGAATGTAGATACCCGTGTTATGTTTTGTAATAATGAATTGATGAAAAAGGCAGGCGTAACTTCTATTCCGACGACAGTTTCAGAACTGATTGCTGCCTGTGAGAAAATGCATGAGATTTCAGGAATATACCCCTTCGGTGCTAATGGTGATGACCGCCACCGTCTTTATAAAAAAATTCTACCGTTCTTCTGGAGTAATGGTGGTGGCGTTATGGATGCAAGCGGGAAATTAACGATTAATTCCGAAGAGAATATTCAAGGTCTTAATGCGTATATTACGCTGTCTCGTATGGGCTTGATCGAGACTCAGCGTCAACTTGATGTTTCGTTTGTTCAGGGGAAAGTGGGCTTTTGGTTTTCGGGCGGATGGTTGATGCCGAAAATTACAGCAGGTAATCCTTCGTTGGATTATAGTGTTGCGTTAGTACCCGGTATGAAAACATCGGGTGTTTCGTTCGCCGGCGGAGAATATATCGCTTTGTCATCCAAAGGAGCAAATCATGAGTTGGCTGCAAAGTTTGCGCGGTATATTACCGACGGTAAAACAACATTGGAGTTTTGCAAAAAAGTTTCCGAGGCGGGCTTCCCTGCCGATAAACGCTACTTTGCCGACGATTATTTCAAGCAAGTAAAGAACCGCAGTGTTTTTGCAGAGCAATTAGCAAATGCAAAAATGACACCCGTGCATCCAAAGTGGTTGGAGATTGAAGCCCTTTTGGAAAATGCTGTTGTAGAGGCGTTGTACGGCAGAAAGACTGCTGCCGGAGCGTTGAATGATGCGCAGGCGGAGGCGGTGGGAAGGTATCAGTGAAAGATTCAAAAATAGATTGAGGTATAAGAATCTGTAGGATTCAAATGTTTATAGATAATCAAACAATGCATTTCATACGACCCCGACGGGGTCGAACGATTCATATGCTACACTTGCTATAAACATATAATCCTGTTGTGCTTAATTAAATTAAATTATGGAGCATTGTTCTGCCTGAAAACTGACAGAAAATGTAAAAACAAGATAAATAGAATTTTGTAAATATTGAATGACAACTGAACTGTTAGATGCTTTTGCTGAACCAGATTTTGCTGTTATGAGAGCTGCCGAATTATTACGGTCAGGCGAGATAGTCGGCTTCCCTACGGAAACAGTCTATGGTCTTGGTGCTTGTATATTTAATGAAAAGGCAGTCCGGAAAATTTATGAAGCAAAGGGGCGTCCACAAGATAACCCGTTAATAGCTCATATTGCCTCTATTAAAGAGGTTTCAAGGATTGCTTTAGATATACCAGATGAATTTTACCGTTTAGCAGAAGTGTTTTTTCCGGGTGCATTAACGGTGATCCTAAGAAAGCGAAAAGAAGTTCCGACTATTGTTTCGGCAGGATTGGATACGATTGCTGTTCGGATGCCCGCTCATGATATTGCTTTGAAGATTATTGCTGCCGTAGGCGAGCCACTTGTTGCTCCGTCGGCAAACCGTTCCGGCAAGCCAAGCCCTACTACTGCACGGCATGTACTTGATGATTTAAGCGGAAGAATTGCTGCTATAGTTGATGGTGGGCAATGCCGTGTAGGAATTGAATCAACAATTGTAGATATTCTTGGTGATGTTCCGATGATAGTTCGTCCCGGTTCAATTACCCTTGAAGATATTGAGAGTGTGCTGGGTAAAAGTGCCGCAGTGTACTCCGGAAATGAATCGTCTGCGCCAATTGCTCCGGGTATGAAATATAGGCACTACGCACCACAGGCATCATTAAAGTTGATGAGGTCTTGGGAACAAATTTTGGAGGAAGTTAAAAAGAACCCGGTAACCAAACGAATAATATTAGCTGCCGTGGATCCGCCTCAAGAATTAAGAACACTAGTACGTACTTTGAGTTCAATAACGATTTATGGTGAATTTCGTCATGCGGATGCTGAGAATTTGCAAGAAATCCTTATTTTGTGTGACGATGAAGTGCAAACCAACGCCGCTCTGATGAATAGGATTACGAAAGCTGCATCCGGATCATAGAGCATTTGTATCAGATTCAGACTGTAATTCCATACTTTGTGCTACTACTATAAAAATGATTCAAGAAACGCTTACTGTCCGCAATCGTGCAGGACTTCATACCCGCCCTGCTGCAATGCTCGTAAAGTTGGCTGCAAAATTCAAGTCAGATATATATCTGAATCGTGACGGGTATGATATTAATGCTAAAAGCATTATAGGAGTGATGACACTTGCTGCCGAGCAAGGCAGCGAACTGTTGCTTACTGCTGAGGGTGCTGACGAACACGAAGCAATTATAGAGCTTAAATCCCTTTTTGAAAATGGTTTTGGTGAGTTGTAAGCATTATTCCTTAAAAATATATTGTAAGTAAGTAAGTATTTATTCATTTATGAGAAAGAACTGCTATGATGAACGAAAAAGTATTGGAAATGCTCAATGAGCAAATGAACCGTGAATTTTTCTCATGGTATTTATATCTTTCGGTAGCTACTTATTTTAATACCCTCGATTTGGAGGGCTTCGAACAGTGGACGCGCCGTCAGGCGACGGAAGAAACTGTTCATGCAATGAAAATTTACAACTATATGCTGGAGCGAAACGGAGCAGTTGTACTCAGCCAGATTCCTGCTCCAACGCAAAAATGGGGTTCGCCGTTGGAAGCGGTTCAAGCAATTTATCAACATGAATGTGAGCTTACAGGGCGAATTCATGAGATAGTTCATCTGACCCGTGATGTTAATGACTATACCACTGAGGTATTTCTGCATTGGTTTATTACCGAACAGCGTGAAGAAGAAGCAATGGCAAGCCGGGTACTCCAGAAATTGAAAATGATTGGCGGAGATATGGGTGGTCTGTTAATGCTGGATGCGCAAGTAGCTTCCGTTGGGCAAGCACCTGAGTCAGGAGAATAACAAATACTGAAAAACAACAATGAAAATATACACAAAAACAGGTGATGACGGAACCACCGGACTTTTCGGCGGGCAGCGTGTTGTAAAATATGCTCCTCGAATTGCAGCTTATGGAACGATAGATGAACTTAATGCGATTATTGGAATAGCACTTACTCATAAACATACGCACCATTTGGAGCATCCGCTCAAGCATTTGTCTTCATTGCTCTTCACAGTGGGAAGTGATTTGGCTACCCCACTCGACCCCCCGACTAAATATCATATTCCGCGTGTCGAAGCGGAGCATATAGAATGGTTGGAGCACTTAATTGATAAATATCAGGAGGAACTGCCGGAACTGAAAAACTTTATTCTGCCGGGTGGTACTTCCCTTGCTGCACATCTTCATCATGCAAGAACTGTCTGCCGACGTGCAGAGCGGGCGGCGGTAGAACTTTCCCATTCGGAGAATATCGGAGAGTTTGCAGTTATGTTTTTGAATCGTCTTTCCGATTTTCTGTTTGTAGCTGCACGAATGGCAAATTTTCTTGAGGGTGTGGATGATGTTCCGTGGGTGCCGAATGAGAGGAAATAATAGGTAATAGTTGAAGGCATTTATAGTAATTTATATACATAGGTAACGAATCCTTTGGATTCATTCACAGCAAATTGAAATTACTTGCTAACCTGAGCGAATATATAACCCAGCTACTTCTGCAATTTCTTGACTTGAGTAAGGTTAAAATTATAATCTGACTGAAGGAAGCTAAACTGCTCTTGTGTTATTTTATTGAAACCTTTGTCATTCATTTTTATAATCATCAATACATCCACCAAGGCTTCTTAGGTCGTTCTTTTATTGCTTCTACATCAATGCCGCAATTTGATATTCGTCTTTCTATTTCTGAGATAAGTTCTTGCTCGTTATCAAAATTATTTTTTCCTAACTTAAAAAATTTGTCTTTTGTAATTAATACATAGCCAAAATGATCACTAATTTCAATTTTTTTTACTTCAGCGTATTGGATGCTATGTTGGGGGATGATTATATCTTTTTCAATAATGGAATCCCTAGTAAGTTTCAATCTGTACTCCCCTATAGGCAACTGAGCTATACCTGCTGCAACAATAATAAGAATTAGAACGACTATATGTAAAAAGCTATGTTCCGGTTGTTGAAAATACGGTACATCTGTTAAAATATAGTAGAATAATAAACCAAAAAACCCTATTGCCGTAATTCTTGTAAAAGCATCGCTTTTTTTGGATATTTTATAAACCTTAACATCGTCATTCATAGAAATCCTTCCGGATTCATTGTAAAATTGTTTTGCTGCTATTGCTACTCCAACTGCTCCTGCAACGTACTCCACAATTCCATAGCATCTTCAAGCTCCTTACGTTTGTCGTTATAAAGAAAAGTAATCGATGCCGAACTTTTTGGGTTAGTATAAAACTCAGGATGACTCATTTCATTTTCGATGGTAGCAATTGCTTTTTCAAGCATAGCTATGAGTGTTTCGGTTTCTGTAATATGCTTCTCGATAGCGCGGCGATCTTTATCATTACGCTTGGGGTGGCTAGGTGCCGATATATGTGGCTTTGGTTGAACAGCAGGTTTAATCTCGTTTTTGAGGGTATTCTGCGCCGATTTTTTGATTTCCAACTGTCTGAGTGATTCTAACTTATTATCACGCAAGAAGTCGTAAATATCTCCTGAATACTCTTTCAGTTTTCCGTTTTTGAACTCTACCACTTTATTGGTCAAGCCCTGCAAGAATTCACGATCGTGCGATACAACAATCATAGCGCCGTCATAATCCAACAGTGATTGCTTCAAAACATCCTTTGCACGCATATCGAGGTGGTTTGTCGGCTCATCCAATACAAGGAAATTTATTGGCTCAAGTAATAATTTGGCAAGAGCTAGACGCGATTTCTCTCCGCCGGAAAGCACCTTAACTTTTTTGAAAACGGCATCCCCGCTAAATAAAAACGCTCCTAACAAACTACGGACTCTGGTTCGCATTTCACCGGCTGCAGCATTATCAATTATCTCGAACACAGTAGAATTACCGTCTAAACTTTCGGCTTGGTGCTGTGCATAATATCCGATTTTAACATTATGTCCTATTTTCAACCCGCCAACATACTCTTCCAAACCGACAAGGATTTTGGAGAAGGTAGTTTTACCCTCGCCGTTCTTACCTACGAAGGCAACTCGGTCGCCTCGTTCCAATCCAAAGTCAATTTCACGTAAAATAGTTTTTTCGCCATACGCTTTCGTTAACTTTTCTGTTTCAACGACTATTTGCCCTGAACGGGGTGCAGGCGGGAAACGGAATTTGATGGCGGATGTATCTTCTTCTTCAATTTCAATACGCTCTATTCTGTCTAACGCCTTCACACGCGACTGAACTCGCGAAGCAAGATTTGCTTTGGAACGGAAACGTTCGATAAATTCTTCTGTTTTGGCAATTTCACGCTGTTGATTTTTATAGGCGTTCATTGTTTGTTCGCGGCGCTCTTGCCGGAGAACAACATAGCGTGAATAAGAGGCAGGATAATCCTCAATATTCCCATTGGTTATTTCAATTGTCCGTGTGCAAACCGAATCAAGAAATGCGCGGTCGTGCGAAACCAAAACAACAGAACCTTCATACGTTTTGAGATATTCTTCCAGCCATTGAATGGACTCAATGTCAAGGTGGTTGGTGGGCTCATCAAGAAGGATACAATCCGGCTTGCGAAGGAGCATTTTGGCAAGTTCGATACGCATTTGCCAGCCACCTGAAAATTCATCAACCAGTCGTTCCAAATCCTTCTCAAGGAAACCCAATCCCATTAAGATTCGCTGAACATCACCCTCCATCGTATAGCCGCCATGGAAGTCAAAATACTCGTTTGCTTCGCCAAGTTTATGGAGAATATCACTGTATTCGTCAGATTCATAATCGGTACGTGTTGCAAGCTGTTCGGAATAATGGTGAATTTTATGTTCAAGTTCAACGAGTTCGGCAAGTGCTGTTTTAGTTTCTTCATAGACTGTTTTGCCAAGAGTCGCTTCGATGTCTTGCGAGAGATAGCCGACGGTAAAGTCATTAGGTTGTGACACAGACCCGGTTTCGGCTTCTTGCTGACGCGCAAGAATTTTCAGGAGGGTGGATTTGCCTGCACCGTTTTTACCAACCAAGCCGATACGGTCGCGCACTCCGATAGTGAATGAAATATCGTCGAAAAGATAATGACCGCCAAAATGAATCGAAAGATGTGAAATTGAGAGCATGGGAGAGAGGAAAGAAAGAATATGTAAAGAATTAACGGCAATTAATCATTGACGCCCAAACAACTTTTTTAATGTAATTTAGGGGCTATTGTTTCACTTCCATACTCGTAACTACAAGGACAGGTACACGCTGATCGCCGACAATAGCATTTGTTTCTGCTTCACTTTTACCGGCTTGTCCTGCATATACACGGGCATCTTCTTCGGTAGTCAATTGCTCTTGAACTTTACCTTCAAGTGCTATTTTCTTACCGCCACAATCCATCGGAGCAGTAAAGTTCTTGTTTTCCATCATCACATTGAGTTTTTGCTTACCGTCGGTTATTACAAGCCAGCATCCTTCATCTTGACATACTTGGTAGCAATCACCCTCAACGCGGATGACTCTGTCATAATTTGCAGGTTTGGCAGCTTCTGAAACAGTTACAGCTTGGTCACTTTTTAGGGTAAATGGTGCGCCAAATGTAGTGTCCTTACTTGAACATGAGATGAGGATGCAGCAGCCACAGATAAGAAGAATAATCAGTTTCATAGAAATTCAAATATGAGTATCAAAAAAGCCCAACACGAAGTCGGGCTTGGAAGAGTTAAGAGCCAATTGCCGGATTTGAACCGGCGGCCTGCTCATTACGAATGAGCTGCTCTACCAGCTGAGCTAAATTGGCATATCGCTCTACGAAATTACGTAAGTTTTCAAAATTTGACAAGAAATATTCCCGAATTTACGGAACATACAATCCGGCTACTACGGCTGAATAGTATGAAAGAATGCAACGTAATACTCTATTATTTGCTAATTTTGAAGACTTATTTCCCCGCTTACTACGTCATCTCAAACTTTAGGGATGTTGTACGGGTACAATTTGCTGCATAATTATTACCGTAAAATTTGTAAGTTCTTGTTTCTCAACTTTATTTGTAAGTTCTTGTTTCTCAACTTTTTTCGTTTATTCGATATGAAGATTTTCAAAAGATATGTGCTTCTCGGAATGTTATTATTAAGTACACCAACGCTTTTCGCAGGTAATGATGATATAGTTCGGGCAATGCGTGATGAGATTCGACGTTCACTTTCAGAACTATCAGTACCGACTCTCCAAAAACCGTATTATGTGGAATATACGCTCACACTTCGTGATGCTCAAAGTATGAAAGCGTCACTCGGCGGTATTGTGCACGAACGTCGCAGTCCGTCCGCTACTCTTTCTGTAGGGATTCGCGTGGGCAAACCTGAATTTGATAATACAAACTATTTTGACGTTAGCTTGGGGTTTTTTGGCAGTGCCGATGATGAAGAATCATTCCATAACCGTCGTGTTCCGCTTGAATTGGACTATTCATCCCTTCGCCGAGAATTATGGCTGGCTACCGATGCCTGCTATAAACAAGCTGCCGAACTCTATGCCAAAAAAGAAGCCTCGATTAAAAACCGAATGCGAACCGATACTACACCCGATTTCAAGATGATGGCAGGGCAAGTATTGGCAGATACAGGTGTAATTCCAGCTTTCGATGCTGGGTACTTCCGTCAATTATGCAAGGATTTATCCTCGCTCTTTAGTGAATACAGTTCGATTAGTGCGTCAAGTGTGAATGTTGAATTTACTCCCGAGTATGTGTATTATGTTAATAGCGAAGGACGTGAATATCAAAAAACGGAATATTACACTGGGCTTGAAGTAGTAAATTCAACTCAAGCATCCGACGGTATGCCGCTCGCAAATGTCTATACATCCTATAGTCGTAAACCAAGTGAGTTGCCAACCCGTGATTCTCTTGTAACTGCCGTTAAATTAGTTGCTGCAAATCTGAATCGTCTTACATTCGCCCCGACACTTACTGATGCATATTCGGGACCCGTGCTGTTTGAAGACCAAGCTGCAGCCGAAATAATGGCTCAGATGTTTACGCCTAATCTTGTAACCCAACGTCAGCCGCTTACCGAACGTGGTATGCAGGAATCAGAACGGTACAGTGCATTTCAGAATAAAATAGGCGGTCGTGTTTTGCCGGAGTTTCTTTCGATAACTGCCTCGCCTAATAAAACCAACTTTGGGACTACATCTCTTATCGGCAGCTATTCGATTGATGATGAGGGTATCTCGGCACAACCGGTAAATTTGGTAGAGAATGGTTATTTGAAAGCACTTCTTTCTTCACGAACACCTACTAAGCGGGTTAGGCAGTCGAACGGACATCAACGAGGTGGTGCTTCAATGCTCAGCACGCTCGAATTGACAGCCAAACCCGAAAAGAAAGCTGATAAGCAATTGAATGCGGCGGCATTGCGCCAAAAAATGCTCAAGCTCTGTAAAGACCGTGAATTACCGTATGGAATAATAGTTCGTAAGGCACTCAATCAAAATATACTGTTTACTGCTCTCTACGAGCAAACAGCAGGTGAATATCCCTTTGCACAAGGCGAAACCAAACTCTCGCTGCTTGAAGTATATAAACTATATCCTAACGGTAAAGAAGAGCTTGTGCGCGGTACGGAAGCTGCCGGACTTACGGTTCAGGTTTTCAAGGATATTATAGCCGTTGGGAAAAAACCGGCAGCATATAATTATCTTGCTTCTGCGATTGCTTCACCGTTTGTTACAGGCGGGTCACAGTATATAGGTGCATCGCTTATCGTACCTGATATTCTTTTTGAAGATTTGGAGATACGTCCCCTTGAAGGTGATTTCCCGAAGCCGCCGTTTTTGGGCTCGCCGCTTGGGAAGAAATGAGATTTTGGAAATGGAATTATATGTGATGATTTATGATCGAAATTCAAGAATGGGGCTTAATTGACTTCAACGAAGCATGGGAACGTCAGCGCATACTCGCTACATCAGTACTTAAGGGTGAGCAACCGAGCACTCTCGTCCTTTGCGAGCATCCTACTGTAATTACTATCGGACGGAACGGCACCGATGCAAATGTTGTAGCAAACCCTGAAGAATTAGCAATGCGCGGAGTCAGTGTTATTCCTATTAATCGCGGTGGTGATGTAACACTCCATAATCCGGGGCAGCTTGTCGGGTATCCGATTTTCCGTTTGACAGATTTCAGAGAAGACTTGCATTGGTTCTTGCGAGAGATTGAAGAGTGCATCATTGGAACTATTGCAAAATTTGGTGTTGTAGGTGGTCGTGTGGATGGATCTACCGGTGTGTGGGTTGAGCAGCAGAGAAAGGTTTGTGCAATTGGAATTCACTGTTCACGTTGGGTTACATCTCACGGATTCGCCCTGAATGTAAATAATGACATTCAAGAATTTGAAATGATAATACCGTGTGGGATTACAGACAAAGATGTTACTTCAATTGAGAAAGAAATTGAAGGAGCAGTAAATTTTAATAGAGTTAAGGAAATTTGCGCAGAAGAATTCAGAAGTAGGTTTTAGCATGATGCTAAAATATTTTTTGAAAAATTGTTGAAAACTTTGTAGTTTTGCGTCGAATTGAAAACGCAAGCGGGAATAGCTCAGTTGGTAGAGCGTAACCTTGCCAAGGTTAATGTCGCGAGTTCGAGTCTCGTTTCCCGCTCGACAACGCAAGTTGTCACCTCCTCTTTATGCTGCATGCCTTGTCATCATTCCCCCCGGTGACGAGGCATTTTTATCAAGACAGGTGAATTTATAGATATATAAAAACTATTTTACTGAAAAAGTATTTGGTTACAAATATTTCTTGGTGTATTTTCGTCTCATAAGTTACATCAATTTAGCCGAACAATCTTACTGCCTACTGCACATTTCTACCTCAATTATAAAACGCGGTGTTCTTATATTTTTCTCTAACTC
This sequence comes from uncultured Chitinophagaceae bacterium, assembly GCA_964527785.1. Lineage (GTDB taxonomy): Bacteria > Bacteroidota > Ignavibacteria > Kapaibacteriales > UBA961 > JADJXV01. The sequence goes on from CAZGNO010000001.1 coordinate 67,483, forward strand.
TATACCAAATTAGATGCTGAGAAAAATGAGAAGGGTGTTTTGTATCTTCTTTAGTTCTATTCTAGTTCATATTTCTAATTGGTTCGAGAACATTTCTATGTAAATTTTCTACCGATAATTGATGTATCTGTATAAAATTCAGACATCAACGAAATTTATAATTTAACTGTCTATTATAAAAACCAACAGAGAGGACACACCGATATGAAACAATGTTCTGTTAAGAAAGCAATATCTGCTTCACTACTGTTTTTTTGTATAGTGTTCGGACTGTCTAGCAGTATGGTGGGACAACCATCAGTCCCTGCCGGAAATGGTTTAGAGATTATTCGTTCATCTGCGAATGAATTAGTGATAAGTTATATTCCGAAAATTGAGAAGCTCGATACAATTATTACTGCTTCTGGTGAGCAAACAATACTTCCAAACATTCATGGCGCAACCATCAATCAGTCAAACCACGGTTCACCTTCTCTCCTTTCTGTTTCTGCGCCTATTGTAATCCCTTCTCCTGACGGGTTCACCATTACGAGTGTGCAAGCAATCGGAGTTAAGCGTTTAGCCCAAAAGATTACACCTGTACCGACACCTCATCGTGTAGGAGAATTTCATGAACAGATATATCAACTTAATACAGAATTATACTACACGGCTCCTCCGCAAGAATGGGCAACTATTACGTATGGCGGTATTGCCCGTAATCGTTACATCGGCGATTTATCAATCATAGCAGCCCGATACGACGGAATATCACAAACAGTCGAAATCCCTTCTAAAATCATTGTAACAATACGTTTCTCAGGCACCACTGCTGCCGGCAATGCTGCAAAAGATGATTACAATGTTCTTCAAGTACTTAACGCAGAGCAAGCAAAGTCATGGAAAATAAAAGAGTCGGCATCCGCAAAGTTATCAGATGATAAAAAAATCCTCAGTTCAGGTAAATGGGCGAAAATCGTAATTGAAAGTGAAGGAATCTATAAAGTTGATGCAGCAATGCTTTCAAAATATGGAATAAACCTAACTGCTGCTGATATCCCAACCCTTAAAGTATTCAGTAATGCAGGTGTTACATTGACCGAAGACGGAACTCAAAATCTCAAAAACCAAATGAGAGAACAGCCGATAATTGTCCGCACAAAAGCAAATGGAGAACTTGATGCAGTTCTTTTTTATGCAAGCGGAGCCGGTGGGTTTGAATATAAAAATCAAACGTTCCAACACTTTCTCAACCCGTATTCCGCTAAGAGTTCTTACCTAATTACATTTGGAGGTGCTCCGGGTATCCGTGCTACTGAACTAGAAGCTCCAAGCACTATTATCAACAGACCCACGAGCTATACGGCGCGTATTTTTAATGAAGAAGAGGTGACAAATGCATTTCCTGTGCCATCAGGAAGAACATGGTTCGGACGAACTGTAGATAATTCGTTGCCACAGACCTTTACTACTCAATTGCAAAATTTAGTAAGGAGTAGCGAAGTTCTGTACCGTTATTCTCTTGCACATCGTAGCGCAAAAGCAGGTTTTTTTGTTGTTTCCGAAAATGGGTATTCACTTGACACTTTGCAATTGCCGGGTTTGAACCCGAGCGGCAGCTCGTATAACTATGTAGATGCTTATTCACGGATTAACACGGGTAAGTTGCTTGCAAATTCGATTTCATCGGATAACAGAAGTGTATTGAAGTTTTCGTATACAAATACAGCCGGCAGTTCGGCAAGCGGTTTAATGGATTGGTTCGAAGTACATTACACCAGGGAGTGTGTACCGGTTAATAATGAAATTGAGTTTTTGACTGATTTGTCACTAAGCGGTGCAACCGAATATTCTTTCAATGGATTTTCAGGAGAGATATTTGGGTTTGACGTTACAGACCGTGCAGCACCCAAAATGCTTAAAAATTTCTCGTCCACCGGAGGAATGTTTATTCTGCGCAGTGATTTATCAACCAAAGAACCTAAGAGATTTTATATTTCATCAGCAGTAAAAACACCAAGTATGGAAACGGCTGATGTAGCAGACTTGCGCTCTAACTTTGCTAATACAGATGTTGTAGTGATTACCCATAAAAATCTGATAGAGTCAGCAAATAAGTTCAAAGAATACCGTGAGTCCCAAAAAGAATTATCGGTAAGTGTAATAACCACCGAACAGATTTACAACGAATTTTCAGGTGGAATGACAGATGTAACAGCTATCCGTGATTTTTTGGCGTATGCCTATGCAAACTGGGCAAACAAACCTAAATATGTGCTTTTGTGGGGTGACGGGCATTGTGACTATAAAAATGTTCTAACACAAGAGGTAAACTTTGTCCCTCCGTTTGAATCTGATTTCACAGAAGGCAGTTATGATGAAACAGGTACGTACACGACCGATGATTACTATGCACGTATTGTAGGTGATGACCGTAAAGTTGATATGGCAATCTCTCGTATTCCTGTATCCTCAATAGAAGTCGGGCAGACTATAGTTGATAAAATTAAACAGTATGAAACAGGTTCGATAAGAGGAGAATGGCAATCCAATGTTACTCTTGTGGCTGATGACGGTCTGACAACAAACTCGGATGACGGGACAGAGCATACCGACGGGTCTGAAAGTTTATCTAAATATTCTATTCCTCAGGATATGCAGCAACATAAGATATACTTGTCTGAATATCCTGTTGAAAATGTTCCGAACGGACGTCGTAAGCCGGAAGTGACAGCCCAACTTCTCAATGAAGTAAATACCAAGGGTTCAGTATTGCTAAGCTGGGTAGGTCATGGAAGTCCCAGAGTGTGGGCTCACGAATTGATATTTGAAAGAGAACTTACTATTCCTTTGATGACTAATTGGGACAAACTATTTTTTTTAACAGCAGCTACCTGTGATTTTTCTCGATTTGATGACGGGGATCACCAAAGCGGAGCCGAAGAATTGGTATTCAGCAAAACTGGAGGCGCAATCGGTGTGTTTGCTGCGTCACGTCCTGTTTTTTCTTCCGAAAACAAACAAATCGCTGCACTGTTTTACAAAAATCTGTTTTCCCGTGACGCAAACGGAAAATATTTACGTTTGGGTGATGTAATGTATAATGTAAAACAGGAAAGACAGTCCTTAAACGATGAGAAATACTTTTTGCTTGGTGACCCGACAATGCGATTACTTTTACCGGAAAACATAGTCAGTATTAATGCAATTAACGGGGAAGCAGTCACAGACAGCGTAACACTAATGCCAATGCTCAAAGCCCTTTCTACAGTTACTGTAGATGGCTCTATAGTAACTTCACAAAATCCTGCAGTTGATACCGATTTTAATGGTACGATACTGATTACGTTGGCTGACAGTGATATTGATGCAAAAGTAGTAGATGCAGCCGACGGAGTTACACATTCAATTTTAAAAACAGGCGGTACTCTTAATCGAAGTGCGTACAGAGTAACAAACGGAACATTTAAAGCACAATTTGTAATGCCAAAAGATTTGAGTTTCTCAAATAACCAAGGACGGATGTATGGGTATGCCTTCTCAGACACCAAAACAGCAAAGGGCAGCTCCCGCTCATTTAAGGTAGGAGGCATTGTCCTCGGTAATTTTCATGATAACAATGGACCGGAAATTTCTATTTATTTAGATGACCGTAGTTTCCAAGCCGGAAATTTGGTACGGAAATCGCCTTTACTTATCGTAGATTTATTTGATTCGACCGGCATCAATACAACCGGGTCGAGCATAGGGCATAAAATTGAGGTTTGGTTCGATTCAAATCCGGCTCCACTAGACTTAACGCAGGGCTTTGCAACCTCTTTAGACGATTCTCGCAAAGGAAGCACAGAAAAACAAATATTTAATCTTGCCGCAGGTGGTCATACAGCAAGAGTAAGGGCATGGGACGTATTAAACAATTATTCGGAGACTCAAACAAATTTTAGAGTAGCTTCTACCGATAAAAACGTAATTACCGATAACTTGCAATGTTATCCTAATCCGTCTGTTAATGGGACAAATATTACATTCCAGCACAACCAATCACAACCATTTACAGTAGAAATTCATATTTTTGCAGCCGACGGTAGGTCAATAAAGTCAATTAACAAAACAATCGAAGGATTACACACAGCTTCTATATATTGGGACGGGTTCGACAGCGATGGTTCAAAAGTGAGCCAAGGTGCTTATATGTATTCCGTAGATGTACGAACTGCTAACGGTAATACCGAACAATTGTTCGGTAAAATTTCAATAGTACAATAATCATTATTATTTTCAAAAGGACTTACGATTATGAAACGCAATTTTTTGGCAACGCCGCTTTTAATAGCCGCTGCTCTGTGTTTTACTACATTCGACACAGTAGCACAGGGAACGTCCGCTGTTCCCTTCCTGTTGATTTCGGCGGATGCCCGTGCCGGTGGGATGGGTGAGGTAGGTACAGCCATAGCCGACAACGTTAATGCGATGTTTTGGAATCCGGGAGGTTTGGGCTTTCAAACTTCACGGCAAGTATCGTTGAATTTTTCCCGTTGGTTACCACAATTTAATGCTGACCTGTTCTATAGCTATGGCGGTTATGCTCAGCACGTAGAATCTCTCGACGGAATGGTCGGAGTTAATTTTATTTTGATGAATCTGGGTGAATTCCAACGCACTTATGAAAACGGAACTCTCGGTCCTAAATTTCGTTCTAATGAATTTTCACTTGGTGTATCATACGGAACTATGATAGCCGATGATATTGGAGCCGGGATACAGCTTCGTTATATCCAGTCTAATTTAGCACCTGTTAATGTTTCGACCGGAAGCGCCGGAAAAGGTGTGAGCGGATGCTTCGACCTTGGAATATTATGGAAACCGTCCAAACTTGAAGTGTTCGACGTAGATTTAAACGAGAAATTTGCTCTCGGGGTAAATTTACAAAGTGTTGGACCTAAAGTAACATACAACCAAGAATCTGACCCGCTCCCTACTACTCTGCGTTTGGGTACTGCATTGAATTTGGTGAGAGATGAATTTAATGATTTAACATTTTCAATTGATATGTCGAAGTTGCTCGTTCGGAGAGACAATCAGGCGTCTGACCCAATACCAAAATCATTTATAACCGCATGGCAAAAAGGTGGAATAGATGTTTCAATGGGTGCAGAATATTGGTATGAAAGAATTGTAGCTCTTCGCGCAGGATATTTTACGGAGCCCGCATCAGCCGGTAATCGTAATTTTATGACGTTTGGAGCAGGGATACGCTATGATATTTTTAATCTTGATTTTAGCTTTATCAATACGATAGAAGATAATCACCCGCTTGCCAATACAATGAGATTCTCTATGGTAATTGATTGGGCGAACAGCGGAAAGTAAGAACTTGAAATTATCAAGGAATCAGATTAAGAATAAAACGGAATATCATTTCCCGATGGTAATAAAATCGAAACTACACAATAGAAATAATGTAGTTGCGTCCTACGGCTTCTTTTAATAAAGAAAGTCCGATTAAATCGGGAAGGTTGTATCACACTTACGAACGGTTTGGAATGAGAATTACTAAGCAATACACTAATCGGGAAAGCCAGTCTTTAGATAAATATTTGCAGGAAATCGGGCGGGTAGAATTGCTCAGTCCCAACGATGAAATTGACCTCGCTCGGGCAATCAAGCGTGGTGGTTGGGATGGAGAACGTGGGCTTGAACGTTTGGTTAAAGCAAATCTTCGTTTCGTAGTCAGTGTTGCTAAGCAGTATCAAAATCAAGGTCTTTCACTCGGAGACCTTATTAACGAAGGAAACCTTGGTTTAATTAAAGCGGCTAAACGTTTCGATGAAACCCGTGGATTTAAATTTATATCTTATGCGGTGTGGTGGATTCGCCAGTCTATCCTTCAGGCACTTGCAGAGCAGTCTCGTATTGTTCGTTTGCCTCTTAACCGCGTAGGAGCACTCAATAAAATCGGAAAAAAATTCAGTGAGCTTGAGCAAGCGTTCGAGCGAGAGCCGACTGCGTCCGAGCTTGCCGAACAGTTGGATATGAGTGTTTCGGAAATTACGGAAACTATTAAAATTTCGGGTCGGCACCTCTCGGTTGACGCTCCGTTTGTACAGGGTGAAGATAATCGTTTGCTCGATATTTTACCAAACGACCAACAGCCGCCACCGGACGCAGAACTGATGAGAGAATCACTCCGCGTAGAAGTACAACAAGTTTTAAATACACTATCTCTTCGTGAGGCAGAGGTGATTAAATTGTATTTTGGTTTGGACGGTGTGTGTCTTACTCTCGAGGAAATCGGTGAGAAATTTAATCTGACACGCGAACGGGTACGTCAAATAAAAGAGAAGGCGATTCGCCGTCTGCGCCATGCTTCGCGCTCGAAGTCGTTGCGCTCTTATTTAGGGTAAATAATCCAAAAAATTGAAAAGATGCCTGATAAACGTCAGGCATTTTGCTTTTTTGTTTGTTTGTGAACTCTTCAACCGCTATTTTGAGCGGTTGGGAGGTGATTATTGATAATACTCCTACCCACCTGATTTATTTAACTACAATCTACTACGGGAGTTCCCAAAGTGGCAGAAGACGAAAATAAACAACATCCACAGAGAAGGTACTATAATAAGCGTCGGTTTGATAACCGGCGTCCTGCTTCGTCACAAACCAACGATAATCAAGAGTCAGTGAAACCTGATGACAGTATCGTTACCTCCCAAAAAACTCCAAGACAAAATCCTAAAAAAGAAGATTCGACAAGACAAAGTAATGCGCAAAAACCTTCTGCAAGTATTTCTGCGCCACAAATACATAATCCACGTCCGAAACATACAGATAACAGACAGCATCACAATGTACCGGTGCACATTTCAGTTGTAATTCCATTGCTGAACGAGGATGAGTCCTTGCCTGAATTGGTCGTTCTGCTCAAGGAAACACTCTCTGTGGTTGCTCATGATAAATATGAAGTTATTTTTATAGATGATGGCTCTACCGATAATTCATTCGAAGTATTGAGGAAGATTCACCAAAAAGATAATCGCTTCAAAGCAATACGTTTCCGAAGAAATTATGGTAAATCAGCCGCGCTCGCTGTAGGGTTCGCCGAAGCAAAAGGTGATATTGTAATCACAATGGATGCAGATTTACAGGACGACCCTAAAGAAATACCTCACTTAATTGCCAAACTCAATGAGGGGTATGATTTGGTATCTGGATGGAAAAAGAAACGATACGACCCTATTCATAAAACCATACCGTCACGTTTCTTTAATTATGTTACTTCTACTGTAAGCGGAATAAAACTCCACGATTTTAATTGCGGGTTAAAGGCGTATCGAAAAGAAGTGGTAAAAACACTCCAAGTCTATGGAGAAATGCACCGGTATTTACCGGCTTTGTCACATTGGGACGGTTTTCGTGTTACTGAGATACCGGTAACCCACCACGCACGGAGATTTGGCAAATCAAAGTTTGGCTTTAGCAGGTTTTTCAAAGGATTTTTGGATTTGCTTACTGTTTTGTTTACAACTCGATATGTAAAGCGTCCATTGCATTTATTTGGGACAGTCGGTACATTACTTGCTTTGGTTGGTTTTGGTACGGATTTATACTTGACAATCGAATGGGCGTTAGGCAGAACATCACTCAGTAACCGCCCTCTTGCATTATTTGGTGTTGCGCTAATTATAGTTGGTGTACAGCTTATCAGTTTTGGTTTGATTGGTGAATTGTTGGTTAAGAATTTTCAAAAAAACGTCGAGTACAGTGTAAGGGAACGTCTCTGATGCTGTCTCGATATAGAGAGGTTAAGAATTAAAATTAATTTCATTTCTTGACTTTACTTGAAACAAAATAAGTGTTTGACGGTCAGTCTTTTTAAGGTTTAATAAAGAATATTATTGGTGTAGGCGAGAAATTCACCATCATTATTTCTGAAGGAAAATTATGATAAAAGTAGTGATAATACTTGGAATTATTGTTGGAGTATGGGCTCAAACATCATCAGCTCAAACAGCCCAATCGCAACCGGCAAAAAAGGTTGTTATTCAACCGATAACAATTCCGTATACTTTTCCTGAAATTCATGTAGGGGTAGGGCTTACTACTTCATGGCTGAACGGTTCAAACCCGGCTGGCGGGACTATTTTCCCGAAAGATACTGTCAATACCATCGGCGGCGGCTTTATCGGTCAGCAACCGGGTATAGCGGTTCGTGGTATTTTCATTATGGATTCGGCAAGGCGTTTCCGTGTTACAGCAGGGTTAGATTACATTTGGTACACCGGACCTCAACGTTTGGAAGGAACAGGATACACATTTACAGCCCGTCACACAATTGATATGCCGACTGTAGTGCTTGGGTTTGAATATGCTTTTTTAAAATTACCACTGGCAAATGCAAAAATATATGGCGGGGTTGAAGCACGTTATGCTTTTGTTTCCAATGGTACTTTCCGCCGCAAAGTTGTTTATAAGCTGATTGACAAAATTCAAGATGATACATTCTCAACCAAAACCGATGTACAGCGGCTCGGTGCAGCTTTACGGTTAGGAATAGAAGGAGAACTTCTCGACCCTGTTTACGTTAATATTAGCGGATCTTATGGGGCAATCAATATTCTTGGTAGAGAAGACTCTCGTGGAGAATTACTGACACCGACAAATTTATCGGAGAAGCAAGAAAATATTTTGGGTAATATTTTCTTTACGATGATGGTACAATTTAGACTCTAGAAACACATTTTAGTACCACTGCTTTCTAAGCCGGTCGTTTTCTCAATATCGAATACTTTTTGGAATTTTGCACCTGAAATGACAGTTCATACCGATTGCACATATTTTCGCGGTGATATTCCGTGCCGTCCTCATAAACTGCATGGAGTTCATTGTGATAATTGCAAGTATTACCAACCGCTATCTAAAACAATTCTCATTATAAAGCTAGGTGCTGTGGGCGATGTTATTCGTACTACACCGCTTCTCCACCGCATTCGTAAAGAGTATCCCGAAGCCGCGATATGGTGGCTGACCCTTACGCCGGAGGTAGTTCCATCAGTAGTGAATACAGTTCTTCGTTTCTCGACAGAGGCACTTGTAATACTTCAAGCTATGAAATTTGATATGCTTATCAACCTTGATAAGGATAGGGAAGCGTGCGCACTTGCAAATCTAATCGAAGCTAAGGAAAAAAAGGGTTTTATTCTTTCAGGTAGCGGTAAACCAAAACCGGTAGATAATAATGCTGAACATAAATTTATTACCGGTATATTTGATGACATAAGCCAAGCTAATACAAAATCTTATCTCGAAGAAATATATGAAATATGCGGGTGGGAATTTGATGGGGAAGAGTATATTTTGGATTCAACTGCTTATATCGGAGAGGTGATTCCAAATAACGGAAAGAAAATCATTGGGCTTAATACAGGATGCGGTGACCGCTGGATTTCTCGTCTGTGGGAGTTCGCTCGATGGGAAGATCTCATTATGCGACTTAAGGAAAACGATTATTTTCCGATACTACTCGGCGGTAATCAGGAATATGAGAAAAATGTGGAATTATCAGAAAAAACCGGAGCATACTGCCCTGCTCCACGAAAACTTCCTGATTTTACAGCTTTGATGAGAGAGTGTGATGTGATTGTTACGGGGGTTACTATGGCATTACACCTCGGAATTGGTCTGCAAAAACGTCTTGTCGTAATGAATAACATATTTAATTCTCATGAGTTTGAACTGTATGGTCGTGGTGAGATTATTCAGCCGACCCGTGAATGCAAATGTTATTTCAAGCAATCTTGTACTAATTCCGAATATAAGTGCATGGAACATCTTTCGGTTGAACAAATTCTTTCAGCTATTGAAAGGCAGATTTTGACTCTTTAATACTATTTTTCTTTTTTTCAATATGCATCTTCCTAAAAATATATCACGTCCACTTCCTCATTTGCTTCGTGTGGAATGGAATGACGGCTTTACATCAACAATACCCCTAGAAAAGCTTCGAGACGAATGCCCGTGTGCCCTCTGCAAAGGTGAACAGATAATGGGACAGCCGGTTTCATTCGGAATCAAGATGTTTGCGCAGGGAATGAATGAATTGGATAAACTTGTTCCGGTAGGTAATTATGGAATTCAGGCGTTTTGGCGAGACGGGCACGATACCGGAATTTACCCTTGGCAATTGTTGCGCAGAATTACAGAACAACATCAGGTTATAGAACATATGTTTAACGCAGACAACGATGTATCGTTGAATGGTTTGGCAAACCATTAAAAAGTACTTTTGTGTATATGAATGAAGTGTCCAAAATAATTTTATAGCAATTTTTTCAAAAAATTCTACCATTTTTGTAGTAAAGTAGCCAATCATATTTATTGTTCTTAGGCAGGAAATCTGCCCATTATTAATTTTCAGGAGTTAAACTATTATGAAATTCAGCGCAATTGCTGTTTTCTGCTTGTACGTAATAGCGATGCAAGCGTGTTCGGAGGAAAAACCGAAAGAAGGAAAAACTACTATGCTTAAAACACAAAAAGACAAAGTGAGTTATAGTATCGGTGTGCAAATCGGTAAAAATTTGAGTGCAGGAAAATACGATGTTGATACCAAGGTTATGTCCGATGCAATCAAAGATGCATATACAGAAGGTACAAAACTTTTGTTGACCGATGAAGAAATGGGTCAAATAATGCAACAATATCAAGCTGACTTGGCAGCTAAGCAAGAAGCAGAAGCCAAAAAAGCCGGAATGGAAAATCGTAAAAAAGGCGAGGAATTCCTTGCTGAAAACAAGAAAAAACCTGGTGTGGTAACTACTGCAAGCGGTCTGCAATATCTTGAACTCAAAGCAGGAACAGGTGCAACACCCAAAGCAGACCAAACGGTAATTGCACATTATACAGGGACTCTGCTTAACGGTAAAAAATTCGACAGCTCGGTAGATAAAGGTCAGCCGCTGGAAATTCCGGTAAACCGTGTTATCCCGGGATGGACAGAAGCTCTACAGCTTATGAAAGTAGGAGCAAAATGGAGACTGTTTATTCCTACCGACCTTGCTTACGGTGACCGTCAAGCTCCGGGCGGAGCAATCGGACCCGGTGAAACATTGATATTTGAAATTGAGCTTATCGGTATTAAATAAGCAAAATATCTATATGTTGAAATTGAAAAGCCCTGCTGAAACAACAGCAGGGCTTTTCTCGTTTACAAAGTAGAGCAAAGGTTTTTATCGTTTGATGAATCGAAGTCCGTTCGCACCAGCAATGATAATTTCGTCGGCAATTCCAACGAACAATCCATGCTCGACGATTCCTGCACGGGACTTCATAGCGGTAGCAATTATAGCGGGTGAATGCATTATTCCAAAATTACAATCCAATATCAGATTCTTTTGGTCTGTAAGGAAGTGAGTGCCATCAGACATATATCGAACACTTACCGTAGCTCCCAGCGACTCAATGAATGCAGAGGTAGCACGCCATCCGAAGTGTAATACTTCGACAGGAACAGCCCATTTTTCACCCAAATATTCTGAATACTTCGTTTCATCGGCAATGTAGATACATTTTTTGCTTGTCTGTGCAACTATTTTCTCACGAAGAAGTGCTCCTCCACCGCCCTTTATCATATTCATTTTGCTGTCAATCTCGTCTGCCCCGTCAATCGTTACATCTACGTTTGGATGCTCTTCGAGGGTCGTAAGCGGAATCCCGAGTTCAGTTGCTTGTTGTTTAGTTTGGAGAGAGCAGGGTATTCCAAGAATATTCGTAAGAGTTCCGTTATGCATCAACGCAGCAATTTTTCTCATTGCGAAAATTGCTGTACTTCCGTGTCCAAGTCCTACAACCATACCGCTCGTAATCGAATCTACTGCCGCTTCTGCTGCCATTTGTTTGAATTGTGAGATCATTTTCGATTTTGTGTTAGAGAGTATTCTATGATTTATACTGCAAAATTACATCAATACAGTAGAAAAACATCACAAACACAGACAGGTGAGATGAAAGTTCATGAATGAGTAGTAATTGAATTAAGCGCAGGGATAAAGCCAATTGGTATATTGGTAATCTCTGTCATATAGAGCGAAGCGAAGAATCTCCCTAAACGCATCCTTCTAACGGGTTTTCTTGTTCAAACAGAGATTCTTCAATCGAAGACTCCTTAAGAATGACGCTATTTGATTGTTAAGATTAATTTTATCGGCACTAAATTTACGAACATACAAAGTATGCTCAAAACAACTCAGTCAATGAGTTTAGGTAGTAACAGAAATATGAGAAATGGCTTCGGTTTGAGCATTTCTTGGTGTTTTACTCATGGTTGCCGTCAATCCCATGACAATAAATTGCTGCGCCTCCAAAGCAGAGCGCAGATGCGGGAAATTATCCATCAATCGCCGAACACTCTCTACGTGTTGGGTATGAAAGCCAATATGTAAACGCTTGTCCAGTTCTGCACCGGTTACAGCAATTTCTCCCATTGTTTTTGTATCCATTTTCAGTGAGAAATGGCGAAGATGGTTATTTGATTTATCGGCATTATCATACGTAAATTCAGCTACATCAAGATGCGGTTCGCTTGGAATAGGGAAGAATACCCGTAGTGGCAGTCCTGCTGCCAGTGCATGAAGATTAATGACAAGTTGGCGCTCCATAAGCATAACCATTTGCAATGCAGCAGCATTTGCAGGACTCATAACGGGATTCCCGTTTGTCATTGATATAAATTCTTGCAGCAATACAAATACCGACGCAGGGTTATTACTAATAGAAAAGAACTGTGCTCTTTCTGTCATCGGGGTTTGTGCGGATTGCATTTGACGCAACATCTCGAGGATAGGTACTGCTATATTCCCCGGTAAACGCTGAAATTCCCGATGTAAGTTTTCGAGTGCTTGTGAAAGCAACGATGAAGTGAGAACCGGTACAGCCAGTGATTTTGAAATAATGGTTTGTGCCGTGAGGAGTGCTTGCTGAGATTCCGAGGGGGTATGAGCGTGAACCGGTTGGGTTTCCACTACGGGTACGACAGCCGGAACAATATTGCGGGCTGATATGGGATGAATGTCAGGCATAATAATCTCAGCAAGTTATACTTGTTTTTTTGAGGCATTATCGGACAGTTTGTCAAAAGAAGAAGCACTAAACGTAAATCAACGTAAGATTTTTTAGAAAGTGCGGATTGGAAATGCTAAGTTGTGATAAAATAGTTCGTAAAGTCAATTTCTATATTTTTGACTAGGACTGCAACTTGGAATTTAACCTATTTTCAATCAAACGGTCTAGCGAAAATTTGCCACTACCCAAAACTAAGATAACTATATACATAAGCAGAAAGAGAAAAGCCATTTCTTTTTTACCGAACGGGTCATTTGCGTGGGCAATAAAACCGGCTACACTCATATTGATGATAAGTGGAATTACGAATACTCTTGAGGCAAAACCAAGTATTAGAAAACTTGCACAAAAAAATTCTGCAAAAACTACCAACACTAATGATGGGAATACTCCAATGCCAATAGGGTCAGCAAATTGTATTGGCGCATCCGAAAAAAAATTCATCAGTTTCGGAACACCGTGTGTGAGCATAAAACTACCCACCCAAACCCTCATTATCAATATGACTGCGTCAACCAATCGGTCGTTTCGTATTGTCGAAAATAGTGCTTTCATGGCGTTAAACCCTTATTGTGACAAATATGATATACGCCGTTTATATTATTTTTAGCTGTAATAAAAAACGTTCAAAAACTAAAAATATTTTGCTGATTTATTTTTAGCATAAGTTAATCAAATTTATATCATTATAAGCATTTACATCATTATAAGCGATATATCGTAAAAAAAACCGCATTACGAGCCGAAGCGTAATGCAGTATTTGTGGCAGTGGTATTTTTTCTCATCTTGCCGATTGTTATAGGTCGGGTATGATGGAGTTGGTTATATCACATATCCCAAAGTATAATTTATGTGATAATTACTTTCCCTTTGAAAAGTTCGGACAGGAGCCGAAACCTGTCCGAACTTTTTGGTGTTTCAAAGGGTTTTAATTTTTGCTCGTAAGTTTTCCGTTGCCGGATATGTCTTTGCTCAAAGTTTCCGGTTTTCCTTTATAGCTTACGGTTCCATTTCCTGTAATTCGTACATCTAATTGATTCTCGCTGCAGACCTCGCAGTTGCCCGCACCTGCTACATTTAGTTTTGTGTTAATTGCTTTTAATTTGTAGGCATACACATCACCACTGCCAATAGATTCAATTGTATGCGAGATAGCATCACCGGCAAGAGTTATCTTTCCATTACCTACAATCTGTGTATAAATATTTTCTGCATGGAGTTCGTCAATCGTAATCTCGCCATTTCCGGTTACAATGAATTTGATAGCATCGGCGCTAATGGTTGAAGGAGCTACAATTTTTCCGTTCCCTGCAAGAGTTATTTCATCAATATTCTTTGTCGCAACAAAGATATTAATGGTTTTTGTAGGATTAAGGCATTTCGGAACGGATATTTTGAGGGTACCGTTCTCAATTTTCGTCTCAATGATATTTTGGAGATTATCATCGGCTTGAATATGAACGCTTTGAGTCATATCTTGGGAGAGAATTACTGTTGCGTCAGTTTCAACGATAATTTTATTGAACGACGTAACGGAATGGTTTTCCCCGATAACATTACCGGAACCGTCAAGGCATTCGCCTGCAAAAGCTGTTGTGCTTGCGATAATGCCTATAATTGCTGCAGCTACTGTGAGCTTGGAGAGGAGGTTTGTTTTCATACTATGTGTAATTATTAATAAAATAAAATTGATAACTAACTAAAAGCAAAAAGCTATTCAGTCGTATCGTTAAAGCAATTACGCTAGAAAATTCTATAGGTTTCGTCATGTTTCATAAATTTTGAATATTTAACAGATTTTTACATTTCGTTCGTCAGAGATGATGCGCAGTATTATAGATTCACATATTTAAGTGTGTGGTATTCTCGCTATACTGTAGCAACTTGTTTCTTTTCAATATTCTTACAAGGGGATAGTAAGAGTAAACATACCAAAACAACAGTTCAATATTACAATCTCAACTATGCCCAAGAAAAAAACTCCTTCTCCTGATGTTTCAACTTCAGAACCCGATTTGGGTCAAAAAATTTATGCTATTCTGGACAGCCATGCTCCGGCAACCCTGCGCCTTATTGATATTGCCAAACTTCTCAAACTATCATCCGATACACCGGAATATGAGTCTCTACGTGCAGAAATCAATACGCTTGTGCAGAACAAAACAATCCATAAGTCGGCTCGCAGACGCTTTGGTCTAAAGCCCGTTTCTCAAAATACAACCCTCTTCGAGGGAACATTGAAGTATGAGCATAATCGTGGCTTGATTACTACAGAATCATCCGAATTTCCGGTTATCTATATTCGTCAGCAATACTTAGCTACTGCACTTGATGGTGACAGGGTGCAAGTAAAATTACTCGCGCTCAAAAAAGATAAAAAACCATATGGTACAGTTCTCAATGTTACGAAACGTGCGAATACCCCAATTGCCGGAACACTCGAGTTTGACGGTGATTTTTACTTTCTGGTTCCTGATGAGGACAAACACTATCTGGATTTCCTTATTCCCCCCAAGAAACTGAACGGTGCAACAAAAGGTGATAAAGTACTGGGGCGGTTTCTCCGATGGGAAGATGCTCACAAAAGTCCCGAAGCTGAAATCATGGAAGTATTGGGACGTTCGGGTAATCCGTCGGTTGAATTTGCTGGGGTACTCAAGGAATTTGGATTGCCTGCTAAATTTACGGAACAGCTCGAAGAACAAGCCAGAAAAGCTGCCGTACAGCCGACATCTAAGGCAATTACCAACGGACGTATTGACCTCCGTAATGAGGAAATTATTACCATTGACCCTGATGACGCTCGCGACTTTGATGACGCACTTTCGCTGACTATTTTAGGAAACAAGAATTACCGGTTGGGTGTGCATATAGCTGATGTTACGTATTATTTAGAAGAAGGTACTCCCCTCGATGAAGAAGCATACAACCGTGCCAACAGTACATATCTTGTGGATAGAGTCGTACCCATGTTACCCGAATCCCTCTCGAATGATGTTTGTTCGCTCGTTCCGGGTAAAATTCGGTTTGCGTATTCTGTGTTTATGGAATTCACCCCTAAAGGAATCCTCAAAAAATATGAAATAGCCGAGACAGCCATCAAAAGTAAGAAACGGTTTACTTATAATGAGGTGCAACACATCATTGAATCGGGCAAAGGGAAGCACCTCGAGCTCATTACCAACCTTTTCAATCTGTCTAAAATATTACGGGGAAAACGGTTTGAAAAAGGCGGTTTGGATTTCGAGACCACCGAAACCAGATTTCAATTGGACGAAACGGGAAGTCCGATAAAAGCGATAATAAAAAGCGGGAATGATGCTACAAAACTGGTAGAAGAATGTATGCTTGCTGCCAATCAAACAGTTGCTCTGCACATCAAAACCATAAGCAAACAGATGAAGCTGCGTAATCCATTACCGTTTTTCTACCGGATTCACGACTCTCCCGATGCTGCAAAACTGAAGGACGTGTTGAATTTTGTACGCTCACTTGGCGTAAAGACAAAACTGGAAAATCTCACCTCGAAAGAAATAAATCATTTACTTCAACAAGTGGATGAATTGCCTGAGAAAAAGGTGATTCATCAATTTATGCTGCGGGCAATGGCAAAAGCAGTCTATTCAGAGAAAAACATCGGGCACTTTGGGCTTGGATTTAGCGATTACTCGCATTTTACCTCGCCTATTCGCCGCTATCCCGATGTTATCATTCATCGCTTGCTCAAGGAGTACGCTCTTGAATTGCCCTCACCGCAACGGATTGTAGCGTGTAATACTCAGCTTTCCGCTGCATCGTCTCACTGTTCTCTTCGGGAACGGCAGTCGGTAGAGGCAGAGCGCGCATCAACGAAGCTGGCACAAACCATTCTCGCTCAAAAATGTTTGGGGCATGAATTTAATGCGGCAGTTAGCGGCGTAACAAGTTTCGGTGTGTTTGTTCTGCTCGATGAGGTAGGAATAGAAGGGTTGCTCCATATTCGAGATTTGACGGATGATTACTATATTTTTGATGAAAAGAATTTCCAGCTGATAGGACGCAGGCGCAAACAGTCCTATCGAATAGGAACACGATTGCGGATACAAATAGTGAATGTCAATCTGGACAAGAGGGAAGTTAATCTTCGACTTGTGGGTAATGTAGAAGAATAACGAGGTTTGTTTCTACAGTAAAAAGAAAAACAGTATATTTACAGGTTGTTTTCTTACTTTATTGATTTAAATGAAATCTGCTTCAATTGATATAGGCAATAGCCGTGTTAAAGTTCTCAGCGAAGAATATGGTTTTGCCGCGTTCGAAATCGGTGAAGCGGATGGCAGTTGGTTAGAGGATTTGCTTGCATTTATTGAAAAACATGATACATCATATTCATGGGGTATTTCTTCGGTAAATCCCGATACTGAAACAGAAGTCATTGATATGCTGATAGATCGCTCAATCACAATTGTTTCGGCGGAATTTCTGCTTTACAACCAAACCCTTATTGATGTTTCGCAAGTGGAAGGAGCGGGAAGTGATAGAGTCTTTGGTGTAATCGGTGCTTTGAAGTATGCTACTCCTCCGTTTATCACCATAGATTGCGGTACAGCCATAACAATCAATTATCTTGATTCTAACCGTGTCTTTCGTGGTGGAGCAATTATTCCGGGGATAACTACACAGCTTAGGGCATTAGAACATTTCACAGGGAAATTACCTCTACTCACTGCTACGTATGATACAGCATCGTATGGTACCACTACCTCACAAGCAATGACAATCGGGACGTTATGGGGAGCTATTGGGGCAATTAGAGAGATTGTTTCTCGGATAGGGAAAGCAATAGGAAGTGAATCAATTCCTATAATAATAACAGGCGGTGAACATTTGTTTGTTACATTCGGGTTGGAAGGCATAGAGCTTATTACCTGTCCTCATCTTGTGGTGGAAGGTATCCTTGCTGCTCAAAAGGAGTTTTTTTCAAGTGCCAATACAACTGAAAGAACAAATGAGCAAATGGACGTCATTCAGAACTCGTGACAGGATGCTAAACTGCTCTACTTTGCATATCATCTTGCAAAGAAATTGTACGGAATTAACTGTTTTGCCTACGTAATAACAATGTCTTCGATTATTCTTGATCTTGTACGTAATCTGTTTGTACTTTCAGTCAATATAGTTATGAATCGCTTTATTCTTTTACTGTTATTATGTAGTGTACCTATGATTGTAAATAGTTGCGGTTCGGACGACAGTTTTGACGGTGAGGGGTATATCGAATTTGATGCTCATAGTATTGAAACAGGACGCAAGGAAAAAGATAAGTTCTTTAAGTCAGATTCGCATTCTCCCCTTCTACCCGAACAGCGTACTACATTTACAGGACTGCGATATTACCTTCCATCGGAAGAGTATTATGTAAACGCTACATTCGACCAATCGGACAAACCTGATACAATTCAAATGCTTACTTCAAAGCAAAATGATAAGCGTCTCTACCTTCGCTATGGTTTTTTTACATTTGCAATTGGTGATTCTTCCTACAAACTGACTGCCTTCAAGTCGATTGGCGAAGCAAGTGAAACACTCTTTGTTCCATTTAAAGATGCAACAAATGGCAAACAGACCTACGGTGCAGGACGGTATCTTGATATTGAGGAGGATGTCGGGGCAGATGAATATACATTGGATTTTAACTCTGCCTATAACCCTTACTGTGCATATAATCATGCGTTTAGCTGTCCACTTGTCCCATCGGAAAATGTGCTTGATGTGAGTATTAAATCGGGTGAGAAAAAGCCGAGTGATGAGTAACTGTCAGTAATCTATTACATAGAAAAATGATGTACCGCTATTTCCCCCTTTTGATTTTGCTGCTCGTTTCATGCAGTAATCAACGTCAGCCGGAACAAAAGAATGAAGTTCCTGCTGATAGTGGAATAGAAGTCCAATCTCCGAGCGGACATTTTACGATTGCATTACCACCCGATTTCCCGACACCGGAAGCAGACACCCAATTCATCACCACTGCAAGCGACGACACTATTTCGATGTACACCTATATTTCCGAAATCAATCGAGGAATTTGCATCTTTGGTTCTAACGAGTATTCATCAACTACGTTTGCTCAGCAGACACCCGATAATATGCTTGATAATGCCCTGAACGGAGCATTAAGACAATGGAGTGCGCGACTAAGCGAAAGCAAACCATTTATCAAAAATGGGGGAAAGGGCGTGAGCTTTTGGTTTGTTTCCAAAATGGACGGCAAAGACCTCTACGGACGTTTCGATTATCTGCTCTCAAAACCTCGAATGTATCAAGTAGGGTTTCTTTCTCATGATAAATCAGAAATTCTAAAACCTGACATTCAGAAATACTTTGGTTCGTTAGCTGTACCGGTGAGGCAGTAAGTTTTTTGGTAATATAGAAAAACAAAATAATCATGAACACCCCCGAAGCAGCAGCACAACGACAGCTCGACGCATACAATAAGCGTGATATTACTGCTTTTTGCGATGCTTATACGCCGGATGTAGAACTAATCAGTCTTCTTACCGGCGTAGTGTTCTGTTCAGGAATTGAACAAATGAAACAGCGGTATGGCGAACAGTTCGCGCGATGCACCGAACTCCACTGTACGGTTACCAAAAGAATTGTTTGCGGGAATGTAGTGATTGACGAAGAACAGGTGGTAGGATTAGCTGCCGACGGACCTGTTCACGCCACTGCTATTTATGAAATACGGGATGGGCTTATTGCGCGCGGTTGGTTCGTCCGTGAATGAAAAAGTAAATTTTTTTAGCCAAATTGCATCAAACATCTGGATAGTTGGCTGATTTTCCGTACATTTGCGTAAAATCATGCAGCAGCAGCATAGTCTGGAACCCTCCTCTTCGTGTGTATGTACAAACGATCTCTTGATTTCAGAAAAATCATAACTCCTGCAAATTCAACGGAAGTATTTGCAATGCTTGCCGTAATTGGCGGGCTGTGTATTGCCCTTTTCCTACCTGAACTACCTATTCGCCTCATTGGTGTGTGTGTTTCTGTTTTGGGCGGGGTGGGGTATTTTATGTTAATTTCACAGAGAATTTCGGAAACGGTGGAGTATACCCGCAAACCCGTGAGCCAGACCACCGCCTTTCGCACGACGGTCAAACGCGACAGTGCAGCCGGAAAGCGAATTGTGTTTGATGATTTTGCCACGTCATTCGGCGGGGAAGATGATGTTCCTAAAGATACTTCAGCTGATGCTTCCGAAGAACTTCCCAAAAAACCTGCCAAGCGGTTTGTAGAAACCGAGCAATCATCACCCGATTCAATAGCTGTTACTCCTCGAAAAAGAGCGGTATTTGATGATACAGTTGACTACGACGATTTGCCTCCGATGCCCGTACCTGATGATAACAGTATCTCTGAGATGCGCGTTGTAGAAAAAATTGTGGCAACGGGTCAAGAAACGCAAACTGTTGAAATTATTTCTGACGCAACTTCTGTTAATTTGGCTGTTGAGGAAACTGTCAAATCTCAGGTTGTACTGAACTTTGTACCGAAAACTCCTGCTCCGACGGTTGCTACCGGTCAGACGAGTGCGCCGGAGCAAGCAACTGAAGTAAAAACTATTCCTCAAGAAGTTGCGGAAATCGAGCAGGAAGCGCGAGAAGCAGCTGGACATAAACGCGCACGATTGAATATTCAAATAGAAGATTTGATGGATGATGACCATTCTGCCATTCTCAACAATGAACCACGTAAAGAATTTGACCACTTGCTTACCCGTGTTTTGATGGTTATTCGTTCAGTAACGACTGCAAGAACAGCAGCTTTCTTTTGGGTAAATCATGACAAACGCCAACTCGTTTTAGAATCATTTATTTCGGATAATCCCGACATTGTCTCTCAGCAAAGAAAATTCCTGCTCAGCGATGATGTCGTCAGTCAGATTGCGGCAAGCGGTCGCCCGGAAATTCTTACAGAAATTAAACCTGCAGCCGAACTTGACTTGATACCCTACTATGTGCGGGCGGCAGGTACGATTTCGTTTATCGGTGTTCCGGTCTTTTTCGGAAATACGGTGGTTGGGGTGTTGTGTGCCGATACGAAGCAACCGGATGCCTACGATGCGATAACCGTTGGTTTCTTTGGTCACTTTACGAAACTTATCAGTGGTTTGGTACAAAGCTATACCGGAAAATACGACCTGCTTCAAGGAATCCGTGCTTTAGATACAATCAGTAATTTCCGTTCCCTTGTCAATCAGTCGCAGACAGGAGTTGATGATATTTGTGCGGCATTGATAGAATCAGCGAGCGGTGCCTTGGAATACTATACTATCGGTGTCGGAATGTTCGACCACGAAGCGAATCAGTGGAGCGTACATCAAATTCTATCCAAAGACCAAACAAACACGGCAATTATAGGAGAACTGCTGGACCTCGACAACTCACTTATAGGAAATACAATCCTTACTGCAAAAACAACATTTCTCAATCCTGTTGAAGAAGATTTGTTCCGTGTAGCTCAATCTGAAACTCAGCTTGTCAACGGTTATTTCGTTTCCGTACCTCTCAAATCAATGTCTCATAATTACGGGGCATTATTCGTAGAAGGACCTGGCAGCGGAATTACAGCACAAGATGTCAGCATACTGGAAATCCTTGGTGAGCAAACCGGAACAATTATCGAGCAAATGAGATTTCAGGATATGCTCCAAACGTCGGCAATGGTAGATGAATCTCGCGGAATCTTTAACGCAATGGCATTCTCTCAGAGGTTGCAGGAAGAAATTGCACGTTCTGCGGATTATACCTCAGCAATTACATTAGTGCTTATCCAGTTGGATCATTATTTTTCAATCGAAGCGTCGCATGAAGTGATGGAATATATGATTCTTCATATTATTTCAATCATTCGTAAGAACACAAAGCAATATGATATTGTCGGTGAACTAGATGAAACTACCCTTGCAATTGCACTAATCGGTCAGAAAACACAAAAAGCTCAAATTTGGGCAGAGCGACTTCGTAAAGAAATAGCAAGTTCAGTCATCGAAGTGTTTGGAAAACGGTTTACCGTCACTGTGAGTATCGGTGCTGCCGAGGCAATGCCAAAAGAATCAGCCGATGTTCTTATTAAAAACACACAGCACGTTCTCCACCTTGCTCTTCAAAAATCAAATTCCGTCAGTGTGTTCGGGTAGGGATTTGGTAAGAGTATGAGATTATAATAGAGAGAAACAGACGGTTATTGCCGGTTGTTTTTCTCTTTTTATTTGAAATAAGTAAATGGACAGAACAAATTTGCCTTTTCAAGGATTGTCATTCTAAGTTCCTGATAGTCGCCGAGCCGCCTACAAAATAGTGCAATGACATTGGAATAAAATACTTACGCTTGTCACCCTGAACTCGATTCAGGGTCTATTGCTGTTAAGTCATGCTAATTTCAATGTGCTATTTCGTCTTACACACGGAGATGCTGAATCAAGTTCAGCATGACAGGACACTAAATTGTACTAACATTTTAAGAGATGTCATTTACAGGGATTCTTAGACCGAAGAATCTCCGCAATGCAATACAAAAACAGTATGGAACAGCACGCGGAGATTCTTCACTGCGTTCAGAATGACAGGGCTACTATTTCGATGTAATTTTGTCCCGGTACTTGAACCTTAATTATTGATTTCGAATTTATGTCTCCCTTACAATCACTTATCTTAGGCATCATTCAAGGTCTAACAGAGTTCCTTCCGGTAAGTAGTACCGCACATCTTACAATTGCCGGTAAATTAATGGGAATCATCTCCCCTGAGCATCCTGAAGAGTGGACAGCATTTGTAGCGGTTATCCAACTCGGCACACTCGCAGCAGTGTTGCTCTATTTTGCAAAAGATATTTCCACAATTACCACAGCTTTCTTTCGTGAGAATCTGGGCAGTGCGCCTAAAAATATAAAAGAGCAATCGTTGAATGCCCGGATGGGGTGGATGATTGTTATCGGTACAGTTCCGATTGTAGCAATTGGTCTTGGATTAAAGAAAATAATTGAAGGAAACCTGACCAAAGATTTAACGGTAATTTCGTTTAGTTTGATTGGTCTTGCTGTCATATTATTTATAGCCGAGCGCGTAGCTTCATTACGAAAAACGATGGACAAGGTATCGTGGGGAGACGCTATTGTAGTAGGGCTGGCACAGTCTTTGGCTCTCATTCCCGGTGCTTCTCGTTCAGGAACGACAATTACAGCGGGGCTGTTTCTGGGTATGACTCGCGAGACAGCAGCTAGATTCTCGTTCTTATTAAGTATTCCTGCAGTGCTTGGCAGCGGACTCCTGGAATTAAAGCATTCGCTAGGATATATTTCTTCTGCGGATGTAATCGCGCTTATAATTGCTTCGCTCGCTGCTTTTATAAGCGGCTATGCTTCTATATCATTTTTATTGCGATTTCTTCGTACGAAATCTACGATTGTTTTTGTTGTGTATCGGATTGGAATTGGGATAAGTGTATTGCTACTTCTTGATAGTGGGTTGATTCAGCCATAATAATTAGCCCTTATGGTCTTTGGCAATGAATACCCGCAGCAAGTCTTCTACTTCCTTGCTGCCCCCTACGCTGTCACCTCCAAAAAACGTATCAAGTTTTTCGGTATGGTGTTCGCTACTCGGTAAATCTTCTTGCCGTGAATACATTAATGTAAGCGCATAAATAATCAACAGTACAAACTCCAGTCCGAGAGCAAACAATATAATGGACGGTTCAGATGGAGGAATGAACTTCAAACCGCGAATCCCGATAATGATAATCAGTGCGGCAGCACCGATATATACCAAACCTAAAATAGAATTACTGTACTGTATGGTAAAGTATTGGCGCATATAAAATTTAATTGCACCGCCAACCCGTACAAGGTGCATCACGCTTGATGATTCGTGCCATCTGACAGATCTCTGTAAAGTTTCCACTTCATGATATTGTACCCCTACCAATTCGGCATAGTCATGTAATTGCCGCATATCCGAACCGAGAAGATTAGAGACGATGCCTTGTAATTCGGCATCGGTATGCTCGCCGTAGATATTTCTGGCGATGCGATCAAGTGAGTTTACAATCTCCCTCTCAATTTTCTGGCGAAGCAGCCCGATGTTTTTCGGTAATAACGCCGAGAACAGTGCAGCCAGTGCAGCAGACAATGTGAGAATCATCGGCAGAAGTGCAAGCAAAGGGTTAAACAGGTATCGTGCTTGAGGAGTTGCAGATTTCTCTGTAAAACGATTATCCACAATTGCCCATTTGGTGGTGTAGGAGGTTGTAATGTACTCTGCTTTAGCATCATCGGAAATCTGATATTGCACGACTGTTCCGTCTTTTATAACCTCAGTATGGAGAAATTCACGGAAAAACATATCCATGAGCGGAAGCCCAACATAAAACTGAAGCGAATAGGCAATTCCAAAAACCAATATGCCGAAAGTGAGGAATTGAACAGCCGAGTGCTTTGAAAGCTCAAAATACTCTTTACGGGAAGAAGATATAGTATCCATACGTCTGATAAATAAAAAGTCTGTTCACTGAAATGAAATCACGCTATCACACAACATTTTCCATGCCTTAATCTCGTTTTACGATGCAAAACAAAAATAATTGTTGATCAGTTAATCATGCAGAGTACAAACGAATAGCATAGCTCATTCGTTTCTATAAATTAGTTCTGTCTTTTCAGTAGGCAAAAATGCTTTTGGGAGTTTTGGTAAATTGTAGGCAATTCTTACCTAATTTGGTCGTGTTTTCCTTACGTTATATCTGCATTTTAGAGTTCAATCATATAAAGTATAGATTAAGTTTTCCCCAACAAAAAAATTCATTGAATTAAGTCGAAAACTTATCTTAATTTTGAGATGTCGAGCAGCATCGTTTCAGTTGCCCTCCTAATAAAGTTTACAATTGTCCGTGATAGTGTATATTCCAAGCCCTGCCAAAAGTAGGGGCATAGATAATTGTCAGCTTCTTTGATGATAATGACATTCATTTCGTTCTTACGAAAATTTACTTTTTAATTTATTGAGGTTTCAATGAATATTCCACGCCGCTTTACGCAATCCGGCAGTAGCCCTTATTCTCAATTTGAATATACGCGCCGGTCATCCGTCCTCCGAAACCCCGACGGATCACTCGTTTTTAACATGGAAAATATCGAAGTACCTTCGCATTGGTCGCAGGTGGCTACCGATATTCTTGCACAGAAATATTTCCGTAAAGCCGGTGTACCGCTCATTGACGAACAGGGTAATCCTGTGCTCGATGACAATGGAAAACAAAAGACAGGAAGCGAAAATAATCTTCGCCAAGTAGTGCATCGTCTTGCAGGATGCTGGCGGCATTGGGGAGAAAAATACGGCTATTTCGACACAACAGAAGATGCACAGGCATTCTATGATGAGATTGCCTATACCCTTCTCAAGCAAATGACTGCACCAAATTCTCCGCAGTGGTTCAATACCGGACTGAATTTTGCCTATGGGATTTCAGGTAAACCGCAAGGACACTATTATGTTGACCCTGAAACGGCTGAACTTACCCAGTCAACAGATTCTTATACACATCCTCAGCCCCACGCGTGCGCCAGAAGAAACACTCTTTTGTTTACTGATGAAGGAGTGGTAACAATCGGTTCAGTCGTTGATGAGAATAAAGTTGGTATGCGGGTTTTCGACGGGAATCGTTTTGTAAATGTAGTTGCCGTAAAAAATAACGGGGTAAAAAGCGTTTACCGCGCTGTTCTGAAAAACGGTAATTTTATTGAATTTACGGACGATCACAGAATTTGGAATTCTGACAAACGTCTCAAAGACGGTGGACACTATTCGTGGGGTGAGCTCAGAACTCTTCTCGGCAGAAAAGTTCAACAGGTAGCAATGAGTGAACCTGTTCACTCATTGCTGGAAGTTTTTAATTCTGAATATGCTAACGGCAGCACAGAATACACATCTAAACAATCTCCTCTTCATTCTGTTGGGAATGACAGCGAATTTACGTTCAATCACAAACAATCTGAAAAAAACAGTATAGCAAAAGCAGCATTAGCGGGATGGATCATTGGCGATGGTTACTATGGTAAATACAACAAAAACAATAAAACAACCATGTTCGGTGCCATTACTGTAAATGATGATGAATTTAATTATGTAACCGATTTGTTTACAGAAGTATTTGGAGATTATACCGTCGGTGTACGACGCGATGTTGGGGAGCTATACAGAATAGTAAAATTAGATTCCAAACGTGTTGATACATACGTAGAAGAGTACGAGTTAAATACCACATCTCTCACCGCATCAGTACCGGAGTGTATTTTCAAATCGGGACGTGATGAGCAATACGCCTTCCTCCAAGCTCTATTCCAAGCGGACGGTTGTGTCAGGGTGCGTAATGAAAACGGACGTAATTCAGGTGATGTAACCTTGACTACTATTTCGGAAGAACTTGCGCATGGAGTGCAGATACTGTTATTGAGTCTGGGGATATATTCAACGGTTACCCGTTGCAATGATTCGCGTGAAGACAGGCACAAACCCTACCATGTTTCAATTGCGTATTCTTCAGAGCGCAAGAAGTTTGAAAATTATGTAAATTTTGTATCGGAAGAAAAAAGATGCAAACTTCAATTGCTCAACGAAACAATTCAAGGAAAAAATAAATATTCAACGTCAGAAGAAACAATTGTATCAATTGAGTATATCGGTGAGGAAGAAGTTTTTGATATTCAAACCGAATCTGCTCAGTTTGCCGCAAATGGTGTTATTGTGCATAATTGTTTTATCCAATCTGTAGAAGATGATTTGGTAAACGATGGGGGAATTTTCGACCTGATTACCCGTGAAGCACGGATATTTAAGTTTGGAAGCGGAACCGGCTCGAACTTCTCAAGTTTGCGCAGCAGTGGCGAAAAACTTTCGGGTGGTGGTGCATCATCCGGCTTGATGAGTTTCCTCAAAATCTTCGACCGTGCGGCAGGAGCAATCAAATCAGGCGGGACCACTCGCCGTGCCGCCAAAATGGTAATCGTCAATATTGACCATCCGGATATAGAAGCATTTATTGAATGGAAAGCTAAAGAAGAAGAAAAAGTAGCTGCACTCGTAGCAGGTTCTAAAATTAATGCAACATTCCTCCAAGCGATTTTGGACGAAGCAATGACCGGTGGGGCTGACCGAAAGGAAAATCAACGGTTGAATACACTTATTCAGCGTGCTCTTCATCGAGCTGTACCGCTAAACTATATCCAACGCACGTTGGACTTATTGGAACAGGGCTATACAACGCTTAATTTCGATACATTCGATACGCATTACGAGTCGGAAGCATATATTACCGTCAGCGGGCAAAATTCTAATAATTCAGTGCGCGTTACAAATGAATTTATGCAGGCGGTTATCGAAGACGGGACATGGGATTTGAAATGGCGAACAAAAAAAGGTATTGCAAAAACAGTAAAAGCGCGCGACTTATGGGCTAAAATAAATATGAGTGCGTGGAAATCCGCCGACCCTGGATTGCAATTCGACACAACGATTAACGAATGGCATACCTGTCCGTCGGATGGACGGATAAACGGCTCTAACCCATGTTCAGAATATATGTTTCTCGATGATACGGCATGTAATCTGGCGAGCTTGAACTTAGCGCATTTCGTTGATGAAAACGGGAAATTTTTGGTGGAAGACTTCCGTCATGCTACCCGCCTTTGGACAATCGTGCTCGAAATATCGGTGCTGATGGCACAGTTCCCGTCAAAGCAAATTGCAAAATTAAGTTATGAATTCCGCACGCTCGGGCTTGGCTACGCTAATCTCGGTACGATTCTCATGACCGACGGCATACCGTATGATTCCCCGAAGGCACTCGCAATAGCAGGAGCTATAACTGCCCTTATGACGGGTGAATCATATGCAGCAAGTGCTGAACTTGCACGCGATGTAAAGCCATTTCCTTCTTATGAAAAGAATAAGGAAGCAATGCTCCGCGTAATGAGAAATCACCGCCGCGCTGCATATAACGCTCCTTCAAATGAATACGAAAATCTGTCTATTCCACCGGTTGGAATTAATCCTGAATTCTGCCCTTCGGAGCTTCTCAAAGCCGCACGCAGTTCATGGGACAGCGCAATTGAGCTAGGGGGAAAACACGGATACAGAAACGCTCAAGTAACTGTAATTGCACCGACAGGGACGATTGGTCTTGTTATGGACTGCGACACAACAGGTATTGAGCCGGATTTTGCAGTGGTTAAATTCAAGAAACTTGCCGGAGGCGGATATTTCAAAATCGTAAATCAATCTGTGCGTCGCGCTTTGGTGAATTTGGGATATAATAACCAACAAATTGATGATATTGAAAAGTATTGCAAAGGACGCGGAACATTTGTCGGTTGCTCGTCAATTAACCGTCAGAAACTGAAAGAAAAGGGATTTACCGACGAGAAAATTGACATTATCGAGCAACAGCTTGATAATGTATTCGACATTAAATTTGCTTTCAATAAATGGGCTTTAGGTGATGAATTCTGTCATTCGCTGGGATTTACCGACGAACAGTTAAATGATTTTTCATTCGATATGCTTCGTCAGCTAGGATTTAGTAAGGACGAAATTGAAATTGCGAACGACTATGTATGCGGCACAATGATGATAGAAGGTGCACCGCATCTTAAAGACGAGCATCTGCCGATTTTCGATTGCGCAAATAAATGCGGCAGAAAAGGTCAGCGTTATATTCAGTACATGGCTCACGTCAGAATGATGGCTGCTGCCCAACCGTTTATTTCCGGTGCAATCTCTAAAACGGTAAATATGCCTGCCGATGCAAGTGTGGAAGACGTGGGTAATGTGTATATGGAATCATGGAAATTGATGGTAAAGGCGATTGCGCTCTACCGCGACGGCTCGAAACTCTCACAACCGCTTAATTCTTCTAATGATAGTGACTTGGATGAAGTGATCATGCTCGGCGATGAAGACACATTAGACGAAACACTCGGACAAAAAGAAGTACAGGAGCGAATAATAGAGCGTGTGTATCACCGCGCCGAACGACGTCGCCTCCCGAAAAAACGCAAAGGACATGTACGCGAGGCATACGTAGGCGGACACAAAGTATTCCTTCGTACAGGAGAATTTGAAGACGGGACACTTGGTGAAATTTTCATTGATATGTACAAGGAAGGCGCATCGTTCAAGGGGTTGATGAACTGTTTTGCAGTGCTTGCCTCGAAGGCATTGCAATATGGTATTCCGCTTGAGGAACTGGTGGATTCATTCACTTTCACGCGTTTCGAACCGGCAGGACCTGTACAAGGACACGAATCTATCAAAAACTCAACGTCGGTTCTGGATTATATCTTCCGTTCACTTGGTTATGATTATCTCAACCGTACTGATTTTGTTCATGTAAAAGCTGTGGATGAGGTTCCGTCCAAGCCGCCGGTGGTATTACCCAAAGGACATCAGCTAAAAGCCGAAGAGTCTGTAAATCTTACATTGGACTTTGCGGATTCTGCCCGTGCAGCAGCAAAAGTATCCGGCGGCGGAAATGGCTCGCTTACTAAAGTGTATGAAGCGAAAACAAAGGGCTATACGGGTGAGCAGTGTTCTAATTGCAGTTCGATGCGGGTGAAGCGTAATGGAAGCTGCACCGTGTGCGAAGATTGCGGGACGACCAGCGGGTGTTCGTAAAAACAAGTAGCTGAGTGAAATATGAAAAGCGGCAGTTCCGTGAGTGGGACTGCCGCTTTTTTTGTTATTCACGGTTTGCTTAGTAAAGTTATTCTTTATTCATCAATATTCTAAAACTCCTGATGCTTCACATCTTGCTATAATGCCGCACACCTTTCCCTTCCCGCATTTTTCGTATATTGCACCTAAAAACAACACACTAACCTGATTTTATAGGTGCAGTTGCTGCCCTTCTATTCCGAAAAACTATGTTTGAATTACCTATTCTTAACCAATCATTTGAGGATGAAGGTATAGAATTGTCTTCTCCCTCTGCTCCAGAACGCAAACTCTACGTGGAAACCTACGGCTGTCAAATGAACGTAAACGACTCCGAAATTGTAAAAGGAGTGATGAACAATAGCGGCTACGCAATTACAGACAAGCCCGATGATGCTGATGTAATCCTCCTGAATACATGCGCTGTCCGTGATAATGCCGAGCGTAAAATCCACGAACGCCTCGACCATTTGAAGTATTATAAAAAGCGGAACAGTGATTTGGTCGTAGGTGTTTTGGGCTGTATGGCAGAGCGTCTTCGAGGGGATTTACTGGAGAAAAAACTGGTGGATGTGGTCGTAGGGCCTGACGAGTATCGAAGTGTACCCGAACTGGTAAGCAGGGCGTTTACAGGCGAGAAAGGAATTGCGGTAAAGCTAAGCCGTGTTGAAACGTATGACGATATTCTACCACTCCGAACCGATGGTATTTCTGCCTGGGTTTCGATTATGCGCGGCTGCGATAAGTTCTGTACATTTTGCGTAGTGCCATTCACTCGCGGACGGGAACGCTCACGGACACTGGATTCGGTGGTGAATGAACTTAGAATACTGCAGGATAGCGGATTCAAGGAAGCAACTCTGCTTGGGCAAAACGTAAACAGTTACCGTGATGAACAGACAAGCAAAGACTTTGCAGATTTGCTGGCTGCATCAGCGCGCGCTGTTCCCGAAATGCGTATTCGATACACAACGTCCCATCCGCAAGATATGAGCGATAAACTCATCGAAACTATGGCGGAATTTGATAATATTTGCAAATATGTTCACTTGCCGGTGCAGTCCGGTTCGGATAGGATTTTGAAATTGATGAATCGTACCTATACGGTAGAACATTATCTGGAACGTATGAGAAAAATAAAAGAATTAATGCCGAATTGCGCTCTTTCGACGGATATAATTGTAGGATTCCCCACCGAAACAGAAGAAGATAACGAAGCAACTATCGAACTGATGCAACAGGTTCGGTACGACGGTGCATATATGTACAAATACTCCCCACGTGAAAAAACCAAAGCATGGAAAATGGGAGACGATGTACCGGATGATGTGAAAACAGAACGCCTTAACCGTATAATAGAAAAACAAAGAATCGTTTCAGGTGAGCTTAATCAACTGACCTTAGGGACAGTTGAAAAGGTATTGGTAGAGGGACCCAGCAAGAAAACCCCTACCGAGTGGCAAGGACGCACAGACTCAAACAAAATCGTAATTTTTACTCATAATGAATTTGGCGGGTATATTGTGGGTGATATTATTCCTGTGAAAATCAATCGTGCTAATTCTGCTACGATGTTTGGGGATATAGTGCCACACTAATATAACTATAGAAAATACTATGAAAACAATAATTAATGAGTTGACCATCAAGAACTTTAAGTCTATTAAGGAAATAAAGCTTGATTGTAAGCAGGTGAATATTTTTATTGGGAAGCCTAACACGGGGAAGTCTAATATTCTTGAGGCGATTTCATTGCTTTCGGGGGATATGGCTGTAAAAACAAAGTTTTTGGAAGGGAAGGTATATTATGAAAAAGTAAGTGATCTTTTTAATATGTTGGATACATCCCGCCCGGTTTCAGTAGAAAGCAATATTGGCGATGCACAAATTTCATTTTTTCCAAACGATGGGTTGTTTGGATATTTTGCAGATAATAATGGTCTTAATCATATGCAAAATACGCGTAGCTTTTCTTCTTCAAAAGAAGCATTTAAAAGTTTTATAGATCAAAAGAGTAAAGCGGAAGAAGAAACAAATAAAATTTATGCTTCAGAAAATGCATTGGATTATACGAACAGTCAAAAAGTTTTTGTACATAGCGGTTCCTATTTTAGTAGCATAATCGGAAAAGATGGCTTAGTACTTATGGTTTCAGATTCTATTCGGAGTACAGGTATACGTAGCTATCATTATAAGCGTTTAACCAATCATGGTAATACTGAAATTGGTTATCTTTTACCGCCTTATGGTGACAATTTATTGGAAGTATTGCAGCATACGCCTAAGTTGCAAGAAATAATAGTTGATTTCTTAAAACCATTCGGCTTTGACATAGTACTTGTATTTGATGATCCTAAGGAAAATAAAATTAAGATTCAGAAAAGATCCGGCGCATTTCATGTACAATTATCATATTCCCTAATAGCTGATACTTTCCAAAGAATGATATTTCATCTGGCAGCAATCTATTCAAATAGAGACTCAGTAATATTATTCGAAGAACCTGAAGCGCATACGTATGCGCCTTATCAAAGCTTTTTGGTTGATGAAATTTTAGCAGACGAGCAAAACCAGTATTTTATAACTACACATAGCGATGGTATTTTCGATTCCCTACTTCGCGAGGCAACGGAGAAGGTAGCCGTATTTATAGTAGGATATGATGATTCTCAAACTAAAATCAGACCACTCACCGATGAAGAGGTTAGTGATTATTTAACTGGCTATGCAAGTATCTTTCAAAATCTTGACGGATATAGTGTTACATGAATACAAGCCCAAAACCGATACTCTATCCTGAATGTTTTTTCGATACATTAATTATTGAAATCCTGACAGATTCTTTTGAGTGGAAGCATAATAGTGAATTTCAACACGTAAATGGAACAGAAGTTTTTGTTGTAATGGAAAAAAGAGGTGACCTTGAAATCACTGTCGGATTCTTTGACAAAAATAAAAAAGGATTGAAAACTAATAAATTTATGAGTGATTTTTCACTTAGTGAGGAAAAGGATGGCGTGCAATGGCTTAAACACTCAACCCTTCCAAATCAGCACGTTTTCTATATTAAAGAAGGAATTGAAAAATGGATTTTAGATACTGCAAAGAGTTTATCAATATCACCGTTGATTTATAGTATCCCCGAAGAACTTGATACGTTCAAAAATAGAACTAAGAGATTAAAAATTTCAGAGGATATAGAAATGTCAAATTTTATCAAAGCAATTATCACAGCAAATCCTCCACAGATTATAACACTACGTGAATTTATTGTAGCTGTATTCGGTAAACAATAACCAATTCAATAACTAAGAACAGCCATCTATGCCCGAACAACCAAACCAACGCGAAAAAGGCGCAATAGCCGAAGATGCAGCCGTAGAATTTCTTAAAGAAAAGGGCTTCAAAATCGTAAAGCGAAACTTTCATTTTGGGCGTGACGGTGAAATTGATATTATTGCCCGTGACAAGGATGTACTTGTTTTTATTGAAGTAAAAGCACGGGCAAGTGATGTTTACGGTTCACCCGAATCCTCGATTACACCAAGCAAAATGAAAGTTATCAGGAGAACCGCCGAGGGGTATCTATACATAAATAAAATTAGTAATGTAGAATGCAGGTTTGATGTCATTGCACTTGACTACACACAAAGACCTCCTGAAATCCGCCATTTAATTAACGCGTTCTAGCAGGCCAGACTGAAAAGTTCCGTTTATATATTTCAGCATAGCAATTTTTAATAAAATTATCCTCGTTTTATACACATTTCTCTGAATTATATATGGACAGTTCAACTACTAAAGTCCGGCTTGATTCAATTGATTTTCTGCGTGGATTGGTAATGGTCATCATGGCACTCGATCATGTACGTGATTATTTTTCTAATGCTTCGTTTGACCCCTTAGATATGGTGCATACTGACGTTTATTATTTTTTTACACGATTCATTACCCATTTTTGTGCTCCTGTTTTTGTGTTCCTTGCAGGAACGGGTGCTTACCTTTCATCCAAACGCGAACGCCCTGCTGAGTTGTCACGTTTTTTACTTACGCGCGGATTATGGCTTGTGTTTTTGGAGCTTACGGTGGTACGCTTCGGCTGGTTCTTTAATCTCAGCTATTCAACGTCAGTCGGGCAGGTTATCTGGGCAATAGGTTGGGCAATGGTTGCACTTGCGGGATTGATGTGGTTGCCGCAAAGGATTATCGCTGCAATTGGAATTTCAATCTTGCTGTTTCATAATTGTTTGGATGGGATTCACGCTAGAGAATTAGGAGCGATGGGTTGGATATGGAATATCTTCCACGAGCCGGGTGCGGTGATGATTACACCTACAAATTCAATGTTCTACCTTTATCCACTGCTTCCATGGATTGGCGTGATGGCAAGCGGCTACAGTTTTGGAGTATTATATAAAATGGAACAGCAACGCCGCAAATCCATTCTTCTATGGTTGGGTTTGGGGATGATTGCAGCTTTTTTCATTCTTCGAGGAATTAACATCTACGGTGACCCTGTGCCGTGGTTATTACAGCATGATACTACCCATACTGTGCTCTCGTTTTTTAATGTAGCGAAATATCCGCCGTCGTTATTATACCTATTGATCACACTAGGTCCGGCGATGCTTGTGCTTAGAGCATTTGATGGGAAGCAATTTTCTTTTTCAAAACCGGCTATTGTTTTCGGACGTGTCCCGATGTTTTATTACATAGTGCATATCTATCTAATTCATTTGCTCGCGGTACTGATTACCACTATTCGTGGAATGAATGCGGGATTTTTCACAAGTGATTCTCTTTTCTCGCAATCAGTCGGTGAGCTTGGGTTTCCGCTCATTGGAGTCTATATCGTATGGATTAGCGTGATTATTATGCTGTACCCACTCTGTAAGTGGTACGCAGGAGTGAAACGACGTGACACTTCGGGTTGGCTCAGCTATTTATAGAAAACTACATTTTTGAATAAACAAAAGCCGCTTCTTTTTACACAAAGAAGCGGCTTTTGTTTTGAATAGTAGAGACGGTTATGCAAGAACATCTACCCCCATACCCGTCCAAAAACAACCTACAAGACACTTCTTCAATCCCAAAAAAACATAAAAAAATATTTTATAAACCAAAACTGACCGAATTGGTCATTTTTGATGCTAATTTTAGTACTTTCTATTTTAATGTTATTATTTATTATATATAATAATTACGTAAATATTTGTGATTTTTAACGCGTGATTTAATACCAAAATTTGACCAGTTGGAGGGCTGACTTTTTGTGTACATTCTCCATTTTTTAAGGCATTTTTCCCGGTATATTGCATTTGTGAACCACAGATATCAGGATTCGGAGACATTTTCTTTAATAAATCTAGATGTACGTACATCAAAAAACTATATGATAATCAGCATTATTGTCGGTATACAAAAAGAGCATCATAATACAGATTTAGCGGCAAAAGACGGAGTCAAGAGGCAAGGGATGTTCCCACGGCTCAAGCCAAACGATTGTAAGCCATTTGCCGCTGAACTGTTTATCCATTCTTTGTTTCTTCATAAAATGGAATATATAGCTCATTGCAAGAGGACAAAGCAAATACACTAACAAATAACCGGAGGTAACACCAATGCCGCTCACCGAAATTCTCACCTGCATCCAAAAGAATTACCATAATCCGGTGTTTGACGTAAATTTGCTGCACCGTTCCACAAAGGAATCTGCATCTCATTCCCGTTTGAAATTCAAGCGGGAGTACGGCTGTTCACTTCATGAAATGGTCGAAACACTCAGAGTAGCCCTTGCTCTGGAATGGCTGGCTGAAAATGCAATTGTCACGATCTTCCCGGCTGAATATATAGCAGTTATTACAGTCAATGAACAAAACTTGTCATGACAAGTAGTAATACACAAGTAATTTTCAAAAATTGAATCAGCACATTTCCAAGTACTTCACCCACAAACAATCCAACCAACAACAAGATTTAAGAGGAAGCAATAAGTTTTTCAGAAAAAAAAGTTTATCTTTGCCCTCTGTATGGCTATTTGCCCTGTAATCAACTATATCATCCGTAGAATACGGTTTGCAAATCCTATTCTACTGATGATAATGAGGATTATACAAGTAGCTGAAAAACCGGATGAATTTTACCTGTTTCCTTCTGTAATCTGAATGAGTACTTACATTACGCTTCTTTCGTTGGGAGTTTTGGCAGCAGCAGTCTATTCTGTGGTGCGTGGTATAGATGTTCGGTTGGTTTTATTTGCAACGGGCTTGATACTTGCCTCGCTTGCAATGAAACCGCTTATCATTTTTGATACATTTCAGCGGGTAATGGGCGACGGTAAAATTATCGGACCGATTTGCTCGGCAATGGGTTATGCGTTTGTTCTAAGAGCTACGTCCTGCGATCGTGAAATGGTACGGCTGCTGATGCGCCCTATTCAGCATATTCGATGGCTGCTTATACCCGGCGGATGCGCTGTGGGTTTCTTTACCAATATGGCAATTACCAGCCAGACTGCCTCGGCAGCAGCAGTCGGACCCATCTTAATTCCGATTCTTCTTGCAGCGCGGATTCACCCCATTATTGCCGGTGCAGTATTAGTACTCGGATGTTCCGGTGGCGGTAATTTATTTAACCCCGGCGAACCGGATATTGTAGCGATTCAAACTGCAACTCAAGTTCCGCTTCCTGCTGTTCTGGATGCGGCATTCTATCCCGAATTACTTGGGTTTGGTGTTGCCGTAGCGGTTTTTACGCTCATGGCATTTTTCTTCAAACCAAAAACAGCAATGGAAGACCCGGAAATCGTAACAGATGTTTCACCCGGAAAAATAAACTATTTCAAAGCAATTCTTCCACCACTTCCAGTGGCTGTTTTATTGTTGTGCCAACCCAAATTCCAACTTATTCCGTCATTACTTGCGCTTTATCCTGACGGACTTCCTGTCGTTCATGTTATGCTTTTTTTCACAATTATTGTGATGCTGCTCAATTTCCGTGATATTTCTTCGCTGACCAAAACATTCTTTGAGGGATTGGGGTATGCGTATATTCATGTTATTTCATTGATAATTGCGGCAAGCTGCTTGATTGCGGGAATGGAAGCTGTCGGTTTGATTCAAATTGTGGTGACGATGGTGTCGAATTTTGACCTTATCGCTAAAACAATCAGCGGTTCAATGACATGGCTTTTGGCAGTTCTGTCCGGCTCAGGGACTGCACCAAGTGTTTCATTTTCAAAGGCAGTGTTGCCTTCGTTGGCGAAGGTTAATCCATCGGGGGCGGTTGATTTGGGGGTAATCGGGGCAATCGGAGCAACGTTCGGGCGGACTATGTCTCCGGTGGCTGCAATTGTAATATTTACAACAACTCTCGTAAAAACAACACCGTATGAAATAATTAAACGAACCGGACCCGCCTTAGTTGCCGGATTTATTGCAATTTTGATAGCTGCTGCAATTCTTCAATAAGAAAGACTGTGAGTGTAAAGCTGTATGACTCCTTCCAGACGAACTTTTTTGCGACGTTTATTCAATGGTTTGGGTATTACAGCGATTGCACCGGTTATGTATGCCGCTGCTTCGTATATCTATCCGCCTCTTACAGGACGAAAACAGCGCGCAGCTCAATTCACCACAGATAATCCCGACAAACTTTTCCTCAATAAACAATACGCAACAATCAAGCTCGGTGACAAGGATGTCATTCTTTTCAAAAAAAATGATAATACATTCGAGGCAATGAGCTTGCAGTGTACTCATGCAGGATGTACGTTAGTATGGAAAGAACACGACGAACAATTTCATTGCAACTGTCACGGCGGGATATTTCGTCGTGACGGGAGCGTAGCTGCAGCCCCACCCACCGAGCCCCTCGAACATCTCACCGTTCGCCACTCGGACGGAACTATTACCGTGATAGATAAACCGGTTTGAAATTCAATGTGAGAAGTAACAGCAAACAAGCTTACTATAATTCATATTGTGATTTACAAATCCCGTAGGGATGAAATTATTTAGGTCAGGTCGGTTGTTTACCGCCGTGCAATGATAAGTTATAAAATCAATTTTAGGTCAGGTCGGTTGCTACAACCGACCTTCCTTCTAAGCGTCTATTCGGAAAGGCAGTTGTAGCAACTGCCTTGACTTTGTTTTTCTTGTTGTTATAACATGACAACGCACGGCGGTATACAACCGACCTTCCTGTTAAGCGTCTATGCAGAAAGGCAGTTGTAACAACTGCCTCGACATGGTTTTTTGACTCGACGTGGTTTTTTGACATTTATAACATGACAATGCACGGAGGTATTACACCTGCTTTCACAAATAAAATGAATTCTCTATAATATTGACATCCCTTTCGGGATTGAAATACTCATAAGATATAATTACGTTGTCAATATCATCTTCTCGTTAATAAAAAAATGCCGAAGCAATATAATTGCTCCGGCATAAAGATATGACTACACTTATAGTAAAATTAAGCGTTCACTTGCAATCCTCGTGCAGCGATCAAATTCAACGCGCTTCCTGCGGCAAACCATCCTATTTGGTTTGCGTTGAAAGTATGTTTGAGCGGAATATTTTCCATTGTTCCGTCATCGTGCCATACGGTTGCCGTCAGCGGTTTGCCGGGTTCGAGGTCTTTTACATTAATCGAAACACGGTCTCCTTCACGGAACTTGTCATAGTCGTTAGGGTTTTCAAATGTGACAGGCAACATTCCCTGTTTTTTGAGATTTGTTTCGTGAATCCGGGCAAATGATTTTACAATCACTGCTTTTCCGCCCAAGTGACGCGGCTCCATAGCTGCGTGTTCACGGCTTGAACCTTCACCGTAATTCTCGTCACCTACGACTACCCAGCCAAGACCTGCTGCCTGATATGCACGGGCAACCACAGGTACTTCCCCATATACACCGGTAAGGATATTCTTTACTGTGTTTGCTTTCTCATTTGCATAATTGATTGCACCGATAAGCATATTATTGGAGATATTCGTAAGGTGTCCACGAAAACGCAGCCACGGACCTGCTGCCGAAATATGGTCTGTCGTACACTTCCCTTTGGCTTTGATAAGAACGGGCATATCTACGAATTGGTCTTCTGTATTAGGTATAAACGGATGCAAACGCTCCAAGCGTTCCGAACCGTCCTTGACTATAACCTCTAGCCCTGAGCCATCCTCGGCAGGAGGTACAAAACCGTCAGAATCAGGTACAAAACCGCCGTCAGGAAGTTCCTCGCCTGTAGGCGGAACGAGCATAACACCGTTAATTGCTTCTTTTGTGAAATTTACCGTTAAATCTCCTGCAAGAGCAAACCCGATCACTGTTTCGGGAGATGCTACAAATGCGTGAGTTTCGGCAATACCGTCATTCCGTCCCGTAAAATTCCGATTGAACGAGGTGATAATCGAGTTTTTGTCACCCTTTTTAACATCATGGCGTTTCCACTGACCGATACAAGGACCGCAAGCATTCGCGAGAACCATTCCGCCGACAGCTTCCATTTTCGCGAGGAATCCGTCGCGTTCAATTGTTGCACGCACTTGTTCACTACCGGGTGTAATTGTAAATTCAGATTTGGTTTTGAGACCATGTTGAGAAGCATAATCTGCAATTTCTGCCACACGACTCATATCCTCATAGCTTGAATTGGTGCACGAACCAATTAATGCTACACGCAATTCTTGAGGCCAGCCATTTTCTTTAACAGCAACCACAAAATCCGAAATCGGAAGGGCGCGGTCGGGAGTAAATGGTCCGTTGATATGCGGTTCGAGTGTCGAAAGATCAATTTCAACAATGCGGTCATAGTAGAGCTCAGGGTGCATGAGTACTTCATCATCGGCTCGAAGATGCTCGGCAATACCTGAGGCGAGGGAAGCAATTTCAGCACGGTCGGTTGAGCCGAGGTAACGTCCCATTGATTCATCATACGGGAAAATCGAAGTGGTTGCACCGATTTCCGCACCCATGTTACAAATAGTACCTTTGCCTGTCGCCGAAAGGGTTGCGCATCCGTCTCCGAAATACTCAACAATTGCTCCGGTCCCGCCTTTTACGGTAAGGATTCCTGCAAGTTTGAGGATAACGTCTTTGGCTGATGCCCAGCCGGAGAGTTTACCTGTGAGTTTTACACCGATAACTTTAGGAAATTGAAGTTCCCATGCCATTCCCGACATCACATCAACTGCATCTGCCCCACCCACACCGATTGCCACCATGCCGAGTCCGCCGGCATTAGGAGTGTGAGAATCCGTTCCTATCATCATTCCGCCGGGGAAAGCATAGTTTTCTAAAACTACTTGGTGGATAATACCGGCACCCGGTTTCCAGAAGCCAATCCCGTATTTTTTAGAAACAGACGCTAAAAATGTAAAAACCTCATCGTTTTCTACAAGAGAACGAGCCATATCCGATTGAGCTCCTGTCTCGGCACGGATAAGGTGGTCGCAGTGCACGGTAGATGGCACGGCAACAGTGGGAATACCTGCACTCATAAATTGGAGGAGAGCCATTTGTGCCGTTGCATCTTGCATTGCCACACGGTCAGGGCGGAAATCTACATAGGATTTGCCGCGCTCGTATAGAGCGGGTGTACCGTCAAGATGTGCATAAAGAACTTTTTCGGTGAGTGTTAAAGGGCGAGCAAGAAGTGCACGGGCATTAGAGATTTTAGAGGGGTATTCGGCATAGACACGCCGAATCATTGAAAGATCAAAAGGCATTAGAACACCATGATAAAATGAATAATAAAAGGGTCTTTTTTGTTTGTGTGCGTAAGGATTTTGAGAGTTTATTTCGTACTTATTAAGTGCTGAGACAACAATAACCGTGATTAGTTAACTTTTATATTTGGCAAGTGTTCGACACTTCGACTCCGCTGTAAATGACATCTCTTAAAATGTTAGTACAATTTAGTGTCCAGTCATGCTGAACTTGATTCAGCATCTCCGTGTGTAAGACGAAATAGCACATTGAAATTAGCATGACTTAACAGCAATAGACCCTGAATCGAGTTCAGGGTGACAAGCGTAAGTATTTTATTCCAATGTCATTGCATTATTTTGTAGGCGGCTCGGCGACTATCAGGAACTCAGTGTGACTTGAGCTTGATTGTCATGCTGAGCGGAGTCGAAGCATCTAAAGTTTGCCAACTTTTAAGTAAATAATTTGCTAAATTAATACGGTTCGGATATTTTAATCCCATCACTTACTTCAACCGGCATACGGCAACAAATGAATAAGATTGCTTTGAATTAAAATGTAATCGTAACAGTTCCGGCAGCTTCGTCATATTCTGTTAAAAAAGTTCTGAGTGTAGGTCCCTGTTCTCCACCGACATTTTGTGCAAAATTGCCTTCTGCAATACTATATTGTCCGGCATGGAGGTTGCAAGTTGCTTTATTTCCTGACGGCTCTTGTATGCTTCCGCCTTGATGACCGCAGAGAGTCGTCATAGATTGGAATTTCTTTTCGGCTGTGCGAACAACAATGACGGCATTGTTATTGTTATTTCCTGCAAACACCCTACGAATAAAACCGCCTGTATTTGCCAAATCAGGTTCGTTTGCAAGTATAAGCGTAACTTTTACCCCGGTATTTGAAGAAACCGGATCATCCGAAGAACATCCGCCCAAACAACTGCCAAGGGAAATTACACCGGTCAGTACTGTTAATTGTCCTGCAGCTTTCAAAAAGTTTCTGCGGGATTGATTGCGAGTATCCATAAAGATTTTCCATATATAAGTACACTACAAATATGCTGCTTCGTATCATAATCCCAAACTTGCTTTTAATAAGCAGAATTAATGATGCCAAATTTCCAATGAACAACCTTAGATATAATAAACATCAAGATTACAAGAACAAAAGCAACAGATAATTTTATCAAAATTATTGCTTCACAAATGTAAGACACACAGAGTTGATACAATATCGAAGTCCGGTTGGCTTAGGACCGTCTTCAAAAACATGACCAAGGTGAGCATCACATCTTGAGCATTTTATCTCAGTCCGGCTCATACCTAACGTATTGTCGCCGGCACTACTGATATTGACTGCGTTAACCGGCATCCAAAAACTGGGCCAACCTGTACCGGAGTCGAATTTATGTTCTGAACTGAATAAATCTGTACCGCAGCAATAGCATTTATAGATACCTTTTTCGTGGTTGTTGTGATATTTTCCCGAAAACGCCCTTTCTGTCCCTTGTTTCCTTGCGACTGCAAAAACCTTCGATGGCAGCTGTTTTTTCCATTGTGCTTCTGTTTGGATGATTTTGTTTACAGCTATAAATTTATTCTGTTCAGCTGAGAAAATTTTAATTTGCTGTGCAGTTACATTTGCTGATGAACTACACCATATAGCAAGAATAACTGCGAAAGAGAGTAGTTTTTTCATTACAGAATTCCTTGAAGAATAAAATGAATGATAATCTATTGCAATTTACGGAAACTTTAGTAGAAATTGACTCATACCGATACTAAATTGAGTCATGGTATCGGAACAAACCGTAATTTTGTATAATTGCACAACGATTTACTGATTTGTTCTATTGTTTTCTTTGTTATTTTCTTTACTATGAATAAATACGATACCCTTCGCCGACTGGTTGAAATAGACTCACCTTCCGGCTTTACGCATGACGCTTGTACCTATATTTATGAATTGCTTCAAAGTTATGGCTTGAAACCTGAATATACGAATAAGGGTGCAGTGCGCTGTGCATTGGGGAGCAATCCTACCCTTGCAATAGCAGCACATACCGATACGCTTGGCGCAATTGTTTCGGGAATCAAGTCGAACGGTACGCTCTCTTTCGCGCTTCTGGGAAGCCCGCTCCTGCCAAGTTTTGAAGGCAGCTATGTACGTGTCCATACTTTGAATGGAAAGATATATACAGGTACAATGCTGTTCAATAATCCATCCGCTCATGCCAATCGTGATGCCTCCAAAGGTGAACGTACTATTGATTCGATGCACGTTCGCCTCGATGAAGAGGTATATTCTCAAACTGACGTGAAGATGCTTGGAATCCGTACCGGTGATATTATTTGCTTCGACCCCCGTTATCAGGAATTACCGAGCGGGTTTATCAAATCTCATTTTATGGATAACAAAGCAGGATGCTTTGTACTGTTTGAGCTTGCCCGTAGATTAAAAGAACTGGGAAAAGAAGTTCCTGTCGAAATATTTTTCTCAAACTATGAGGAAGTCGGGCATGGTGGAACGTGTGGCTATTCACCGACAATTACCGAACTGCTGGTAATTGATATGGGAGTCTTGGGCGACAGTTGCCAGGGGCGCGAAACACTCTGTTCGATTTGCGTAAAGGATTCAAGCGGTCCGTATGATTATGGTTTCCGCAAGAAACTGGTAGAAATAGCAGATGCAGAAAACATCTCCTATTCCCTCGATGTGTATCCGTTTTACAGTTCGGACGGTTCGGCTGCGCGAACAGCAGGTAATGATTTCAGAGTGGCATTGATAGGTCCGGGAGTTGCAGCTTCGCACGGGGTGGAGCGAACCCATATTAAAGGTATTGAAGCTACGATTGACCTGTGTTTGGCGTATATTGAAAAGAGATAAGGAGTAGATGTTAAGTATTCGGATGCAATAGGCGTACTAATCAAATAGTGTCATTCCGAGTTCATGACAGCCACCGAGCATCTGTAAAACAATGCAATGACATTAAATAAAATACTTAACCAATGTCACCCTGAACTCGATTCAGGGTCTATTGCTGATTGGTCGTGCTTGTTTCGACGTGTTATTTCTACGTGCACACGGAGATGCTGAATCGAGTTCAGCATGACAGAACGCTAAATCTGTTCTAACCTTTAATTAAGATAGGTCATTTATTGGGGGGCTTAGATTGACGAACCTATGCATAAGCACTACAAAACGGGACGGAACTGCACACGGAGATTCTTCACTGCCGTTCATAATGACAGGATTAACATATCTTTTTTTATGTTCCTTCACTTACTTCATCGTCGCAAAATGATAGAGTGAAATTCCT
Source organism: uncultured Chitinophagaceae bacterium (assembly GCA_964527785.1). Lineage (GTDB taxonomy): Bacteria > Bacteroidota > Ignavibacteria > Kapaibacteriales > UBA961 > JADJXV01. Next base: position 111,351 of record CAZGNO010000001.1, read on the forward strand.
GCTGCAACAGAAACATTGAGCGACTCGGCATCTCCATAGGAAGGGATACTGTATTCATGAGTGAGCAATTGGCGGATTTCGGGTGAAATCCCATGTGATTCACTACCAAAAACAACGCCGTACTTTCCTGAAGACGAACAGTCTGAAAGCGATAGAGTGGCTCTGAGTGATGCTCCGTACAGTTTGTAATCACGTAATTGTTCGCTGATAAAACTATGTCCGTCATTTTCTTGAAAAAGATGTACACGCCAAAGCGAACCCATCGTAGCCCGAACAGTTTTAGGATGGAAGCGATGTGTTGAGTCGCCGGTAAAGAGTATAGTATCAAATCCGAACCAATCGGCAGTTCGAATGATTGTTCCTGCATTGCCCGGGTCGGTAATTCCGTCGAGAATGATAATTCGCTCGGATGTAATAGTTTCAAGAACAGGGTAGCGGACAACAGCAAGGATGCCTTGTGGTGAGCGTGCATCGGAAATTTGAGTGAAAGAACTGTTGTTTGCTTCATACACATCAATTCCACGTCGCAAAAAATCATTTGCCAATGACTCGATTGCATGAGAAATTGGGGTACGGACAACTATAAATTCAGGTTGAAAGTTGCTTGTTAAAAGTTCGGAGCAGAGTTTTTCACCTTCCGCAATGAAAAGCTGTTGCTCGTCGCGGTCAGAATTGGATTGGAGCGAACGAATAAATTTACGCTGGCTGTGAGAAAGTTGCATGATTTTATAATTTTCAGGACAAATATCACACTGACGGAAAACAGACAGACAGCATGATTAAGTGGCAATTCAAAAACAATTTTGGTAAAAATAAAACTTCATGATGACAATTTTACTATATTTCCATCGTGAATGTTTGCTCAAATCCAATCTTACTCGTAATTTGCCGTTATAATCAGTCGGCAACCCCTATGATTGAAAACCACATTTGCCTGTTGTAAGTGTTTTGAGAGGTGTATAATTATGGCGAAGTTTGTTTCCAACAAAGATGAATCCATACGACTTTTTAAGAATCCTGTTTTGGAGTTCTTTTCTCATATTCATCCGGTAACACCTATCGTCGTGTATGTTCCTGTAATTGCTTATTTTGGTTGGCAAGGATTTATACATACTGAATTACAGTGGCTTACGATATTCTTTATGGTGGGTGTATTTTGTTGGACACTGATGGAGTATTTTCTTCATCGTTTTGTGTTTCATTACGAGCCGAAAACCTCCTTCGGGAAGTATTTGCTTTTTTTATCGCATGGAATACATCACGACTATCCAAGAGACTCTACTCGGTTGGTCATGCCTCTGTTGGCAAGTGTACCTATTGCAATTGCAACATATATCCTTTTTAATGTTGTATTTGGCGAATACCATTACGCAGCGTTTTCGGGGATTGTGTTCGGATATGTTTGCTACGACTCTATCCATTATGCTGTTCATCATTTCCAGATGAAAGGGCGTATTGGAAGCTTTCTGAAAATATATCATTTGAAACATCATTATTCTGACGACCATTCCGGTTATGGAGTCTCAAACCCATTATGGGATTATATTTTTGGAACTGTACCAAAACGTACTAAGCCAACCGAAACAGTTGTGACAGCATCCGAAAAACAAAACTCTGTTCAAGAAGAAAAAATCTAGTACTTATATTATTTAAAATATACTTTATGGCTCTTTCCAAAGAAACAATACTTGATGTTGTGCGTCCCGTTTGTCCGAGCGTGGAAACGCTAGAGCATCACAATCAACTCACATTACTTATTCCGATTGCCGATATTGTGGAAGTATGCCGCGAATTGCGCGATAATTCACTGACTCAATTTACATTCTTGGTAGATATTACTGCTATAGACTGGAATCGCAAGACTGATCGCTTTGAGGTGGTCTATTTTCTACAGTCTATGGCATATAAAGAGCGGGTTCGCCTGAAAGTAGCGTTACCTAATTCAGAGCATCCGCATTGCCCAACTGTTGTGGGAGTGTGGGAAGCAGCAGATTGGTATGAACGTGAAGCGTATGATATGTACGGTATCAAGTTCGACGGTCATCCTGACTTACGCCGTTTTTATATGCCTGAGGATTTTGCAGACCCGTCTAATGCCGAGCCGATATATCCTCTTCGCAAGGACTTTCCGCTGATGGGTATTCCCGGTTCGATGCCTCTGCCGCCTATGCCGGAAAAAATTTAATGGTGAATATTTTCAATGAAATCCGTTTAATCCGGTATGCTTACGTCGTCCGGCGTTTAACGGATTTTTTGTATTTTTTCTAGGTAATGGAATAATTAGATTCTTCGATTATTAAAAATATCTAAACGGTACACGGTTTTCCATGACACTTCAACGATTCTTATTATGCTGTAGTATTTCGGCGGCTTTGGTTGTGTCGGGCTGCTTGTTCATAAAGCAAAAGGAAACACCTCCTCCGCCTCCAACAGTTCTTAGCCCTCAGCCGGAAATCCAAATGAGTGAGGATTTGGTACGCTCGAAAGCAGGAGATATGATTGCATTTCTGCCACAGGGCTGGTTCTTTGTGGAATTGGAAGGTAAGGCACCTTCAGATGTTTTTGCTATCGCTGTAAATCCTGATTATACTCTTTCTGCAGTATTTTCTACGCTTCGCAAAACTGAAACAAGCGATTCGGTAATCGGGCGTGAAGGAGTTTACGCGCTTGCACGAATGAGTTTTGCCCGTCATGAACGTAAATCTGCAGGTAGTGTGAAACTGGTCGGGAAAACAACTGCCTTGAAAATCGGAGCACGTGAGTTTGGTTTCTTTGAGATTACAGGAATATTCCGTCCGGATACTACAGGTGCATTACCGGGTGTTTCTCCTGTTTATGGGACTCTAAAAACAAAGGTTGCTGTCTTTAATTCATCAATTAATAATTATTATGAATTGGCAATTGTCCCGACAACCATCAGTGGCAAACCGCTTCCGACGGAAGATGAAATAAGTAAGGTTTTCCGTTCGATGCTCACAACAGTTCAATTTTGAAGTACGTATTGAAGTTATGATTCTTTCTGACGATACACAGGCAATTCTTGATTATTTGGAATCTACCGATGCAAAGCTTCGCAAGTCGAATGACCTCGGCGCTTTGCTCGAAATAGGGGCACAAACAGGTGCTGCTGATGAAATGAATGCGATGATTCTTAGCGGGAAAAACATTTGGAGTGTGTACGGTATTATCAAAAAAACAAGTTCAAATGACGAGAGCTTTCAGAATTTGGAAGCACAGTTCATGACCGAAATTAATACGCTCCGAAGCGGAATTGCCGATTTCCTTATATCTGTTTCCGAAGAAATTTACAAACGGTTCGAGGATACATATTTAGGAATGAATCAAGGTACTATTCGAAATATAGTTGATTTGGCACATGATTTTGCTGCTCTGAAAAATCTTCAGAATGAATCAAAGTATAAGTAAATAAACAAACAGACGAACAGAAAGTCTCTCAGCTCAATAACTCACAAAGGAACAATGCAGAATCTCAGAAATTTTTGTATCATAGCACATATTGACCACGGAAAATCTACACTAGCCGATCGCCTTTTAGAAAAGACAGGGCGTGTTTCCCTTCGTGAAATGACCATGAACCAAATCTTGGACGATAATCCACTCGAACAAGAACGCGGTATCACCATCAAACTTCATGCTATTCAAATGAGCTACACCGCTAAAAGCGGCAAGGATTATACCCTTAATCTAATTGACACTCCCGGTCACGTGGATTTTTCTTATGAAGTATCGCGTTCTCTTGCCGCGTGTGAAGGTGCGCTGTTGGTAGTAGATGCCACACAGGGGGTTGAGGCGCAAACTATTAGTAATCTTTACCTTGCTATCGAAGCAGGACTTGAAATTATACCTGTTCTCAATAAGATTGACCTTCCGAGTGCTACCACGACAATCGAAGGTGTTAAGCAACAGGTAATGGATTTACTTGGTTGCAAAGAAGAAGATATGATTATGGCTTCTGCTAAAGCAGGAATAGGGATTGAGGATATTCTCGAAGCTGTCGTTGAAAGAATACCCCCACCGAAAGGTGATCCTAATGCACCTCTCCGTGCATTGATTTACGACTCTGTATTTGATGCGTATCGAGGCGTTATTGTCTATATACGGGTAATTGACGGAACTCTTCGTGAAAAAGACAAGGTCTTGTTTATGATGGCTGATGAAGTATACGAGGTGGAGGAAGCCGGTGTACTCTATATGAAACGGCAGCGTACCGGAGTACTCACTGCCGGTGATGTGGGATATATTACCGCGAATATCCGTAGGTTGCAGGATACAAAAGCGGGTGATACAGTTACCCACAACAACCGCAAATGCGAGAAGGCAATTGAAGGGTTTCGCGAAGTAAAGCCGATGGTTTTTAGCGGTATATATCCTGCTGACAGCGATGATTTCGAGAATCTGCGTGAAGCACTGGGTAAGCTGACCTTGAATGACGCGGCAATTTCATTCGAGCCGGAATCATCTGCTGCACTTGGATTTGGTTTTAGGTGCGGCTTCTTGGGCTTGTTGCACATGGAAATTGTGCAGGAACGTCTTGAACGTGAGTTTAACCAAGTAATTGTTACTACTGTCCCTAATGTGCGCTATCATATAATTCGTACAGACGGCGAAGAGCTATGGGTGGAAAATCCTGCACAAATGCCACCTCCGGGGAATATTGCAGATATCCGTGAGCCGTTTATCAAAGCACAGATAATCACGCCAACCGAGTATATCGGTGCAATTATGAAACTCTGTCTTGACCGCCGCGGAGTGTTTTTGAATACAGTCTATCTTTCTGCAACTCGTGTGGATATTAGCTTTGAATTGCCGCTAGGCGAGGTGATTTTTGATTTTTACGATAAACTGAAATCTTCAACTCGCGGCTACGCTTCACTTGATTATGATTATGCCGATTACCGTTCAGGAGATTTGGTCAAATTGGATATTATGCTGAATGGCGAACCTGTAGATGCACTCAGTTCGATAATTCATAGAGCAAAGGCACATGAATGGGGCAAAAAATTATGTTCGAAATTGAAAGAACTTATTCCACGTCAAATGTTTGAAGTAATCATTCAAGCAGCCATCGGTGCCAAAATTGTTTCGCGTGATACCATTAGCGCAATGCGTAAAAACGTACTCGCAAAATGCTATGGCGGCGATATTTCTCGAAAAAGAAAATTATTAGAGAAACAAAAAGAAGGTAAGAAGCGTATGAAGCAAGTCGGACGGGTTGAAATACCTCAGGAAGCGTTTCTGGCTGTTTTGAGTATAGAGCATTAATCTCCACTAAGTCACTCAATTTTAGGTTTAATTATTCAATTTATATTTAATTTGTTATGTCCACTACCGAAAAGCCATCAGCCGGATTGTTTTCTAAGAAATCAAAGCAATCCAAAAAACTACCGGAAACTCCGAAAGAGCATTTTGTTTCATGGGTGAAAACTATTGTCGGAGCAATTTTAGTGGTGATGGTGATTAATGGTTTGTTGGTTGCATCGTTTGTTGTACCGACGGGTTCAATGGAAAATACGGTCGCCACCGGCGATTTTGTATTTGTTAATCGTTTAATCTTTGCACCTTCCACACCTCAAGTGATTCCGTTCATCAATCAGCCGCTTCCATTTTTGCGATTGCCCGGCTGGCGTTCTCCCAGGCAGGGTGACGTGATTGTTTTTATTTTTCCGGGTATGAGGGATGAAATTGAATCAACAGAATTTCAATATTATTTAAAACGCTGCGTGGCTGTTGCCGGAGATACATTAGCAATTATCAATACCAGAGTATATGTAAACGGCAAAGAATTTATGCTTCCTCCAAATGGAAAGTTCGATAACATTCCGATGAATCCGGGTGATCAATACCAAACATTTCCTGTGGGTCGTGGTTTTACTCGTGATAATTACGGACCAATCCGAATTCCTAAAAAAGGGGATGTCATAAAACTAACAATTGATAACAGACTTGAATGGGATATGTTTATTCGCCGTGAAGGGCACTCTGTAGGTCTTGACGGAACTCAGGTTATTGTGGATGGTAAGCCCTCAACAAGCTACACAATAGAGCGGGATTACTGCTTTGGTATGGGGGATAATCGCAATAACAGCTTGGATAGTCGTTATTGGGGATTTGTTCCGGTTGAAAATATCATTGGAACACCAATGGTGGTATATTGGTCATGGGATACAGGTCTTGGAGTCAGCGATTTCTTCCAAAAACTGGGTACAATCCGATGGTCGCGCTTAGGGACAATAATCAGGTAGTTCGCCGGTAAACAAATATGCTGTAAAGTTTTTGAAAGGGCAGATAGTACGTATCTGTCCTTTTTTATTACCGGTATTACCGAGTTTTTCAAAAGCGAGAAGTATCAAAACATCATAAACAAAGCTGAGAATCCTCGATTCTCACGATTTATCTTGTTTTCTCAGTCAAAATCCGATAATTTAATCGTAATAAAACTTTAAGGTTACTACTCTATCCGTTTTTTCAATTTTTAAAGAGGTGGTTATGTTCTTATTTATCCTTGGTATTGTACTGTTTATCATCGGAAATGCTGCAAAGCCAAATACAGGAGGGCTGTCGCGTTTCCGCAATATTCTGCGTTTGGGAGGTTTGGCAGTAATGATTATAGGGGCATTAACTGCAACTGTTCGACAAATACCTGCCGGTCATATAGGGGTTCAGGTATTGTTTGGAAAAGTTGAAGAGACGGTTCTCTATGAGGGGTTAAACTTTGTAAATCCTCTAATGACAGTAAAAGAAATTGAAATAAGAACTCAAAATTATACCATGAGTTCAATTCATGATGAGGGGCAACAGACAGGAGATGACGGTATCCGGGTACTCAGTAAGGATGGTCTTGAGGTTGCGATTGACCTGACTGTCCTCTATCGTATTGACCCACAGTATGCTCCAAAAATATATAGAGATCTAAATCTTGACTATGAAAACAGATATATACGCGGAGTAGCACGTACAAGAATTCGTGAAGGAGCAACGGGCTATGTAGCGACAGATTTATACTCGGCGAGACGTAAGGAATTTGAAAACTCAATTCGTGTTTTAGTTGATGCAGACTTCACGAAGAAAGGATTTGTTCTGGATCAATTGCTTATCCGTAATATTGCTCTTCCGGCTTCGGTGAAAGAAAGTATAGAGCGAAAAATCAATGCCGAACAAGATGCCCAGCGTATGGAATACGTACTGGACAAAGGTCGCCGTGAGGCAGAGCTGAAACGTGTCGAGGCGCAAGGAACAGCAGATGCTCAGAAAATTCTAAGTGAGGGGTTGAATGAAAAGGTACTCCAATACGAAATGATAAAAGTTCAGAAAGAACTTGTTAATTCATCGAACTCTAAAATAATAATAATGGGTAGCGGCAAAGCGAACCCACCAATAATTTTAGACGGAAAGTAACAACGTAAAAACGTAGTAATGATATAGCCCAACCGTTATTGAAAAATAGCGAATGGGCTATATCTGTTTAATATCATTAATTTACAGTAACTGTGATGCCAAAACCTATAATTACTACAGACCGCTTGATCATCAGGCATTGGAAGGATGATGATATTGAGCCGTTTATACAGATGAATTCAGACCCACTGGTAATGAAATATTTTCCGGGTACAATGAGTAAGGAACAGACACTTCAATTTGTTAGTAGAATTACTCGGTATTTTGAGGAGCATAATTATGGATTATTTGCTGTTCAGGAAAAAGCAGGCGGAGAATTTATCGGGTTTATTGGTTTCTCACATCCTCGCTTTGAGAGTTTCTTTACACCATGTGTTGAAATTGGCTGGCGGTTATGCGCCAAACATTGGGGGAAGGGTTTAGCCACTGAGGGAGCAAGAGCGTGTTTGGTGTACGGATTTACGGCATTAAATTTTGATAGAATATACTCATTTACTGCCGTACCAAATATTCCGTCGGTAAATGTAATGAAAAAAATAGGGTTGAAGCATATCGGCGAGTTTAATCATCCGATGCTGAATGAAGACAGTTGGTTGAGCAGACATTTTTTATACGGCATTACAGTTGAAGAATGGAAAGCAAATAAATAGTGAGGTTGCAATTTAAATTATGAGTAATGAGCAAGTGGATTTGCTCGAAAAAAGCAAACAGCTTGCAATAAAGAGAGTACTCGTAGATACCTAATATAGCTCAAAATCAAATTACAAATTCGCGGAACAAAACATAGCACACTAAAGTATAAGTTATTGCTTTGCACGAGCATTTTGAAAACGAAATAAATTTACTTACTACCTTGCGTAAATTATAATGCTCAGGATGATTAAATGAGTAGAAAAAGAAAAGATGATTTCACTCATGTAAAAATTGGACTACTATTGACCAAAGTCAACAAAATCAAGCGGTATTTTGGTCGTTTCTAGAACAAAATACAGAGGTTTAAATAAATTAACCCGTTCAATAAAATTTTATTTGCACATATAAAATATATTTCGTAGTATTGCAGGACGTATGTAAAATGTGGAAAAACACGTATAAAAACAAATAGAAAAACAGTGGTTTAAAGCGACATTGAAAGAAAATTTCACGGTTAGCTGTAACACAAAGGTGATTTTCGTGTCTATCATGATGTGCCCTAGGAGTAGGTGTACACAGAAAAAGTCAATTATATAGTTTTATTTTCTTTATTTCATAACATTTATGGAGTCCCCACTATGAGGCGCTTCTTTACTTCTACCATAGCATTTCGCCGTTTCGGATGGCTTGCAGTTGCTTTGGTGATGATGTCGTTTTCTACCCTTTTGGCGCAAGACACTCGGTTTACCGATGTTTCCGGTCAGGGAGAAATTAATGAGGGTTCGGAATACTATATCGGTATCCCAAATTGCTGGAAACATCCCGGTGATAATGTTTCAACAGGACACACACCATACGAAGCATGGGTTTCGTCAAAAGTGTCAACCACTGTAACACTCTCGAACAAGTCAATGGGAATTAATATTTCTTATCCGGTGAATCCAGGTAAGACTACGATTATTCCGCTTCCTGAAAACTTGATGAACAACCAAAGCGGCAAAGCGATGCCTTTTGGTATTCGCTTGGTAGGTAACGACCCGATTTCGGTGATTGTTGCCTCGAACTGGCGTTCGACGGGTGCTATTTACAAAGCGCTTCCTGTTGAAATGCTCGGTAAGAAATATGCTACGTTGAATCTTTATCAGGATAAGACAGAAGAAGACAGACCAGGTCAAATCCTCGTTGTAGCTACTAAAGATATGACAACAGTTCGTTGGAAACTCCCAAGTGCTGTAAAATCTACTCCTGAAGTTGGTGAAAGTTCGGTAACTCTTCAAGAAGGCGAAAGCTATCTTATCCAGCTCAAAACAAACGACAAATATCATCAAAATATTCAAGCTGATCTAACAGGCACGATGATTACTTCCGATAAACCGGTCGCAGTTATTTCCGGTCACACAAAAGGTGCTATGGCTAGATATGAAGGAAGTTTCTACGCAATGCGTACAGACATGATTCGTAATATGCAGATTGAAATGGTTCTTCCATTGGAAATCGCAGGTACTGAATACATGACAGCACCACGTATCGTAGAAAACAGACCGGGAAACAAATGGCCCGATGATAACGGTGATATGATTCGTTTCGTTGCATCAGAAGACGGTACTGTTATTAAGCAAATGCGCCAAGACGGTAGCGGTCTCTATGAAAGAAATGTTCCTCTCAAAATAGGAGAATTCTTTGAAATCACAAACATGGAAGATGCGGCGTATTATACTTCCAATAAACCGGTTATTGTTGGTCAATATTTGAAAGCATGGCTTCAACACACTTACGAGAAAAAAGGTGAAACACCACTCGGTCACGTTTCATCAGGTGCTGGGGAAATGATCAACATTACTCCTACAAATGCATGGCCAAGCTATGCTACATTCTACTCGCCAAAAAATAACAATAATTATATTAATGTTACTTTCCGTACAGAAGACGCAAGTACAATCAAAATTGACGGAAAAACATTCCAACAATTCTTTGGTTCAAGTATTAAAAAATATCAAGGTACTGACTTTAGCTATGCCAGAAAACCAATCAGCGATGAACACCATGTAATTGAAGGTGGTAAATTTGCTGCATATGCTTATGGAAACTGGGATGCATTTGATTATCATAACTATGCTTATGGCTATCCTGTTGGTATAAATTTCGCAATCAAATGCGATGACGAAATTAAAATGGCAGGTGATCCAAAATGCGGTAATGTAGATGGTATTGTAAATGTAGGACCTGAGAAAAGCGACTGTGCAGGACTTCTTTATGTTCGCTTGATGGTAACAGAGTCAAACAATTACACATTCTCAACTCCTGCTGAATTTGTACCGGGTGATCAAAATACTACATTTAAACTTGTTGTAAAAGATCCTTCCAAATCTGCGAAAGCTGTTGTAAAAGCAATGAGCCGTTCCGGTAAATATATCATAAGAACTTATGAATATACTCCAGAGCAAATTGTCGCAACTCCGCTTTCGATTAACTTTGGTACACTCGGCGTAGGCGATAAGCTCTGCCGTATGGTTACTCTTAGCAACCCTGGAACAATTCCTGCTACTGTAACTTCAATCCGTATTAAACTCAAACAAAAAGAATTTACTCTCTCTACTTCAACGGTATTCCCGATTATAATTCCTGCCGGCGGTTCAAAAGAAGTAGAAGTATGTGCAACTGCTCTTGAGCAAAAATCGGTAACAGTAATTGATACGCTTATTGCAGAACTCAGTTGCTACGAAAAACCTATTACAGAAGTTAAAGTTCGTACAGAAAAACCAAAAGTATATATTTCTGATATAAACTTCGGAAAAGTTCCTATTAATACTGAGCGTGAACTTTCTGCACAAATAAGAAATGTAGGTACGGTGGATGTTGTGTTGACAAAAATTGATTGGCCATCGGCTGACCATACACAGTTCCTCCGCACGAATTTAGATTTCTCAAAGCCGCTAATTCTTAAAGCAGGTCAAGAGCATGAATTCAAAGTAGTCTACAACCCGGGACCTGTAGCAGGTTTACAAAATAAAACACGTGCTACATTTACTGTAAACACCGACGAAATTAAAATAACTTCGGACTGGACAGGCGAAGGTATTGATGCAGGTCCATACATTACAGGATATAACTGGAACGAAAGAAGAGTTCTTGACGCGTTTGCCGGTGTAACAGAATATCCATTTACTGTTACTTACGGAAACTCCGGATCTACTGCTGCTCTTGAAAATGTAACTGTAAGTGTAGTCGGTGCAGATGCACAGTATTTCACAGTAAATACAGCAAATGTATTCCCACGCCTTTCAGCTCTAGAACAAAAAACAATTGATGTAAGTTTCAAACCGACATATATTGCAGGTACTCGTAATGCAGAACGTGCATATACTCTTACATTGGAAATGAAAGGTACATTCAATGGAGAGGTGAGAACAGCTACAGCAACATTAGATGGAATTGGTGTACAACCACACGTTGCTTTAAAACCAGAAATTAACTTTGGTGACCAGTTCAAGAAAAACGATGCATCTGCATTTATTAATGCTGATGTAACAAGCAATGGCTCGATGAACTTGACTATGATGAACAAAATCAAAGGATTCTACATTGATGGTCCTGATGCTGCAAGTTTTGAAATAGATCCTGCTTTCATAGCAGCAAATCCTTACGGAACTCCAGTGTCGAAAGAAGTTGGAAACAATATTCTGAATGTTCCTGTCCGTTTCATTGGTTCAACAATTACAAACAGAGCATTCAATGCAGTGTTACATATTGAAACAGATGCTCCTGAAAATCCAACCTGTGCTTTAATAGCTAAAACGATTGAATCAGGTGTACCAACACTACAAACAAATGATGTTGTTGAAAAAACATGGATTAATGTTGAGAAAGTTAACACAACTGATTGCTGGATCAAAAATACTGGAACAGCTGATCTTACAGTTAATAATTGGTCAACTCCACAAGGTGCCGGTGCATTCTACTGGACAATCTTAAGCAGCAGTAAACCAATTGGTACTGTGCTTAAACCGGGTGAAGACATCGTATTAACTGTACAATATCTTCCAACGAGAGTAAGTGGCGGAACTGACGTGGCAACGATCGAGTACTCTACAAGTATTGGTACAGCTACTTCAACCTTAACCGGTACTCCAGACCAAATCATATCGTTAGTAAAAATTGGTAAACCAAATACAACTCCATTCGTAAGCGAATACAGAGTGACTGCCGGTGAAATTACAGATTATATGGACTTCATTTTGACAAATGATGAAACAGAGAATCTAAACAGAGCAGATGTAAAATCATTTACTGCAAAAGTTACTTTTATCAATTCTCTAGCACAGCCATTAATCAAAAATATCCAACAAACTGCACTTACTAGCGGTTGGGTTATGGAACAACCAACAGTGACTTCTTCGACAGGTAATATCGGAACACTTGTTGTGAAAATGAGCAATCTAAACGGAGCACCTCTTACTGGTGAAGGTTCATTGTTCAGATTCAAAATGGCTTCATTCCTCGGCTTAGAAAAGAACACAATTCTTGGATGCGAATTGAAAATCGAAGATGATCCAGCATACGCACCGGGAATAAGAGACAGATATGTTCTTATCAACAACAGACCGGGCAAACTATGGGTTGATCTTGATTGCGGTAAAGATATCCGTACTGTTCGTTTCGGACAAAATGGATATTCATTAAGTGCAGGTACTCCACTTCCAATGGCTAATCACGGAACAATTGATTACTCAATCGGTTTGGATGCTCACACAACAATCGCAGTTTACAACACTATGGGTCAAAAAGTGGCAATACTTGTTGACGGTCATCAAAAAGCGGGTGTCTATCAGGTTGCATTTGATACAGACGGTCTTCAACTTGCATCAGGTACATATACATGCAAAATCGAATCAGGTCCATTCATGGATGTTCAACAAATAGTAATTGCCAAGTAATATTGGCAGTAGTTGAACTGACTATAGCAAAAGCCCTCTTTCGGAGTAATCCGAAAGAGGGCTTTTCATTATGAAGTATGAAATTATGATTATCTGGAAACAAATAGCAGTATCGCTTGTAGCACTGGTGATGCCATACCTACATATTGCAGCAAAAGAGGACAGACCTATACAAGGAGTAATTGTAGGTGTGAACGGCACGCAACATTTATACGTAGATATTGGCTACTGCTTTGGACAAAGAACAGATTGGTTAAACTCAGATTTGATTAAAGGGTATGGTGGGCTGACCATAGGGATGGAAATTTCCAAACAAGATAAAATAATCATTGCTCCAAAACTAGCATACTCAATCAATATGTTTATATCATTTGGTGTAAATCTTCTATACTATACAGATTTCTCAACAGCAACACTGCAGTTTCGTCCGGAGATAGGGGTAAGCTCGTTAGGAATTCGAGCCGTGTTCGGTAGAAATTTCTCGGTAGGGAATTATGAATTTAAAGGTGTAAATAAAAACAACTACGCACTCACAGTTTTAATTCCATTATAGTAGAATTACATATCAGGTTGATTTACCCATGACTGGAGAACTGAGGGTTTAGCTGTTTCAGTTTGACGGGTGAACATCAATTTCTCAATATACTTTCCAAGAATGTCGAATTCCAAATTAAGTCTTGAACCAGCTTTGAGTGAATCTAAAGTAGTTACATCCAAAGTATGAGGTATAATCGCAACCATGAAGCGGTTTTTTTCAACACGTGCAGCCGTTAAACTCACGCCATTGATGCATATAGAACCAATTGGCACAATATACCGCGAAAATTCGTTTGGAAATTCCACCCAAATTTGTTTGCTGCCATCAACAACATGAATAGTAGTAACTATTCCCACACAATCAACATGACCTTGAACAATATGCCCGCCAAGTCTATCGCTGACTTTCATTGCACGCTCTAAATTGACTTTATTCCCTACAACAAAATCAGAAAATGTAGTTTTTCGAAGAGTTTCATCAACCGCAGTGACTTCAAAGGTTTTGTCAGTACGCTTCACAACCGTTTGACACGCACCGTTTATAGAAATAGAATCGTCAATCTTCAGATCAGACAGTACTAAATTTGCTTGTACCGTAATATGAAGATTGCCATTCTGTTTTGATAGTGATTTTATAAAACCCATTTCTTCAACTAAACCGGTAAACATGATATTCCTATTTGGTTGTTGATAATTTTAGACCAATGAGTCCGGAAATAATAAGGAGGATACAAAAAATACGTCCAAAATCGCGCGGCTCATTAAAAAGAATAATACCTAGAATTGCAGTACCGACAGCACCTATGCCAGTCCAAATTGCATACCCGGTTCCGATAGGAATTGATTTTAGAGCTTGGCTTAAGAAAATGAAGGAGAGTATCATCATAACAACAGTTACGATGGACGGAAATAATTTTGTGAAGCCATCGGAATATTTAATGCCAATAGCCCATCCAATTTCAAGAATACCTGCAATTAACAAATAAATCCAAGCCATTATAGTTTAGCCAAAAGATAAGGTGTAAGGTCTTCGTGTATCGCAAATATACAGTAATTTACGTGATTTTTCATTTGAAACAGAATAAATAGAACCGTTTGCGTTTCATTGTTTGCCAGCATCACTAGAAATATCTATTTTTGTATTGCAGCATCCGCTCATGTTTTCTGTTATGCAGCACAGGAAATATTCCCCCATAGCGGGTTTCCACGATATTATACAAATAAATTCTAGGTGTATTCTATGAATACTCTTTCTACGGGCGTGAAATTACTCGCGTCAATCGTGGTGGTGAGTGTTATACTATGGTTTGGCGGCTCAGTTGTTCGTATGGCTATCGGGTACGATCTTTTTATTCCGGGCACCCTCGAACTAAAACCCTTTTTAACACCCGGCGAGATCAATTACAGTGTGAGAGTATTTTCATTAGCCGGATTTTATACTGCTATATGTTACGTTATAGCATGGATATCGGTAGTGATACTAATGATAACTCTCAACAAACGGCTTAAAGAAC
The DNA here is from genome assembly GCA_964527785.1 of uncultured Chitinophagaceae bacterium. Classification (GTDB taxonomy): domain Bacteria; phylum Bacteroidota; class Ignavibacteria; order Kapaibacteriales; family UBA961; genus JADJXV01. The sequence continues at coordinate 126,385 of CAZGNO010000001.1, forward strand.
ACGGTTGGCTGTTTATGGCGTTTATTCTGTTTTTACTGGGCTCACCGATAGAATTGTACCAGATTCAATTAGATGTTAAACTAATCCTATTCACACAAAACAATGATTTCCGCACATTACTTGGATCACCGGAATTTTTCCGGATGTTCATGGAAAAATTTACACCTAAACTAAGCGGCTTGGGATTTGTTTCTATGATAGCAAATGGTATTGCGATTTTGTATTGCGTTTGGCAACCACTTAAAAGGGGAAACAAATGAAACTTGCGGCAATCTTTGAGGAACTAACCAATATAGCAGGGCAATTCGGCTTTATTATCCGTAAGGAAAAGGGTGGTTTCAGAGGTGGGAATTGCGTCCTGAATTCTCAAAAAATTATTGTTGTCAATGTACTTAGCCCATATGAAATTAGAGTTGCAATAATTGCACGGGTTCTTGCTGAATTGCCACTGGAAAGTGTATTCCTAAAGCCGGCAGTGAGGGAGTATATTGCCCGTGAAAGAAAAGTTGGTAATTCAAACTCAGTAAATATCATAGAGAGACATGAGGAGTGACCTCAGTGTAAATAGTAATACTTCTCTAAGTCAAAGCAAATTTGCTGACTGAACTCTAATAACAGAAACCTAAAACGAATTAACTCGACAACTCTAATCATGCGTTATGTAATAGACAGATGACTAAAGGAAAGTAATTTTGTACAAGTACGGTTGATTCAGAATTGCTAAATGAAAATTGAGAAAAACTGTAAAAATATTCAATTCTACATCTGCTATGAAGTTTAATCTCACCGAATTAAATATAAGCTTTACCACTTGAATTTTAAAATCTGGCGATAGTACCATCGCGATAATTCATTTTTTCACCGTATTTTTGTGAAAAAACAAGCGAATACGACTACTTACGTCTTAATTTCCTTATATAGTTATACAAATATTTTTAATCTATCAATCAGAGAAAACATGGCAACACCGATACGTGATTTCATGGAGAAACACTACCTGCACTTTAACGCAGCCGCAATGGTAGATGCAGCAAAAGGATATGAACAGCATTTACTTGAAGGCGGGAAGATGATGATAACGCTCGCAGGTGCAATGAGTACAGCCGAGCTTGGAATATCCCTCGCAGAAATGATACGACAAGGAAAAGTAGATATTATCAGTTGCACCGGTGCGAATTTAGAAGAAGATTTGATGAATCTTGTTGCACACGACCACTACAAACGGGTTCCTAATTATCGTGACCTCTCACCACAAGAAGAATGGAATTTACTTGAGCAAGGTTTCAACCGTGTTACGGACACCTGTATTCCCGAAGAAGAAGCATTCCGTCGTCTTCAAAAACATATCTATGAGCTTTGGAAAGAAGCAGATACAAAAGGCGAACGGTATCTCCCCCATGAATTTATGTATAAAATGCTACTGAGTGGTGTACTGGAGCAATACTATCAAATTGACCCTAAAAACAGTTGGATGATAGCTGCAGCCGAACGTAACTTGCCGATAATATGTCCCGGCTGGGAAGACAGCACTATGGGGAATATATTTGCATCATATTGTATCAAGGGTGAGTTGATCCCAACGACAGTACGGGGCGGAATTGAATATATGGTATGGCTGAGTGACTGGTATCGTAAAAATTCTTCGGGAAAAGGTGTTGGTTTTTTCCAAATTGGCGGAGGAATTGCGGGGGACTTCCCTATATGCGTAGTTCCAATGATGTATCAGGATTTAGAGTGGCATGACGTTCCGTTTTGGAGTTATTTTTGTCAAATCAGCGATTCGACAACTTCCTATGGTTCGTATTCGGGGGCTGTGCCTAATGAAAAGATAACATGGGGTAAATTGGACATCAATACGCCAAAATTTATAGTCGAAAGTGACGCAACGATTGTTGCTCCGTTAATATTTGGGTGGGTCCTGGGTTGGTAATCCAAAGGAAAGCTATCAAACACTCAAATTAAAATTGTACATAAAAAATTACAATAAAAATTTGTTCCATTATTATAGAAGTATCACCATGAAAGCACATTTAGCTTTTCTTTTTTCGTACGCATCAGAAAGTATGCGCCGCAGTAGTCGGCTTATTATAGCCACAATAATTGCCCTAACGGCGACTGTATCTCTTCATGCCCAAGAGCCGACATGGCAATGGGTAAAATCAGGTGGGGGCTCTAGTTCTGATGCGGGGACATCAACAGTCGTTGATGCATCAGGGAATATTTTTGTCAGTGCACGATTTGCCGGAACGTCACTCTTTGGCTCAAATCTTTTGACGAGTGCAGGGCAGTCGGATGTTATGGTTGCACGGTATAATTCCAACGGAGCTATTCTCTGGGCAGTACGGGGTGGTGGCATCGGTAATGACGAACCAAATGCAATTGCGGCAGATGGTGCAGGGAATGTTTATGTAACAGGATTCTTTACCGGGACAGCCACATTTGGCGGTGTAACACTAAACTCAGGTGGCGGCAAAGATATGTTTGTGGTTAAGTACAACGGCGCACTTGGTACAGTTGTTTGGGCAAAACGAGGTGGAATGAATGGGGATGAGTCTGGCGGTGGTGTTGCTGTTGACCCTTCAGGCAATGTTTATATAGTTGGTTCATACACAGATTCTACTAAATTTGGATCGTTAGCTAAATTGACTGGTGCAGGATCATCCGATGCGTATTTTGTACAATACAATGCCACAGGTGTTGAGCAGTGGTCAAAATCAATCGGTTCATCCGGGTTTGATTCCGGTAATGACATTGCAGCAGATGCTTCGGGTATATATCTTACGGGTGCTTTTAACAATACAGTTATTATCGGCACAGATACTCTCCCTTCAAATGGCGGAGCGGATATTTACATTGCAAAGTACAATGCATCAGGAACTGTTCAGTGGGCTAAGCGTGGTGGCGGTACAAATGGTGACACTCCATCAGCAATTGTACTTGATACTATGGGCAATGTTTTGATAGCAGGCAGCTATTCGGGTAAAACATATTTTGGAAGCGACAGCGTTACTGCTGTAGGGAATTCAGATGTTTTGATAGCAAAATATAATTCCGGCGGTTCCTTGCAATGGCTTCGCAGCGGTGGCGGAACTGATAATGATTTGGGGCAAGATATTGCAACAGATGCGACAGGAAATGTATATATAACAGGATTTTTTGGCGCAACGGCAAACTTTGGTTCACGGTCTGTTACATCTGCCGGAAAAGCTGATGTTTTTGTTGCAAAGTATAACTCTTCCGGTGCTGTTCAGTGGTTACAAAAAGCGGGCGGAGAAGACAATGACTATCCATATAGCATTGGTGTTGATAACAGTAAAAATTCGTATGTGACAGGTGATTTCTTCTATCTGACTACATTCTGGAACACAACAATTAACGCACAAGGAAGTTATGACTATTTCATTGCAAAACTTCCTGACATTGTCGCCGTAGACGCAGGAATTACTTCGGTCAATTTCCCGACTGCTCCGTTTGCAGCTGGAAACGGAACAGTAAGCGTTACACTTAAAAACTTTGGTACATCACAAATTGACAGTGTAAAAATTAATTGGACGTTCAATGGTACCGCTCAAACACAAATCAATTATAAAACCCCTCTTGGTGTAGGGCAAAGTGTAAACGTTACACTTGGAACTCCTACATTTCCTCCCAAAACATTCTCGGAAGTAATAGCAACTACAACATTGCCTAATGGAGGATCGGATTTGAATGAATCGAATGATTCACGGAGTGGGCTAGCAGGTCCGGGTTTAGAGCGAGGGATATATACAATTGGTGGTACTACACCTGATTTCCTCAATTTTACACAAGCAGCTATTTATCTGAATGCTTGCGGTGTTCTGGATTCTGTTACATTTAATGTTCGCCCTGGAACGTACTTAGAGCAAATAAATTTAAAACAAATACCGGGTGTAGCAGCCCTTAAAAAGGTACTGTTCCGCCAAGAACCCAATACGGGATTTACGAAACCCCTTGTACAATATGGAGCAATATACCCTAATAATAATCATGTGTTATTGCTTGACGGTACGGATTGGGTAACATTCAAAGGTATTAGCTTTGTATCTACAGGAACTGATTATGCCCAAGTTATCCGCCTTAAAAATGGAACAGCGAATGATGTTCTCGATAGTAATTTTATTGAAACATCGTCGAATGCAACTACCGATGGCTGTATTTTATCTGAAGAGCTAAACCAAGCAAATAATCTGACACTGAGAAATAATATACTCAGTCTCGGGTATTTTGGAGTATCGGTAGAATACACTCCCGGAGCACCCCTTACCGGCTTGAATGTCCGTAACAATACATTCTCCAATTTTATTTCGTCAGGACTGGTTGTAGGTGGGTGTGAAGCTCCGACTGTTACTCAAAACTCATTCTCTCGAAATGCATACAATTCTTCAACACTCATGGCTACAGCAGTTTCTATTATTGGCTGTACCAATGCTACACAAGTAACAGCTAATCGTATTTCCGGAATGTCTTCCGGTGAAGGTATTTATGTAGAGAATTGTAGATCGTCGTCACCTGCGCAGGCAATGCTCATTGCAAACAATGCGATAAATATTGGGTCAAATAATACGGTAACTGAAGGAATTACATTGGTTTCAACGGACACTGTTAATATTTATCATAATACGGTAAATGTTGGCTCAACTGCATCAACTTCGGCGGCACTGGCAATTACAGACGGTTCAGGTCTTACCATTACCAATAATATTTTCTATAATTCAGGTGGCGGTCTGGCAGTAGCGGTTGATTATTCTCTACCAAATAATCCGATTATATCGAGTAACTATAATGTGCTTTATTCCAATGGAGCATCAATCGGTACATGGACTCGTAATGCAATCCTTACAGCTTTACCCTCATTGAAAGAATGGAGAGATTCTACCGGGTTGGACATGAACTCCATCTCGAAAGTAATAACATTCCAAAACGATTTGATTCATCTCGTAACAGTTGATTCTGCTCTTTATGGAACTCCTGCACTTCTCTCGATAATTACAACTGACGTTGATAACCAGCCCCGCCATACACCATATATTGGTGCAGACGAGATTATCCCGATCATTACAATTAACAGCCAAACAGGACGGCAGATTGTATGCTGGGGGACAACTGTTCAGTACAGAGTAGATGCGTCAATTTCCAATAATGCAAGATTGTATTATCAGTGGCAATTTAATGGAGTAGATATTACAGACTCGACCGGACCAACTCTGACGCTTTATAACAGCAGCTTTAATTCAGAAGGTTTCTATCGTGTGATAATCACGGGAACTTCCGGTGCGGATACGGTATATTCACAATCAATGCAGCTTGCAATTGCCCCAACAACCAAAATTTTCCAACAGCCCAAAACAGTGTACTTGTTAAATGGCGGAGATGCTCGGTTCGAGGTGGGTGCTGAAGTTGCACCTATTCTACCGCAAAATTTAGTCTATTACGCATGGTATCGTGACTCCGTAAGACTTCAAAATACAACACGTATTTCAGGAACAGACACACCGATTCTCCAGATTTTCAATGTTCAGCCAAGCGATACAGGACGTAATTATTATGTAATCGTAGAGGGCTCATGCGGACGTGATACTTCCCAAAAATTTGCAGTATTATTACCGGGTGCGGCATTTAGCAAAGAACCGCGTGATACATCTGCTTGTGTAGGCGGAAGTATAAAATTAACTGCGGAAGTAAAAACCGAAGTTCCCAATGCAGAACTTCGTATCCAATGGAGACGCGGTAATAATTGGATAATAGACAGTAATAACGTGAGCGGCGCAAATACAATGACACTTACTATCAGCCCTGTTACTCCGGCAGATACAGGTTCGGATTATAATGTACTGGTAACTGTCGTGGCAAGCAATACAATCTTGGTGACAAATAATGTTTCTGTCCGACTGAATAAAGAAACCGAAATTGTTTCTGCGCCTAAAAAGCAAACTGTTTGCCCCGGTAAACCGGTAACATTGGATGTTACGGCTACAGGAACAAATCTCAGCTATCAGTGGCAGCGCAATGCTGTTAATATATCCGGTGCAACTGCTGCAAGCTATACCATTGCGAAAGTTGACAGCCAAACTATTGGAAGCTATCGAGTAGTGGTAACAGGCATCTGCGGTACGCGTACCTCCGATGCAGCAGAAGTTACTAAACGTAACAGTCCGGGAATATTGGTCGAACCGGCTACACTCGTAACAGCAAAAATCGGACAATCACTTCAAATTGCAATGGAGCCGTCAGGCGACTTACCTTTGAATATTAAATGGTATCATAACGGCGTAGAGGTAGTGGGGCAGACCGCTAAAGTATTCCTGAAAGGAAGTGCAGTCAAAGCGGATTCCGGTACATACTATGCAGTAATCTCTAACGAGTGTGATTCTATCCGTACCCGCAATGTTCGTGTGGTGATTGATGCAACCGCAGTCAATGAACTTCACATATCAGACGGCTTTGCGCTCCATGGCGTTCAGCCGAATCCTCTGTCGGGTGAAGGAACAATCAAATTCACAGTTCCAGTGCAGCAAACAAATGTACGCCTTACCTTGCAGGATGCATTAGGACGTGAGATTGCCGTACTGTCGAGCGGAGTATTTACCGCCGGCGACTATACGGTCGCAATCAATCCTCTAACACTCGGTATTACATCGGGTGTATATTACTGTAGATTTACTGCCGGTAATGTACAGTTGGTACAGCCGATTGTGATAGTGCGATAAGACATAACCGTATTATTGAACTGGAAGTAACAACCCCTACTTTGGAAACAAAGCAGGGGTTATTTATTTATGGTTGAAACAAAGCGAATATTTGGCTGTAAGTCTCAAAATAAGTTTGTAAATTTGATGATAGTAAAGCGTAAATAATTCATTTCATTATTTAATGATTAAACGGAACTTTTACTGCTCTAGAACGGGTTAATCTAACTATAGTATAAACGAGTAATTATTTTTCACAATTACCTCTAAGATTTTTTATGAAATCACTCTTTTTCTTTTATGTACTTTTGCTTTCACCATGTTTCTTGTCGGCGCAGTCCTTTACCCTTACTGTAACACCTGAAACTCAATCAATTTCTATTGGCCAAACAGCAACATATTCGATTGACATTAAAGCACTTGACGGTTTTAACTCAACAGTCTTTTTAACCGTTTCGTCTGCTTCTTTTAGTGGGGCAACTGTTTTTTCATCAAAAATTTCAAATTTTCCGTATGCAAATATTTCTCTCCAGATTACGCCGAGCTACCATGATACGGGTTATAAGTCTTTTACAATTACAGGCAAAAACGGAAGCGTTGAATCAATTGTATCGTGTTTTCTAAATGTTCCAGCAAATGCGCGTTGGGCTAAAGTTAATGCACCACAACAAGTTGGATTTAACTTTTACCGCAGAACATTAGGAAGTGGGCATTCTGGTGATGTTTGTTTTATTAATGGAGACAAACAAGCTGTTTATATTAATAATTATACAAATAAGCAATGGGTAACTGACACAATAGTAACCTTTCTTGATTTTACTTTAGCCCCAGTTCCTTTTGTTTATGATGTAACCAATACACTTTGGTTTATTACTCCGAACGGAATCGCTCAATTCGATGGCAAATTCACAACAATCTTTAATAAACTAAATTCGAGCTTGATAGGTGATGCCATTGGATATGTTGAACTTGGAACTAACAGGTATCCTCTTTGCTTGTCGAGTATTGCTACAGAACCTAATAGTTTTGCAATTGAACAGTTCGATGGCACTGGTTGGAACTCTCAAATTGTTAAAAGACAAAAAATATCAGGCATAGGATGGGGTGGAGGTTTTTGCATTGACTCCTCAAAACAAATTTGGCTATCTACTTCAATTTCAATTATCAGGATTCATGATAGCATACAAGAAACAATGCATCAATTTGCAGAAACTCCAAATTATCAGTGCATTCGCAAAATTATATGTGATAAAGATGGATGGGTATGGTGCTTATACCATTATCCAGCTGACTATCCTGGTGTGATTTATGGAAATTCAATATCATGTTATGATGGGACTTCATGGAGGCATCTGCCACCCTTAAAAGCTGATGCAAGAGATTTTTTAGTTGATGAGAATAAGAATGTCTGGATTGCATCATATCAAGGACTCCATATGTTCGATGGTACAAGTTGGATAACATATAACAATAGCAATTCTCCTTTACCTCCTCCAAACAATAATACAGGTGAAGCAAGTATAATTCAAGACAAAAACAAAAATATTTGGATGATGATACAGAGACAAAGTGTTGAGTTCTTTGTTTATAATCCAGATGGTTTGGTAAATATCTCTGTTGTTCTATCTGTCAATGAAAAGCCTGTGGAGCAGTCAGACGGTATTTCTCTTTCCCCTAATCCAGTTTCTTCAGTTATAAGTGTTTCGGGTTTGGAGGGAGTTTCGTCTCTTCGTATCATGAACAGTTTGGGAATGGAAGTAAAAAGAATGTTAGTAGATGGTGGTAAATCCGATGTTGATGTTTCGGACTTAGTAAACGGTATGTATTTCGTCCAATTCCGAACTCAAACAGGGATGGTATCAAAATCGGTAGTTGTAACCCACTAATCAGAGCACTGTAACAAATTCCTGACAGGTTTTGAAACCTGACAGGTCTATACAATCAACAGCACATAAATCTACTATAAAAACGACCTGCTCACGAAACTGAGCGGGTCGTTTGGTATAGAGTACTGTAACTGGAATAAAAATTGAATGTAACAAAAATGTGTAATAGCTTTTCTTTAACTGACTGATAGGAATATGCCCCGTATCCTTATTATCGAAGATGACGCAGCAATTCTTCGCGGACTTACAGATGCTCTCGAAGAAGAATGCTTTACAGTAACAGGCAAACGGGACGGTCTCGAAGGGCTTAAGGCAGCACGGGTTGGCAATTATGATTGTATAATCGTGGATGCGGTTTTGTCGGGTATGAGCGGTCGTGAAGTTTGCAATACGCTTCATACAGAAGGTATATTTACCCCTATTTTGATGCTGTCAGCTAAGGGTGAAGAATCAGGCGGTGTAAATGGGTTGGAAATCGGTGCGGATGATTACATTACAAAGCCGTTCAGTGTACGGGAATTGATTGCCCGTATAAATATCTTACTCAGGAAAACCCTGGTTAAATCGGTGCGGCGTGCAGGATAGAGTGTACTCTACGGTTGCTTACCGGCTTTACCACGCACGGATAAACTCTACGCCGAATGCTCTGCCTATTCCGGGGTTGGTTACGGCACTGAATAAATCGTGGGCGATAAGTTCGAGCGTTATTCCACGTACTACCGACCACCGAAAAGATGCGTTGCATAATCCGTACATTTTGTTTTGCTTGGTGAGGTTATCTTTTTTTGAAACAAGAGTTGCTTCCCCGACAATTGCAAGTGAGCTTCCTAGGGATTGCTCAAATCCGGCATAAGAGCCAAAAGAGTGCTCGCTTCCGAATATTCCTCCGTGCAGAGCAATTGCACCGAGAAGTCCTCGAAAATTCTTGCTGGCAGAAATCCAGCCCCCAACGGATTGATTGAAAAGAAAATCCTGGCTGAAATAGCCGTTAGTTTTAGAGGAAATTCCAAGAGCAAGGGCAGGAAAACCGCGTGTTTCGTCCAGTAATCGAAACTGCACATGGAGTGTAGGTAGTTCAAATTCTACAGGGACATTGCTGATAAGGTGCTGTCCGGTAGCAAATACTCTGATATTTAAATTTTTAAACGGCGCGACTGCCATGTCAGCGGTAAAATTTCCGCTTGGAGCCATTCTTGCTGCTAGTGCATAATTGTTTGTGAAGATTACACCGGCGGTAGGCATATCCACTACTGCACGCGACTCAAATAAGGCGGCACTTCCGGCAGAACCCTGACCGTGAACTGTGGACAGTAGAAATACGGTAAGCACGAATACTAGGGATAATCTGATAAAAAACAAGATGACATACCAATGAAATTGATAGAAAATTAAAACTGCCCGAATATTCTTCGAGCAGTTTTTGATTAAAAAGGGAACTTTTTTGATGGTGAGACAGTATTGCTTAAAGGGCGACAAAAAATCGGATAAATCCGCATTCTTCTACTTTTAGAGAATAACTACATGGATATATTTACAGTTTTTGCAGAAGTATATCAAGCTCTCGAACAATACGTAGAATCTTATGGTGCTCCACCGCGCGAAATATGCCTTCCTCCGGCTTTATACACCCAATTAATGGAAATTCAAGCAGAGCAAGCTCTCGCTTCCGGCTCGGAATTCCCATGTTATTTCTACCTCCCAACCGATTACGGCGAAATCCCCGTCAGCTTAGATGACCAATTGTCAGATAACAGTATTATGCTGCAATAAATCCTGTCGTGATTTATTCTTTGACAATGGTCTGTGTAACAGATTCATTACCGCTTTGAGCGCGAAGAATATAGACACCGGACGGAATGTCGCCCGTGGGTACAAAGATGTATTCGCCATTGCCGACCGATAACTCCATATCCATTACCTTTTCACCCAACGTATTGCAAAGCATCAGTCGAACAGCAGGTTTGCTCCATAGTACAGGTAATTTCACCGAGAATCCTGCACTGCCAAACGGCAGCGGAAACACAGAAAGCCCGTTTGATTGAGACGTAATATCATCAGCTACACCTGAAGGATCAAGCGATGCACGAAATACTCCGTTGTCGGTGCCTGCGAACAAACTGAGCCCAATCGTAGAAAGTGTATTAATTGTAAGATTATCTAATTTTTCGATAAATTGCACCCATGTTTTTCCGCTATCTGCAGAGCGATATGCACCTGCACCTTTTGTCCCAACAATTAATAAATTGTTTGAAGTTCCACCGATTGTAATTGCTCTTACTTCTTTGCTTCCCAGTCCGGTACTTATATCAGTCCATTCACTGCCTGTATTGAGGGAGCGGAATGAGCCGCCGCCTAGAGTACCGGCATAGAGAGAGGTGCCTTGTGGATATATTGTTCTGACGAATGGATTGGTTAAACCCGAAGCTGATAAAACCCATGTGCCGCCATTATCTTCAGATTTATAGACACCGTTGCCGAATGTCCCCGCAAAAACAGTAGAGCCACTTAATGCTAATGAATATACCCAGTCTGTAACCAAGCCGCTTTGTGTCCAGCTGTTACCGTTGTCGGATGAGACGTACACACCGCTTACATTGGTTGCAGCAAAAATATATTCACCGCGAACGAGCAGAGAATAAATTGTGCTGGTCGGAAGACCGTTGCTTGATTCAGTCCATGTTATCCCGTTATCAACAGAACGTTGCACACCTGTACTTGCCAAGCCGGCAAACATCATTGTACCTTTTACTGCAAGAGATTGTATAGTTCGAGTTTGGAGTGCGAGTAAAGCCCATGTGTCGCCGTTATTTTCTGAGCGGTAAATCCCTGCGGCTGTTCCTGCGTATAGTGTAGTTCCTGTAGTTGGGAGCAAGCAGTATACTCCGGGATTATCAGGGAGAGTGAGTTTTGTCCATGGTTGGGCATTTGCTGATGCAGCAATGCCGATGAGTATGGCAAATATTCCAAGAATAAACCTGGTAATAGTAGAGAATTTCATAAAATCTCCATTGAAAAAGTGTAAAATATATTTCTATACTGTAATATGCAACAAATTATTTGAAAGATGTTAGTATTGTTTTTTCTTGAAATTGTTTGTTTTTAGCGACTCAAAAAGCTGTTTTGTTTTAGGGATTGCCGATTGCGAGTTAATATCAAAAAACCAAAAGTGTTCGATGTCGCCGCGGTTCATACCGAGTTGCATAGTACCCTGCGATTTATGCTCTGCAATTAACCAGTTTACGATAACTTTATAATTTAGGTTGTCCTTAAAACCAAACTTCTGTGTACGGTCGAAATCAAACATATAGGTACCGCTTTGGACAGAGGTAATCGGATAGGCAGGTAAGCCGGTAAATCGTGTTTTGGATGTATCAGGTTTGTCGGTGATGGAGCAGCCGAGAACTACAGGACGCTGCTCAGGTGCAAGTGCCGAGACTGTTTGCAGAGCTAAAATCGTTGCTGCTTTGTGATGACCATGTGTATCCGACGTGGGCAATAGACAGAAAATATAGTCGTATTTCTCGCGCAAGATAAGTTCACGGAGCTTTTCCTTTACCCACGTAACATTCCATACCAGATTCAAAACTGTATCGCAATCAAGCGTATAATGCGTGTCTTTTTGGTCGAAAAAATAGTAGTTATGAATACCGATATATTTACCACCCGCCATGATTTCTTTCTTGCGAATTGACGGTAAGTACTCGCGCCCTACTGCTTCATCGGTAAGCTCTTCCCCGTAAATTTCCTCGGCGAGCGTGGAATACTTGAAGCCGGCTTCGCCGTTGGTAACTACTGCCAAATCTACTTTGCCTTTCAGGTCATGGGTGATTTTATAGACTGTTGCAGCACAACCCGTTTCGTCATCGGGATGAGCATTTACTATCAGTACTTTGGGTGCATCGCCTGCAGTAAGGGCATTTGCTGCCAAAAACAGTGTTATACAAAATGTAATAATTATGCGCATATTTTCTAATATTAAATGGTAAGTTAAGTACTATGAAAGAATTAATTGAAAAATAAACTTGCTTGTCATGCTGAGTTCATGACAGCCGCCGAGCCGGCTGTAAAATAATGCAATGACATAGTAATAAAATATTTACCGATGTCATTCTGAAGGAGTCCTCGACTGAAGAATCCCCGTAAGAACGTGAAAATCTGCTGGACGGATGTGCATACG
>CAZGNO010000002.1:0-97170 GCA_964527785.1 uncultured Chitinophagaceae bacterium
ATGTAGCAGAACGTAACCTGAACAAAAAACTCTACGAGTTTAATGACCATTTGGGCAATGTACGGGTAGTAGTAAGTGATAAGAAGACGCGTACAAGTTCGACAGCGTCATTCTTACCAACGATAGTCAGCCATAGCGGTTACTATTCTTTTGGCATGGAAATAGCCGATGATATGTCTAGTGGCGGTACGTATCGCTACGGCTACAATGGTATGGAGAAGGATAACGAAGTATCCCCAACTGGTGTAACCGGAGCAGACTATACGACTGAATTTAGGGAGCTGGATACTAGACTCGGTGGTCGTTGGTGGTCACCCGACCCCGTGGTGAAGCCGTGGGAAAGTCCGTATGTAGGATTTGCGAATAACGGCTGTACCAATCCATCACTGCCATCAGGTACATCCAACCATGAGGCATACCAATATAGGTCAAGTCAGTGCTCCATACTTGATTCGCTTCTGTTATCTTCAAGCCTCTCAACAGGTATGGGTAAATCTTGTGTTCCTTGCAGCCTATGCTTGTCCGTGGCTTCGGATACAACGCTTGTAAACCCATAATTTGCATAAGACGGGCTACTCGCTTACGATTGACTGTATACCCTTGTTTCCGTAAGACTGTTGTCATTCGAGGGTAGCCGTAAAATGGTGTTGACAAGTATTGCTTATCTATTATTGCCATCATCGCTAATGCCTCAGAATCCGTTTCTCTTGGCTCATAATAGTAACTTGACTTGGCTATACCAACTGCCCTGCAACGTTCCTCTATGCTCAGTTCCTCTGACGATGCTGATACCATTAACCGCTTCTGTTGAACAGTTAACGGCTCAATGTTTTTTTTAACCACGCATTCTCAACCTGCAAACGACCTATCTGCTCATACAACTCTGTTGAACTGTGTGCTTCTGTTACCGGTGTTGATTTAGTGTGTGCAAAAATCTCCGGTGCTCGCTCGCTGAGCTCTTTCTTCCATTCACTAATTTGTGTCGGATGAAGCTCATAATGAGATGCTAATTCCTGAATCGTCCGCTGATTCTTCAGACATTCCAATGCTACTTTTGCCTTGAATTCTGATGTATATCGCCTGCGTTGTTTTGCCATCTTTTTATCTCCTTTTTGAGTGCAAATATACATCTTATTTTACTGTCCAGTTTTTGGGGTAACTTCAGTATATCTTGTCCTCAGCATCTTCAAGTATCTTAACCAACAAAGTTTTACGTATTCTCAAACCCATACTGTATTGCCGCTGCAAGTACATCAATGCTTATATCTTTTAGTGCCTTGAACTTAATGCAATATCCGGTCACACTCGCCTTGCCTATATCTTTCCCATACGTTTGGGCAAGGTACGTCTTATCTTCAATACCCATGATATAAACAGAGATGCCGGTTGTATTTGCACTCATACCGATTTGGTAAAACTCTCTGGTTTCCCCATTAGTATATTTCATGGTATAATGTCCATATCCTATATTAGGATTGGAAACAGTTTTACCCTCACTGTTTTTACCATGCAAAAACCATAATTTACAATCCGGCTTTATTTCCAGAATGATACGGTGAAGCCCTTGCATATCGCTACGTTTTGATTCAGGTTGGTTGGCAATATACTCTTTGATTTGTTCTTGTATGTTCATAGTAAATATAAAGTTATTTGTTGTTTACTTTGGTCGGAATTAAAGAATAATGACCAAAATTAAAATATAAAGCCCTACAAAACAATTCTCGTAGGGCTATTAACTCTTTTATCCAAAACCTTCACACTCCAAACGACCGCAAATGATGGTCGAGATGTTTCCACATCAAAAAGCCGTTTTCATCTCTCGTCAATTTGCCCAGTCCACCGTGATTACCAAACTGATAATTTTTATCAACTGACGAAAAGTTTGAGAGAAAGTCGAGTAATACTTTCTTATCGTTCTCGAAGTTTGTCGGCTTCGTTCCATTACCTCCGTCACCCTGCTTGTAGAGTTTCATGGTTGGAGTGTTGGGCTTCCACGGCTTGACCGTAATGATAAACTTTTTAGCAATCGGGCGCAAGAAAGAAGGTATTACCGGTTTTGTATTCCGAACATTCATCACATCCCGAAACGGGTCGGTAACATGACAGATCATCTGATTTACCGTCATCTTGCCCCATTGATTTTTTGAATCATCGGAGAGTTTATTAATTCTACTTACGATAGAATCGTAATCGCTTTTGTTGAATAATGAATTTGTCATAAACGCTACCCATATAAAGAATAAAAAAGACAATTGCAATTCAGTTTAATAGAAATAACCAACGTATTATGATGTACAAATAAAAAACTCTCCGGTTTTTAGGGAGCAAGCACTTTCATTCCGTATTCTGCAAATATCCCGGCAACCACTTGCAGATCAGGTTCACCCCCAGGCAAGGCATCCAACTTTTCGAAAAACTCTTCAAAGTTTCCACCCGGAACAATCGTCCATAATGTAGTCCCTGCTTTGCTGCCAATGTTTTGAAAAGCGTGCGGAATATGTCTTGGGAAGAAAATTTGATCGCCTGTTTTGGCTACATACTGCTTATCGCCGAGTATAATACCGTATTCCCCATCAATCACATAAATCATTTCATCTTCGCGGTCGTGCATATGAGTCGGAATCCCATGCCCCGGCGGAGTCACCACTTCAAAAACGTAATGATGCCCTTCAGTTTCACGTTTGGAGAGTTTTACTGTAACCGAATGTCCCAAAATATTCAGTTTTTTGCCCTGATCGGCTGCTACTACAGTTGCAATTGATTGTGTGGTTTTCATTGTTTGTACCCTGATAAATAGTAATAATTTAATTACGGTACAAAACTACGATAACTGAAACCCTGTTTCCATTCACCTATGTTAACTAATCACTTTGGCTTTGAAATATTTTTTCTGATGCGACTTAATGACTGTGGCTTAATTCCCAAATAGGACGCTATATAATGCTGTGGAATATGCTGAACAATTTCCGGAGAATTTTTCACTAGCTTCACATACTTTTCTTCAGCCGACTCAGTTTGCGTATCAATGATTTTTTGCTGCGTGGCTTCATACGATTTACGTGTTTTAACTCGATACCACTTTTCAAATGAAGGGATTTGGTCTATCGCCTCCTCCCATCTCGTTCTATCTGCTTGGAATACTTCGCAATCATCTAAAACCTGAATACTGAATCTGGCAGGAGTTCCGGAATAAAAACTTGTCTTATCTCCAATCCACCAATTCTGAAATGCAAAATATATTGTAAGTTCGTCGCCTTTTTCATTGGTATGGAAAGCACGGAGGCAACCGGAATTAACAAAAGCAAGGTAACGGCATAATTCACCTTGAACTGTAAAATATTCTTTCTTCTTTAATTGCCTGACAGTCAAGAATGACATAAACTTTTCAAACTCTTCGTCACTGAAATAATCGGTTTCTGAAAAATGTGCTCGTAAATTTGAAAATTTATTATGTTGTACCATGCATTTGTAACTACCAATGTTGATGAAGCAATTTTATTGCTCAAAATTACATTTAACATCTGTGTTATCCAAATTAAAAGATTCAAGTAATATATATAGGTTAGTATGATAATCCTTCTTTGTTACGTTCCTCCTTTAAATAGCAGAAAACCCTGCAAGAACAATTCTCACAGTGTTTTCAAAATTCAGCCCATATCCATCCCATTCTGAAACGGGTCGGTACCATGGCAAAGCATTTTATTTACCGTCATTTTATTTTCCAATATCAAGCTGTCTTCGCAAACTATCATTTCTTTCACTTTCTTTTGCTCTGTTGTATTCAGCTAAACAGCTGTCAAGCGGTCTGCCTTGGTTATAAATACAATCACAAAATTTTTTACAAGCTTTCGGATACTTGCTATCTAAACAACCATTTGTGCATTCTTCTTGGGAATTTCCAGGTCTAATTTCATATAGATAAACGTTTATTACTATTACTGCGGCTAGCATCGCAAAAACAAATCCGAAAAACACGAACGGAAATTTGTTGCTGAGCGGTTTTCCCCTTGCTAGGTAACCCTCTTCTTTACCTTGTTTGAATGGTAGGATATATTTTATACGGCCAAAATCCCAACACAATAAATATAGGTTTGCCATTACCATAAATGTTGTGACACGCGTGCCTTCGAATCGGAGGGCATAAGCCAGAATACAAATATTCAGGATTATGGGAAAATACATCAGTGCACCAAGAAGTGCTGTTCTTGGAATGAGTAACAAGAGAGCAATTATTACCTGAGAAACTCCAAGAAATGTATAATAGTATCCGGTTTGGAGCAGGGCATCAAAATAATGCCCCATCGGATTATTAGAAGGTAAGCCGGCAGCAAACCGTTCACCTTTAATTTTTACTATACCGGATATGATGAATGCCAAAGCCAAAGCTACACGGCAAAAAACTGTGAAGTAGCGAAACCATTTGTTACCCTTTGCCTCATAATAAAATTGTACAAGTTTAGTAGACACTCCAAGTTGCTTGCTCATGCTTTTTGGTATTGCTATTTAAGTATAGGTTTATCATGAATTATAATAAATGATAGGTCGAGTCAGGTGTTTACTGCCGTGAATTATGTGGCTATATTTCCTTCATGTCGGTTGCTACAACCGATATTCTTCTAAACGTCTATACGGAATGGTAGTTGTAGAAACTGCCATGACTTGAATAAACAATTAAAATTATAACTTTACTATGCACGACGGTAAACACCTTACTTAACTGAAGAATGTGGATTATACTCATTTTTTAAATGCTGTTATTATTGTTCGCCGGCTCATAGTAAAGCGTTATTGCACCATCACTAAAGGTTTTAGTCTTTATGAGTTTAAAAATATGCCTTGTGTTTACATTTTCAAATAAGGGCAAACCGCTTCCAACTACCACGGGGTGCACGCACAGTTGATATTCATCAATCAAATTAAGTTCCATTAGCTGTAGAATTAAACTCCGGCTGCCAACTAAAATGTCTCTGCCCGGCTGTTGTTTTAATTCTTTAACTGTTTCTTCTAAAGATTTATTCGCAAGTTTTGCACTTCCCCATCCGGTATTTTTCAGCGAATGCGAAAAGACAATTTTTGGGATTTTGTCTATAGCCATAGCGAAGTCATCCATTGCTTTTTCACCGGAAGGATTTTCTACCAGAGTTTGCCAAAATTGCATAAGCTCGTATGTTATTCTGCCAAAGAGAATAGCATCCGCGTCACCTAATTGTTTTTCATAATATTCATGTATCTCTTCATCCGGAGTTATTGCAGTATGGTCGCAATATCCGTCAAGTGTCATATTGATTCCTGCGATTATTTTTCTCATATTTTTAAGTTTATGGTAATGGAATTAGTGTTTTTTATACAATTACAGCTACCATCCGAATGAACACAACGTTTGTCAGTACCAACATTTCCTATTAAACTTGCTCTGCTCTGCTCACGCATAATAGTTTTTGATTAGTAAGTTGTAAAAGTAAGTGCTTATTGTCAAATATCCAAATTAAAAGATTGATTAATATAAACAGCTAAGCAAGATAATCCTTCTTTATTACGTTTCCTCCTTTAAAAAGCAAAAGCCCTGCAAGAATTAAATCTCGCAGGGCTTTTTATTATTGTGGCTCTCAGGATACTAATACCTATAATATACAGATTCATACAAACCCTCGGCATAACCGCTAATATCTCTTCGGCTAAAGATAATCACCAGACACTACCGTTATAATCCAATCTTTACAACAGGACAATTCACATTAGCAGCGTTCATAACCAAAATTGTCGAAGATTGCGCTGTCATTAAATTTGAAACATTATTAAAGTTAGCATTATCATATATGTTTACTGACCATAGTGGTGAATAATCACTACTGCTTGGTACGCTTGCCAGCACGTTATGTGTCTTCATTGTTCCTGCTTCGCTTACAAATCCTGATGGAGGTCCACCGTTAGGAAGGTTAGGATTGATTGTAAAAGTAACATAGATTGGTGATGTTGGCACCATTCCATTAACGCCTGTTAATGCTTTTTCTTCAAAACTAAAGTAACTTACAACCTTGTTTTTATACCAACCCTTTACCAAGCTGCTCGTTCCGGCTATTCTTTTGGAAGCAATCGATCCTTCGGGAACAACGGGGCAATTCACTATCATTGACGTAGGCATAATATCATAACCTGCTTTTTGAATCTCTTCTAAGCTTGTTATATAATTTGCAACATAGTCTTTGGGTACCGTTACCTTGTTTACCAACCAAAAATCACTATATCCTACATCGCCGGGTATAGAATTGATAATATTTAGCTGCCCACTGACAGGGGTGCTTTCACCATCTTTAAATAACACATAGATTGGTATAGCTGTTGTAGGTTGTACATCAAAATTATAGTATTCAACCATTTCACCATTTGGACCTAACCCTTTGGTTATAAAAGGAGCCACATCGAAATTCACAGGGGCATTAGCTGCAGGTAAACCATTGGTAGAACTACGCACCATAAGCATTCCTGTGCCGACCGCAAACCTATCTACTGTTACTTTTAGGGCAGTATTAGGGTCTTTGCCCGTCATCACTACTGTCGTTGTTTGGTCTTTTTCACAGCCAATTGTAAAAAAAAACACCAAAACGGATGCAAAAATCAGCATTTTACTCATAGAATTGTCCTTTTCAGAAATTGTGGGTTAAACATTAAAAAATACTCCACAAAAATACTTCAAGTGTTGCCATCGCCTATTTTCATAATCGCCCAAAAGTTTATCAATTCTTCCCTATTTTAGAAATCATAGTTTTTTGCGATATTCGGATGGACTTATGGAGGTATGGTTTTTAAAGAAACGACTAAAATGCGCCAATTCTTCATAACCGAGCTCAAACGCAATTTCTGAAAACGACAATTGTGTGTATGTAATTAGGCGCTTTGCTTCCAATATAATTCTTTGATGGATAATTTCGATTGGAGTTTGTAACTTTAGAATAGCAAATTGGTTAGATAAGGTCTTTGGTGCTTTATGCAATTGTTCGGCATAAAACTGAACACTATGTTCCTTAATAAAGTGCTGCTCTACTAAGATACTAAAATGCCTAAACAAGTCTAATTCAGATGTATTGTAGTCTTCCAAAAATAGCTGTTTTTTTGCTAAACGGGTACAAGTAATGATAAGTCGTTTTAATAATATTCGCAGCATTTCTCCCTGCAAAGAATCATTGTTTTTAAACTCTTCCTCAAGAATTTGTACTAAAGTATTTAGTCTGTCACTTAGTAGGTCATTGACAGACAGCACAACATTTTGATATGGGCCAAAGAAGAGTAATCCTGCACATGAAACTTCCTTGTCGTGCTGAATAATACAATAGAATTCCCTGTTATATTGAAGCAAGTATTGCCCATATTCACATTTATTGATAATAACATTTTGATTAGGTGAAATACATAACATTGATTTTTGGGGAATTACACGAGGTATATTATCAATGGTTATCTGCAATTCTCCGTCAGCTATCCATATAAACGTAAATACTTTGCATACCTTCTGTTTTTCGTATATGTTGTTTTCATGTAAAAGGATTGTCTCGAATAATTGGGTTTGGGCGTTTGTGTATTTCATTATTGTTCAATAATAGTAGAGTAGATTTGAATGCTCCAGTCGAAATAAAAAAGCAAGAATCGTTATAATCTAAAGGTAAAATAAGCAAATTACGCGACTCATCGTCTGCTACTAATTCTATTAAAAATTAAAAAGCCCTGCAAGATTAAATCTCGCAGGGCTTTCGTAATTCAAACCGTCAGAATTTAATACCGATAATATTCCGGTTTGTAAGGACCTTCCACAGCAACACCAATATACTTGGCTTGTGATTCGGAAAGAACTTCAAGTTCCACACCGATTTTCGCTAGGTGCAAACGAGCTACCTTTTCATCAAGATGTTTCGGAAGTACAAATACATCATTAGTGTAGTTACCGGAATTTTGCCATAGTTCAAGCTGTGCAAGAACTTGGTTCGTAAATGAATTGGACATCACAAACGAAGGGTGACCTGTAGCGCACCCAAGATTCACCAAACGACCTTCGGCAAGAACGATGATTTCCTTGTTGCCAAGTGTGTATAGATCCACTTGCGGCTTCACTTCTACCTTTGTACTGCCATATTTACCGTTAAGCCATGCCATATCAATTTCGTTATCGAAGTGTCCGATATTGCAGATAATCGCTTTGTCTTTTGCTGCTTCAAAATGCTCGCCGCGAATAATATTGCAGTTACCTGTTGCCGTAACAACTATATCGGCTTCTTTAATTGCATCGTCCATTTTCCTTACAGCGAAACCGTCCATTGCTGCTTGAAGAGCGCAAATCGGGTCAATTTCAGTTACAATTACACGCGCACCGGCTCCGCGAAGTGAAGCAGCCGAACCTTTACCAACATCACCATAACCCGCCACAACAGCCACTTTACCAGCCATCATAACATCGGTAGCGCGGCGGATAGCATCCACAAGCGATTCTTTACAACCATATTTGTTGTCAAATTTCGATTTTGTAACTGAGTCGTTCACATTGATTGCCGGCAATGGAAGTGTCCCTGCTTTTACACGGTCGTACAGACGGTGAACACCGGTTGTAGTTTCTTCGGAGATTCCGCGAATTCCGGCTACAAGCTCAGGGTAACGGTCTAGTACCATATTTGTCAAATCGCCGCCGTCGTCCAAAATCATATTGAGCGGCTGACGGTCTTCGCCGAAGAACAATGTTTGCTCGATACACCAGTCAAATTCCTGCTCGTTCATACCTTTCCATGCATACACAGCGATTCCGTTTGCTGCAATAGCAGCAGCAGCATGATCTTGGGTTGAGAAGATATTGCATGATGACCATGTGACTTCCGCACCGAGTTCGATAAGAGTTTCGATAAGTACGGCTGTTTGGATTGTCATGTGGAGGCAACCTGCGATGCGTGCGCCTTTGAGTGGTTTTGATGCACCGAATTCTTTGCGAATAGCCATCAAGCCGGGCATTTCTGCTTCGGCGAGGTGCATTTCCTTGCGTCCCCATGCCGCAAGCGACATATCGCGAACGCAATATTTTCCGATTAAATGATGAACATTATGTGGCATAAACTTGCCATTACCTTCTGTATGCCCGTTTTTTGTAGCGTTTTCTGTTGCTGTAAGCATAGATGACACCCTTTAAAAATTAAATAAAAATTCTATTACGATAGTAAGGATTTGAAAGAATCAACCAAGTTCAATTCTTCCCAAGGGAAATGATCGCGACCGAAGTGTCCGTATGCCGCTGTTTCGCGGTAAATCGGACGGCGGAGGTTCAAACGGTGAAT
Organism: uncultured Chitinophagaceae bacterium; assembly: GCA_964527785.1. Taxonomy (GTDB): domain Bacteria; phylum Bacteroidota; class Ignavibacteria; order Kapaibacteriales; family UBA961; genus JADJXV01. The sequence continues at coordinate 9,309 of CAZGNO010000002.1, forward strand.
GATTCCGGCTGGGGTCATATCAATATTGTTTTGTATGTAGTTTGCAATGGCATCTTCAGCAACTACACCTGTGCCATGTGTATCCACACGCATCGAAACCGGCTGTGCAACACCTATTGCATACGAAACTTGAATAGTACATTCTTTGGCAAGCCCTGCTGCCACGATATTTTTTGCAAGGTGGCGTGCAGCATACGCAGCTGAACGGTCCACTTTCGTCGGGTCTTTGCCGGAGAATGCCCCGCCGCCATGAGGAGCTTTTCCGCCGTATGTATCTACGATGATTTTACGTCCGGTGAGACCGGTATCGCCGTGAGGTCCGCCGATTTCAAATTTACCGGTAGGATTGATGTGATACTTGGTGTTCTTGTCCAAATACTTTGCAGGGATTACTGTTTTAACGACATGAGCAAGAACATCGTTGTGAATTTGTTCTTGTGAAACGCCGCCGTCATGTTGAGTGGAAACAACCACTGTATCAACACGTTGAATATCACCGTTCTCATTATATTCTACGGTTACCTGCGCTTTTGCATCAGGTCGTAAATAGGAAATAAGATGAGAATGGTTTTTACGAATATCTGCCAGCTTTTGAACAAGATTGTGAGAATAGACTATAGCTGCGGGCATCAGCTCTTCAGTTTCTGTACAGGCATACCCAAACATCATTCCCTGGTCACCGGCTCCACCGGTATCTACACCCATGGCGATATCGGGTGATTGGCGGTTGATAACATTCACAACAGCACAAGAGTCACAATCGAAACGATATTCAGCTTTTGTATAGCCGATGTCGCGGATAACGCTGCGCACAAGAGTTGGAAGATCAATATATGTTGTGGTCGTGATTTCACCGCCCACTACGATAAGCCCTGTAGTTGCAAAACACTCACACGCTACGCGACCTGTAGGGTCGGCAGCTAGAACTGCATCTAAAACTGCATCAGATACTTGGTCGCACACTTTGTCAGGATGTCCTTCGGAAACTGATTCCGATGTAAAGAGATATTTACCCATTGATAATAATAGTTTTAGTATAAAAAATTTAAGGTATGAATTTTAGTTTTTTCTTCAAGTTTCACGTTCTGTCAATCTCGCTTGAGTCTCCAACATTTAGCTTAGAAAACTTACCGCGTACAACTGCATTGTTTCCGATAATTGACTGTTCCAAAAGTGATGAAGTAACGGTCGCCCCGTCGCTTATGATAGTATCGCGAATCACGCTGTCAATAACTGTTGCACCTTCTGCTACTGTAGCATACGGTCCGATAATAGAGTGTTCAACCCTAGCCGTAGGGGCAATAAATACAGGGGGAATTACTACCGAGCAAGCAAATGTTCTATTGAGCGGATGATTATCAAGTAAATATCTGTTCGTATCAAGCATTGTTTCTGGTTTACCGCAGTCGTACCAACCTTCAACAGGAAATGTCGTGAATCTTTCTCCTCTGTCTATCATCATTTGCAGGGCATCAGTGAGTTGGTACTCTCCGCGATTACGCAAGTTATTTTCCATCATTTCATCCAAACAAGTAGTCAGAAGTCCGGGATTTTGGATAAAATACAATCCCACGAGTGCAAGATGAGAAGTAGGGTTTTCAGGTTTTTCAATTAATTTTACGATGAAATCATTGTTTGTTTCTACTACTCCGAATCTGCGCGGGTCTTCAACGGTTTTCACTCCGAGAGTGCTGTATTGTGATTTGGTAGCGAGTGATAAATCAACATCAAAAATAGTATCACCGAGGATAATAAGGAGCGGCTCATCGGCGGCAAATGTTTTACGGGCAATCCATATCGAATGCCCTAAACCAAGCCGTTCTTCCTGTTCTACAAATTCAACATTCATAGAATAATTGGATCGCACATACTCCTCAACAAGATCACCCATATAGCCGACAACTATGGTCGCTTCTTCGATATTTTGTCGTTGCAGAGTATCGAGGATATGACCTAGAATTGGCTTACCTGCTACATTCAAAAGCACCTTTGGGAGAGTATATGTGTGTGGGCGTAGGCGAGTGCCAACACCTGCTACAGGGATAATTGCGCGCATAAATTCTGGAAAAACAAAGAATTTCGTGGTTGTCGAGAAACAAAAATACGATTTTTTTCTATAAAGTGTGGCAGGCAAACTTTAGCATAGTAAAATTTGACCGAAGAAAGCAGGAAAACAAACATAAAAAAGCGGACGAACCATTATGATTCGTCCGCTTTTACCAGCATCAATGAGCAGTAGTTTTTCAATATGCTCACTATGTTTTTTTATCAATAATCAATCGAAGCAAGTTTAGCAATTGTTGCTTTTACATCATTCGATGAACGCTCAAGCGCAGCTTGTTCATCGGCGGTTAATGTAATTTCAAAAATCTCTTCCAAACCGTTTTTACCAACTTTTACAGGTACACCAACAACTACATCACTCAAACCATACTCACCGTTCAAACTTACAGCGCAAGGAAGAATGCGACGTTTGTCTTTTACGATGCATTCCACCATTTGAACAGCCGAAGCAGAAGGTGCATAATACGCACTGCCTGTTTTCAAGTGATTCACGATTTCAATTCCACCGTCACGGGCACGTTGAACTATTGAATCAATGCGGTCTTGAGGCATAAGCTCTGAAATAGGAACACCGGCTACAGTCGTATATCGTGGAAGCGGAACCATCGAGTCACCGTGCCCGCCAAGTACGAATGCCTGAATATCCTCTACCGATACATTGAGTTCCATTGCGATAAATGTACGGTAACGGGCAGTATCAAGAACACCTGCCATACCGAGAACTTTATTACGCGGAAGACCTGTTTTTTGCAAGACAACGTAGGTCATTACATCTAAAGGGTTTGAAACGACGATATAAAAAGCATTGGGCGAATACTTAAATGCCTGTTCAGCGCACGAACCGACGATTTTCGCATTTGCTGCTAGTAAGTCGTCACGACTCATACCCGGTTTGCGGGCAAGTCCGGCTGTAATGATTACAAAATCTGAATTTGCAGTGTCTTCATAATTATTTGTGCCGCGAACACGAGTATCCGAACCGACTACGGGCATTGCTTCAAACATATCCAAACCTTTACCTTGAGGAATTCCTTCGGCAATATCCAATAGCACTACTTCATGCGCTAGCTCTGTATAAGCAATACGCTCGGCAGTGGTTGCGCCCACATTTCCTGCTCCAATAACGGTCATTTTCATAGAATGTACTCCAAATGATAATTAAAACTAAACGATGATATACTTTCAGAGAAATTGTATAATGACAATTTTTTGTGGTAGCAAATACTAATCCCCTCGTTCCCCTTTAACAAGGGGATGACGTAGATTTATCGTCTTGACTTAATCTTGTTTTCCCCCTTGTTAAAGGGGGATTAAGGGGGATTCTTGCGTTTGCCGGCAGCACAAAAATCGTAAAAATACCAGAAATTTAACTATTCAATGCTTGTAAGAATTCACGATTGCTGCGCGTTGCCTGCAAACGCTCTTGCATAAGCTCCATTGCCTCGACTGGAGTGAGGTCACTGAGAACCTTACGCAAAATCCAAATACGATTAAGTTCTTCAGGAGATAACAGTAATTCCTCATGACGTGTACCTGAACGGATAACATCAATCGCAGGAAATATTCTGCGCTCAGAGAGCCGTCTGTCGAGAACAAGCTCCATATTACCGGTTCCCTTGAATTCCTCGAAAATAACCTCGTCCATTCTGCTGCCTGTGTCCACAAGTGCAGTAGCGATAATTGTTAAAGAACCGCCCTCTTCAATATTCCTTGCTGCTCCGAAGAAACGCTTTGGTTTGTGCAGTGCATACGCATCCACACCACCGGATAGAATTTTACCGGAGTGAGGTACAACTGTATTATGTGCACGAGCCAAACGGGTAATCGAATCTAACAATATAACGACATCCTGCTTCGCTTCCACGAGTCGCTTTGCTTTTTCGAGAACCATATCGGCAACTTGAACGTGTCTTTCAGGCGGCTCGTCGAAGGTAGAAGCAAGAACTTCGGCGCGAACCGAACGTTGCATATCCGTCACTTCCTCCGGGCGTTCGTCAATCAAAAGAACAATTAATTTTACTTCGGGGTGGTTGCGTGCAATCGCATTTGCCATTTTTTGCAAGAGAACTGTTTTACCTGATTTTGGCGGTGATACGATAAGTCCGCGCTGACCTTTTCCGATGGGCGCAAGTAAATCTATAATACGGGTTGATGCTTCGTTGGGGAGGGTTTCCAGTTTGAGTCGTTTGTCAGGGTAAAGCGGGGTGAGATTATCGAATATCGTTCGGTCGCGCATTATATCGGGCGACACAAAGTTTACAGATTCTACTCTCAGAAGTGCAAAGAAACGTTCACCTTCCTTTGGTGGGCGCACATGACCGCGAATGGTATCACCTGTACGCAAACCGAATTTTTTAATCTGAGAAGGGGAAACATAAATATCATCGGGAGAGGGGAGATAATTATAATCTGCAGCTCGTAAGAAGCCATAACCGTCGCCGAGTGTTTCGAGTACACCTTCGCTTACAGTTCCTTCGGATTGCTGTTCGCGTGTTTGTTTATGGGTTTGAGCTTCGATAATACGGAAAATCAAGTCCTGTTTTCGAAGGTCGGAAAAATCATCAATATTAAGTTTTTTAGCAATTTGGGTGAGTTCGACAATTTTCTTGGTCTTTAGCTCGGCGATGTCAATTACTGCCGTTGCTGCTGCGGATGGGGTATCATTAGGCATGTATTCCTCTTGAGGAGTAGATAAATGAAAGATTATTATTGCTAATTAAAGGGGAGTATCGTTGTAGAAGAGTCAGCATCCAAAATATTCTATGTCGTTCTAAATTCATTGTATTAGAAATCACGCTACGGGGTATTACAGAGATTAAATTCTACGAAGGAAATTCTATGAAGCGTTGCAATGCGGGTGCTTTAGTCGCTACTTGCGGTTAGTTCTACTACAAAGTTAGGAGGTTTTTACTGATAAGCAAAGAAAAAAATTATGCTTGGCAAAAAATCCTTGCCGATAAATCTACGCCCAATATGTCTGTTCGAATATGTAGAGTCATAATTTGGTGTATTCCTTACATCATGGTACCCAAAAAAGAAAAGTGTTTTAGTTGAAATTTGTAAAGATTTATTATGTCATATTTGCTCATCCTGTTTTTAATTGTTAGTATCATTAATTGAGTATGTATGTCAGCGTTTTTTGTCGCTGTAAACAATTTATTTTAAATAAAGTTGATGTAAATTTACTCGATGAACTCTGCTTCCGGAGTAATTGAGTGGCTAAATCTATTTGAAACAAGCAAATTGAATGTGAAATATAATTTTCATGATTGATGAAATTATTTTTATGGTTTTTGACACATCTCATATCTAAAACAGTCAATCTGTTCAAGGAGTAAAAATATGTGAAATTGAGAACAGAAAATGCTAAATCACCACTCAAATCCATAGATAAAAAATATAAAGCTGCAAGAAAAGCGACATTCTGTAATGAATTTTTAACATAAGTACTTGTGTAGAGAAATAATGACTGCTGAGATTTTTTAGTACGAATCATTCAGGTAAGTTTTGTAATTTTAGATTGCTAAACCGTAAACTACTTTATTTGTCTTTTTTCGGAGTTATTCGATGCGCCCTTTATATGTTGTTTTATTCTTGGTTTTTCAATTCTCCGCTGCAAAAGCAATCCAACCGCAATTTCGTTCGCCATCGCCTACATTCACTCAGAATAGAGGGCAAGTTATCAGTACCGACAGCAAAGCTGTGCCCGAGATAAAATTCTATTCAGGTTCGCCGGGTGGTGTCCAAACATACTTCACACCGACAAGGGTAAGTTATGTATTTCCAAAAATTGAGGTGAGACGCAAACAATACTTGGGTGACCTGCCGAAAGAAATTCCCAAACCCGACAGTATGGAAGCAATGGTAACCGAGCTATATAGAATGGATGTTGAATTTGTGGGCGCAAATCCTAATGCGCAAATCATCGGCTCGGATGAAAGTAGTGAGTATACTAATTATTACTTAGGGCACTGCCCGGACGGAATTACCCACGTCCCTTCATACGGAAAACTCATTGTAAAGGACTTGTATCCGAATATTGACGCAGTTTGGAAAACAACGGAAAACGGTCTCAAATCAGAATTTATAGTACATCCGGGCGGTGATTACCGCCGGATTTCGATACACTATACCGGTGCAAATGTAGAGCATACCCCCGGAATTGTAACAGCATCAACCCCACTAGGCACTGTCCGCGACGAATCACCTGTTTCTTTCCAAAACGGCAATACAATTCAAACAGAATTTCATCAAACAGGAACTAACTATGGTTTTTTGGTAGGTAAATATGATAAAACCCAACCACTGGTTATTGACCCTATGATTGTATGGGGTCAATATCAGATTGGGACAACCGTAGATTTTGGGTTAATGGGAATGCGTGTTGACCAAAATGGTAATGTTATTATTGCCGGTGGTGTAGTGCACCCCTCAACAACGACATTTCCGGCTTCGGCAGGAGCATTTCAAACACAAATTACTACATTTACCGACCCCGAGTCGGGTGAAGTGATAGGACGAGATTTCTATATTGCCAAATTCGATAATTCAGGAACACGTTCATGGGGTACATACTATGGCGGTACCGGTCTTGAACCGATGAAAGGTGCATTTAGTGCTAATTGCCTTGCTCTTGATGCTAATAATAGCATTATTGTAGTAGGGTCATGCTTCAACGACAGTTTCCCTCTAGCCAATGCAGCCCAAGCAACGTTCGGCGGGCAACAAGATATGGTTGTTGTAAAACTAACGTCGGGGGGGACCCGCGAGTGGGCAACCTATTATGGTGGCTCTGCTGTAGATGGAGCCGCAAGCGCAACAGTAGATGGTTCAGGGAATGTTATCGTTGTAGGATGGACTAAATCTACAAATTTCCCTACTACTGCTTCGGTTTTCCAACAAGCAAGTGCCAATTCTAATGAAACAGGAGCAGTGGTTAAGTTTAATTCTTCGGGTGCACTGCAATGGGCTACCTATTTTGGTAATAATACCAACAGCGGGATAAATTACAACTTTATTAATGCCGTCGCATCCGACGGTTCAGGTAATATTTATATAACCGGAGCAGCATGGGGGCAAGGTTATCCGACAACTGCCGGCACTCACCAGCCGACTAATGACACGGCTTTTTTCAAAATAACAGTGGCTAGTTTAACACCGAACGGACAGCGGCGTTGGGCTACTTTTCACAGTTGCGGCAGCGGTAATGACATTATATGCGATAATACAAACCTATATGTAGTCGGCTCGACTATAGGTGCAACCATTTATGATGTAACTCTTGGAACATATATTATTAAAGGTATGAGTGATATATGTATTTTCTCACTGGAAAACAGCAGCGGTCATCGTAACGGGAGTTCTTGGTCACGGCTGTTCGGTGGTACCGATGTAGGGTCGAACTACGGTACGCTTGATTACGGTCAGAGTATAGCATTTGGAGCGGATAATGATATTTGGGTTGGTGGGCTTGCTGCAAATTCATCAGATTTCCCAATGGTAAATACAGGTACATATCCCGCGTGGACTTATGATATTCAACAAACGTATAAAGGTGGTAATGCCGACGGATTTTTTGCACATTTCAATAAAGCGAACGGGGCAGCTAAATACTCTTCATTTTTCGGTTCGACCGGAAATGATCTTGGCGGTTATGCAATTCCGTATGGGAGCTCGGCTTTATTCTTCGGGATAAATACGGCAAGTGATGCAATCGCAGGTTCATTGCCGGTTCCGGCACCCAAAAGATTAAGTACTCCTTACAGCATATCGCTAACGAAGATATGCACATCATATGGTTTGAATGTGGATGCAGGTACAACGCCGATTACGTTATGTTCAGGCGATACAATTCAAATAGGCGCAGCACCAACCAGCGGACATACATACACATGGAGCAGTCGCACCTACCTTTCGGATTCGACGATAGCGAATCCCAAAGCATTTCCGACAAACACCGGCACAGGACTAGTCACGGTAAAATACGAACTTCTAGAGACAGATGCCGGTTCCGGCTGCTACGGTCGAGACACAATTGTAATCAATGTAAAACAGAGCCCGGCGTTAGGTGCAGCGGCAGCCCAGCCCCCACAATGTTTCGGCAATACAAGCACATATTCACTCATGGGTATGTACACACCCGTAGCGACAGACATCCTTAAATGGGAAGCTGCAGGTGGAGTAATAGTCGGAGACGACAACAAACAAGCAGTTCAGGTAAACTGGACAACGGTAGGCATTGATACTGTGTACTTACGGGTAACGAATTCAATCGGGTGTTCGGCGTATGCACGTCTTCCGGTAGAAGTGACTGCCCTTCCTGAAGTGAATGCCGGAATTGACCCGCCTCCGGTATGCGAAGGTACGAACGTACAGTTAAGCGGAAGTGCAACAGGCGGGACAGGAACACTCAGTTATTCGTGGACACCGTTAATCGGAATATCCTCGCCCACCATTCCTAATCCTGTGGTTGTTCCTACAGAGCCGCTTACAGATTATATCCTGTCGGTTACAGATTCACGCGGCTGTATAGGTCACGACACGGTCAGGATAGTGATGAACCCCAAACCGATTGCATTTGCAGGAGAAGACAGAGAAATATGTCAAGGAGAAAGCACACAGCTATCGGCATCATCAAGCGGAGGTCTTCCGCCATATATAATCAGTTGGACACCGGCAACCGGACTGAATGCAGCCAATGTCTCCGACCCCGTAGCAAAACCGACGATAACGACCAATTATGTATATACCGTAACCGATTCCAAAGGGTGCAAGAATTTCGATACGATTAAAGTAACGGTTCTGCAAAAGCCGACGGTTACTGCTGCTCAGAATGCATTGGATTTTGGTAAATTGGATGGCTGCACCTCATCACTTGAAAAAATTGATTCGATTGAGAATAAAGGGACAGTTCCCGTCCAGCTAACGGATTACAAATCAGACGATTCATCATTTAGCGTAAGTACAGGTTTGCCTGTAACGATAGCTCCCGGTCAAAAAGTCGGGCTAAAGCTAAAGTATTCTCCTGCAGCAGCTAAATCCAGTTCAGGCAAAATCACGCTGAACGGTGCACCTTGCGGAGTAGCACTTGCGATTACGGTAAGCGGAGAGAAATTGAGTTTGGCAGTAAAGAGCAGCCCATCAGGAGTGAATTTTGGTCAAAGTATCAGCTGTATGGGTAGAACCGCTGATACGATGATTTCGATAACGAATACGGGCACAGATGTTCTGACCCTTACACAACCTGTTATTCAGCTACCTTACAGTATTGTTAATCAATCGTTTCCACATTCTGTTAAGGTGGGCGAGAGTATCAAAATTCAGGTTCATTATGCACCAACGGCAGATGGTAATTACGCACAAACGATTGGGTTTCCATTCTCGGCGGGTGTGTGCAGGGATACGATTAAAATTTCGATGAACGGTGTGAGCATATCACCGACTGCAACAATAAGCCCAACCGACGTACAATTCCCATCGCTATCGGGTTGCGAAACCTCACGCGACAGCATCGTAGTGCTTGAAAACACAAGCGCAGCAGATATTCGCGTAGATTCGAGTGTTGGCGGCACAGTATTTAAAGTAACATTTCCTCCGGTGCCGTTCACTGTAAAAGCCGGAGCGAAGCAGAATATCACGATAACATTCCAGCCGACTACAGCAGGTGCGTCCGACGATTCTGTTCGGCTTGCACTTAGTCCATGCAGCAGGCGTATTGCACTACACGTATCAGGTAATAAACAAGGCGCAAGTTTTGCATTTGCTGACACTCTTGATGCCGGAGAAATAATTAGCTGTGTAAAGAACTCCTCTACAATAAAGTTAAAGATAGAAAACACGAGCAGTGGCGGTGCAAGCGGCGGTGTAACGACGGTCAATGCAGGGAAAACCATCACGACAACCCTGATAAACGGAACGTCGCTACCGAACGGCAGCCCTCTGGAATTTGATGTTACGATTACCCCGACAGTAAACGGTTCTTTTGTTGACTCATTGGTGCTAGTCTTCAATCCATGTGGGATTACCCGAACTGTCTATGTGAAAGGACGCATGACATCCGTCGGATTTAAAGCTGATATAACAAATGTAGATTTCGGTAAGATACAAACAACTACCAACCGAAGTATTCCTGTACTGTTTACCAATACAGGCAGTACGGCACTGACGATAGCGAATGTACCGAATTTGGCTGCTCCATTTACGGTAGAATCAATTGTTCCGCCTCTTCCTGCGATTTTGCAGCCGGGAGAGAAACTGACTATAACAGTGAAATATACTGCTGAAAGTGGTGTTCAGACCTCCAAAATATTCGCTTTCGGGGCTGTTCCGTGCCCGACATCGGACAGCGTTCAATTACAAGGTGAAGGTACAGTAAACCCGCAGCCGTCATTCTCTACGACATCCGTTCTTAACTTTGACAGCGTATGTATAGGGAAAGAAAAACTCCTGGCGCTGCAACTGTTCAACAATGGCGGTGTTACCTTGCAATTGCAACGTGCGGATGTAACGGGGTCTGATTTTACCGTTAAGAACTTTGTCCCTCAGGCATTGCCGTCCGGTGGAAAAATAGATGTAACAGTCGGATTTATTCCTCAAGCAATTGGTTCGTCATCAGGGCGGATTGTATGGGTAACAGATCTATTGAGCGATACGACTGAACTGTCCGGTATCGGTAAGGATTGCGGAAGTACACCTCCGGATTCATCATCAACGACGGTAAAAATGGCTGATGTACAAGCTGATGTAGGCAAAAAAGTAAACCTTGCGTTGGTTCTGACCAAATCGCAAGGACTTGAGGAATCAGGTGCTTCAAAATTCAGTGCAAAGGTGCGAATCAACCAACGGATACTTCATATTACCGACCCAAGTATTGTTTGTACAAATAGCGCGAACCCTTCACTCTGTGAAGTGGATATAACAGGAGAATATAAAAAGGGGAATGACACTCTCGGCATTATTCCGGCAGAGGCAACTCTTGGCGATGTAGAAAGTGCAAGTATAGACCTTCTTGATTTCAGGTGGCTGAACGGCAAAGGCGTGGTGAATGTAGAGCGGGAAAGCGGGGAATTCAGGTTGACGAATCTTTGCATGGAAGGCGGTATCCGCCTCTACCAATCGGATGGAATTGTCAGTATCAATGTAATGCCTAATCCTGCGAGCGGCACTGCAGAGATAGAGTATAGTCTGCGCGAAGAAACACATATAAAAGTGACGCTGATGAACATACTAGGACGCGAAGTAATGGTATTGGATGATGCAGTTCGGAAGGCAGGATTATACAGACAAACGGTTGGGCTTAGTGATATTGGAGACGGTGTATATTTCTTGATGCTGCAATGTCCGAATACTGTAGAAACTATTAGAATGAGTGTGGTAAAGTAAGGTCAAAAACGGAATAAAATTGGAGAATAATTATGAAATTCAGTCTGTTACTTTTCGGTGTTATTTTTGGTTTTTCAATTCATACTCTCACTGCCCAGACTCCTATGGAGGCAGAAAAATCCCGTGCACGATATGGTGGGTATGGTAATTTTGGACTTAATGCGCATACTGCCGATTTTCGTACATTTCCCGGAGTACCGAACTGCTGTCCGAAATTTGAGAATGGAAGCGGAAGCGGTTTGTCATTTGGGATTTTGTATGATTTGCCGGTTGCTTCAAAATTATTCTTGTCGCTCAGAGCCGGTTATGAAGATTACAGTGCAAAATTAACAACCACCGAATCAATACTCCTTTCGGGCGGAGTGCAGGGTGCATTTGAACACCGCGTTACAACGAATCTTAGTTCAGTAGGCGTGGAGTCGTGGCTGAACTACGGAATCCTAAGCAATCTGAACTTAAATGCCGGAATTCGAGCAGGATACGTTCTGCAAGCAGATTATTCTCAGGTGGAAGTGGTTGTCCAGCCGGCAAACAAAGGACTTTTTTCTAATGGAAAAAGTACGCGTAACGATACATCGGGGGCAATCCCGAATAACAGTTCGATGACATTCAACCTGCTGGCGGGGTTAAGTTACGACCTACCGATTAATGCAAACAATACGCTATTCCTTACGCCGGAATTTCAGTATTCGCTTGGTCTAATGCCTATTATAAGCGGTTATGACTGGCAGGCGCGCGGCATACACTTTGGTATTGCCCTCAAATATTCACCGAAGCCGTCGCTGAGCAGTCCAGTTATTATTCCTGATGAACCTCAGAAAGAAATTCCTGTAATTGTTGAAAAGAAAATTACTCCTCCCGTTCCTGAAAAGAAAAAACCGTTATTGTCGGCGGATATTTCAACTGTTGAAGTAGCCCCCGACGGTGTTGAACAACCTCTCACAAATATAAAAATAGAGGAATTTGCTTCGACTGCGCTGCATCCGTTGCTTCAGTATGTGTTTTTTGAAGAGAATTCATCGGAAATTCCGACAAAATATTCCAGAATTGAGCCGGAAAACGTAGATAATTTTTCGTTGAAAAATTTTATAGGCGTGAACTCGATGGATGTGTATTATCAGGTGCTCAATGTGATGGGCTACCGCTTGAAGGTCACTCCGCGTTCTACAATTACCCTCACAGGGTGTAATAGTAATGAGGGCAGTGAATTAAACAATACTTCCCTTTCACGATCACGTGCCGAAAATGTTAAAAAGTATTTGGTGGATGTATGGGGAATTAGCCCGAAACGTATAAAAGTAGAACCGCGAAACTTGCCGTCCAAACCCTCGAATTCATCAATCAAAGAAGGTAGCGAAGAAAATCGCCGGGTCGAGATTTCATCGAATGACGGCGAAATAATTACACCTATCATTATTGATGATACTATTCGGAGAATGTCAACCCAAGTTATTCGTTTTCATCCCAATGTCAATGCCGAGGCAGGGCTTGCCGAATGGAGTCTTTCAGCTACACAACCCGAAGGGTTTCCTACAAAATTCGAGGGGAATTCCGACCTGAACAGTACGATTGATTTGAATATTACCAAGGAAACAAACAATTCTAAAATAGCAGGGGCTGTAGAATACACATTTAACGCAAAGGATAATGAGGGGCAGACCGTAACTAAGCGTGGAAGAGTTCCGATTGAACAGGTAACAATTCAAAAAAAACGTGAAGGAAAACTTGCCGATAAAGTAATTGACAGATATAGCTTAATTCTGTTCGATTTTGACAAAGCGGATTTCGATAAGCGCAATCAATCTATCCTTACCTTCATCAAAAAGCGAATTTCATCAGATGCCCTTGTGTCAATAACCGGCTTTACTGATATGATAGGCGATGCGGAACACAATACCCGTTTGGCTCAGATGAGGGCAAATGCAACTGCTCAAGCATTGGGGCTCAAGGCAAATGTAGCAGATTCAAAAGGAGCACAACAATTTTCTGATTCTACACCCGAAGGACGTTTTTATAATAGAACTGTAGAAATTCTTGTTGAAACAGCAGTAAAGTAAGGACTGCAGAAATAGTCATTATTGGAGGATAAGCATGATTCTACCAAATAAATTTTTCTGGAATTTTTACTATGTTCCGTTATGTGGCAGTATACGGAGTGTTATGTACTGCTGATTGTTAAAAGAAAAAAGTATTTGGGCAAAAACCGAATTTCCCGTAAGTTATGCCTGAATGGCTTGTTTAGCCAAAAAACCACACTTCGTTCTATTTCCCTAAAATGCTGCCATGCGCACTTTGCTTCTAATTGTATTCATTATTCTTCAACTGTCTTTAGCAAAAGCAGCAGCCCCCACCTTATTTTCTACACCAACTTCACTATTTATCGCAAATCGCGGACAGATTATTAATTCTGCAAATAAACCCGAATCCGGTGTGAAATTTTATTCCGGTTCAGTCGGAAGCGTTCAGGCATACTTTACTGCTGCTAGGGTAAGTTATGTTTTTCCAAAATTAGAAACGAACGCGACGCAAAACGGAGTAGATTCACCTAAAAAAAACTCCAATCTCGGTGATGTAGAAACGGCAGTAACTGCACTTTACCGAATGGATATGGAATTTGTCGGGGCGAATCCAAAGGCACAGATTGTTGGAGATGACGAAAGCGCTGAACATACTAATTATTATTTGGCGCATTGTCCGAAAGGAATTACCCATGTTCCAGCGTATGGAAAACTTATCGTAAAAGATATTTATCCTAATATTGATGTAATTTGGAAGACGACAAAGCAAGGGCTTAAATATGAATTTATAGTCCGTCCGGGTGGAAATGTCCGCCACATTAAGATGCGATATACAGGTGCAACTACAGATTTTAATTCAGAGGTAATTACTGCGGTGACACCGTTCGGTTCACTCCGTGATGAAGCTCCGGTTTCATTTCAAAATGTAGAAAAAATAACTACTGAATTTTGCAGGACTGGAGGAAATTACGGTTTCAAAATATCGAAATATGATACTTCTCAAACGCTCATTATTGACCCGATGGTAGTCTGGGGAGTGTTTCAAAATGAAACGGTTACAGATATTGGACTTCTGGGTATGAGGGTAGATGCTGATGGAAATGTCATCATTACCGGAAGCGCACCAACATCAACATTCCCTACAACAGTTGGTGTAATACAACCGGTATATGCCGGTAACGGGGATTGCTATATAGCAAAATTTGATAAAGAGGGCATACGTAAATGGGCAACATATTACGGAGGCAGTGGCAAAGAGCCAATAATTACAAATAACCTGTTCACAAACTGCTTGGCTCTTGACGCGAATGGTAATATTGTTTTTACTGGGTCAACTGCAAGTACAGATTTTCCCAAGCAAAATCCAATACAAAGTCTTTATGGGGGAGGGACTTCGGATATGTTCATCGTTAAGATATTCACTAAGGACGGAATACCGGAATGGGCAACGTATTACGGCGGCTCGGATAGTGACCAGGCACTCGGGGCTACCGTAGATTTTTTAGGGAGAGTGATAGTGGTCGGCTCAAGTGCATCCGTAAATTTTCCTACATTGGGTACGGTTTTTCAACCGAACAATCCTTTGGGAGGAAATACCGGTGTACTTGTAAAGTTTAATCCTGCCGGAGAACCATTGTGGGCAACGTTTTGCGGAGACATTGCAAGCGGTGTGGGTTCAGATTATCAGGCAGCGGTTACTACTGATAATTCTGGGAATATTTATACTATAGGAAGTACGACAAACTCATTCCCGACTACCGTCGGAACGTATCAGCCGGTGAATGCCTCACCCGACAGGAAAATAACGGTTACGAAATTAGACCCGAACGGACAGCGATTATGGGCTACATTTCACGGTCGTGGAATCGGGAATGATATAATTACCGATAATACAAATCTATATATTGTTGGTACAAGCGGTTTGCAGGGTACGTTTGATGTAACCAGAGGACCAAATGAAGTAAAGGGCATCGCCGATGTATGTGTTTTCACACTTGATAATACTACGGGCAGCAGAACATCTTCGTCGTGGTCGCGTCTTTTCGGTGGAACGGAGCAGGTGGGCAATTGGCAGTACGGCAATATGGACTACGGAATGAATATTTCATTTGATGTATCCGGCAATCTTTGGGTGGGCGGCTTGGCTGCAAATTCAATTGACTTTCCAATTACGGTTAATTCCTCTGTGCCTGCATGGGCATATATAATACAGCAAGGTTATGGAGGCGGCAATACCGATGGGTTTTTTGCTGAGTTCAATAAAGTAAACGGGGATGCACTGTACTGTTCACACTTTGGCTCGATTAGTCAAGATTATGGCGGATACGTATTCCCCTACGGAAGTTCAAATGTATTTTATGGGATAAACTCCTTTAATGATGGGAACGCCGCAACATTTCCTATACCAAGCTCTCGCAAGAAAGGAACGCCTTATAGCGTTACTATTGCTAAAATTTGTACAACAACAGGTCTGAATGCAAATGCAGGTACCGACTCAGTTCTGTGTTCGGGCGATACGGTTCAAATAGGTGTGATGCCTGCTAGCGGTATCTCCTACAATTGGAATACTCGAACCAACCTTTCCGATTCGACTGTAGCAAACCCAAAAGCATTTCTTAAAAATGCAGGGGCAACCCCGACCTTATACAAATTCAATGTGCTTGCAGCAGATGTTTCGGGCTGCTACGGAACTGATACAGTAACTCTTACTGTAAAGCCGGGACCGACGGTTACATCATCAGCCCAGCCGCCAAAGTGTGTAGGCAGCACTGTATCGTATTCGCTAACAGGTATCTATACTACTATTAAGCCGGATGATATGTTTAAATGGGAAGCTCGTGGTGGAAATATCATTGGCGATAACACTCGGCAAACGGTTACGGTACAGTGGATTAACGTAGGGACTGATACTGTTTACATGACTGTTACCAATGGGTTTGGATGTTCGGCTCGTGCCCGGCTTTTGGTAGATATCGCTCCATTGCCAATTGCAAATGCAGGACCCGATATTGAGATTTGCGAGGATTCTACGGTAATACCATTGGCATCAGCATCCGGTGGTACAGGCAGTTTAAGCTATTTATGGACTCCGACCGGAGGCGTTTCTTCACCTACTGAATTACTACCGACACTAAAGCCAACCAAACCGATAACGGATTACGTCCTGACTGTTACCGATACGAGGGGCTGCATCCATACTGACACCATGCGGGTAATTGTGAACCCCAAACCTATTGCGTTTGCAGGGAAAGATACTGTTATTTGTCTGGGTGAAAGTCTTCAACTGTCAGCTACAGCGAGAGGGGGAACGCCTCCCTATACCGTTTCTTGGACACCATCCGTAGGACTAAGTTCGACTGATACTTCCAGCCCGATTCTTACTACACCGGTCAGTAACAAATATGTGTATCACGTTACTGATGCCAAAGGATGTAAAAGCCGGGATACAATATATGTTCAAGTAGCAGTGAAACCAGAATTCACTTTCGACCCGCCATCGTTGGAGTTTGGGCAATTGGATGGTTGTACATCTTCGACAGAAAAGACAATTTCCATTACAAATACTAATGCCGTTCCCGGACGATTAACAGGTGCAACTTCCAATGACGCATCTTTTAGTGTGAATAATGGATTTCCAATCTCTATCCCTGCTAATCAAACAATAGACATAAAGATTAAATTTGCCCCTCTTACTGAAGGATCACACAATACCTTCCTTACATTTGAGGGTACTCCTTGCAAGATTATTCTGCCGATTAACCTTCGGGGTGAAAAACTTGACCTTGCAGTAAAAAGTATTCCTGCCGGAGTTGATTTCGGGCAAAGCTTTACGTGTAGCAACCGAACAGATGATACGGTAATTACAATTTTTAATACAGGAACGAATATTCTCACGATAGAGCAGCCCAATATTCAGACGCCTTACAGTATCATCAGCCCGGCATCATTTCCCAGGTCTGTAAAAATTGGAGATAGTATCAAGGTTACTCTTCGGTATGCGCCGGTGATTGACGGGAATTTCAGTCAAACCATTCGATTCCCGTATTCGACAGGAGTATGTAATGATACAATTAAAATTTCAATGAATGGTGAAAGTGTTCCACAGAATATAATAGTAAATCCGAAGAGTGTACAATTTCCACTTTTGGTTGGGTGTGAATCATTTCGTGATACAATTATCACGATAGAAAATACAAGTGCTCTTGATATTCAAGTGGATTCGAGTATTGTCGGTCAAACAATAAGAATCCTGTCACCGGCACCGCCATTAACCATTAAACCTAATGAGGTACAGCAAATCAAAATTCGTTTTGAACCGACGAACTCAGGCGTATTCAGTCCAAATGTGCAATTTGCATACAGCCCGTGCGGTAAGAAAGATACGGTGAGTTTTTTTGGTGAAAAACAAGGAACAAGTTTTGCAATTGCAGATACGATTGATGCGGGAGAAATAATCGGGTGTATTAAAGATTTTGCTACAGTAAAGTTAAGGATTGAAAGTACAAGTACTAACGGATTGGATGCAGAGGTAATATCAGTAATGACAGGCAGTACAATTACTACAACCATGTCGAACGGCGTACAGCTTCCAAACAAGACTCCGATTGATTTTGATGTTACGATTACTCCTGTAAAAGACGGTGTATTTCTGGATTCACTCATAATTGTCTTTAACCCATGCGGAATTTCCAAAACTGTCTATGTAAAAGGTTTGCGAACGCAAGTAGTTCTCAAAGCAGATGGACCGACTGTGGATTTTGGGAAAGTTCAAGTAGGAAAAAATAAAACTCTGTCGGTTTTTTATACAAATACGGGAAGTACACCGCTAACAATTACAACGATTTCAAATATTGTTCCGCCGTTTTCGATAATTGACACTGTCCCGTCGCTTCCGGCTGTTTTACAGCCGAATGATACGTTGATACTTACAGTAGAGTATGTTGCTGTTGAGGGAGTGCAAACTGCCAAAGTCTTCGCATTCGGAACTACTCCGTGCGACGCATCAGACAGCATCATAATTCAAGCTGAAGGATTTGTACCGGATTCTGTACAAACTTCTATTAAAGTAGCGGATGTAAGCACTGAAACGGGTGACAAAATAAAACTGGCTTTAGTACTTGTCAAGGAAAAAGGACTTGCTGAATCAGGGGCTACAAAATTCAGTGCAAAAATGAGATTCAACCGTACTATTGTACATATAACCGACCCCGCATTTGTTTGTGTGGGAGGTAGCCCTCCGGAAATCTGCGAGACTGAGTTAAGCGGGGAATACCAAACAGGGCAGGATACTCTTGGATTCATACCTGTAGAGGCGACTTTGGGTGAAGTGGACAGTACCATTGTTGAGTTACTAGATTTTAAGTGGCTTAATGGGAAAGATACCGTGAAAGTTACACGCCAAAACGGAGTGTTCCGCCTTACGAATATTTGCATCGAAGGAGGAGAACGGCTCTTTATACCGACTGTGCGTGTGAGTTTGAGTGTTACCCCGAATCCCACAAACGGCACGGCTGAAATTGAATATGGTGTACGGGAAAAAACTTCGGTAAAAATATCGTTAATGGATATGTTGGGGCGTACAGTAATGGTCCTAGATGATGCAATCAGAGAGGAAGGAATCTATAAGCAAACGGTAGAATTTTCTACTATTGATGAAGGAATATATTTTCTAATGTTACAGTGTCCGAATGTCGTAAAAACGTTCAGAATGAGTCTGACGAGGTAAAACTTAAAATGAATTGGGTTGGGGTATTTCAAGCTGTTTGCAGATTGCCAAACAGGTGAATTTTTTAAGTATCGGATGACGAGGAACAGAGGTCTTGTTTCCATTGCCGGGATTTACTCAAATTGAATGGGAACTACCTTCTCGCAATAATTTACAATTGTATTTCAGTAAATATTTGAGGAACTCTCGCTGCTTCATGCAAGAATTTCTAACTCTTTTGAAGAAAATACAACCGAAGCATCCAGAAATCCGAGAAACGTTTTTTCGAATTCTTCGCGTTCAATATCCAACATAAGTTCAAGCGCGTCCAGTAAATTAATGCGTGCTTCTTCGATAGTTTCTCCTTGGCTTATTACGCCTCGCATCTCTTTGATGTAAGCGGTGTAGCCGCCTTCTTCACAGAGGATAAAAACAGGTGTCAGTTTAATATGTTTGTCCATTGTAGTTTTTCTCTATATTTGATAACAGTAAATCAAGACGAAAATACAAAAATTGTGTTTGAATGAAGATTAGAAAATTAAATATTTTTTATGCTTTGGTTGTACTTTACGTTGGAAATTCAAAAGAGTGTATTGACTAATGAAAATAATATTCGTACTATCTGTAATTTTTGGAGTCTTTTTAGCGAATATACTCTTTGCCCGGCTGCCGATTGAAACCGATACATTGTCATCGCGGTACGGAATATATGGAAATATTGGATTGAATATGCATTCAGCGGATTTTCGTGCATTCCCCGGCGTGCCGAATTGCTGCCCGAAGTTTCAGAGTGGAAACGGAATTGGTTTGTCGTTCGGGGTATTATATGATTTGCCAATCAGTGGCAGGCAGTGGTTTTTATCATTGCGAGCCGGATATGAAAATTATAGTGCCAAACTGACTACCCGCGAGCCCGAACTTTTTGCGGGGGGGATTCCGGGTGAATTTGAACACAGAGTTACTACAGGGCTAGCTTCAATAGGCGCAGAATCATGGCTTGGGTATGAGCTTTTCCGTAATTTTAATCTATCGGTAGGAATGCGGGCAGGATATGTAGTACAGAGGGATTATTCCCAAATAGAAGTTATAGTCGAGCCGACTGATATTGGAGTTTTTCCCAACGGAAAAAGCTCTCGGAATGATACATCGGGAATACTGCCAAATGCTTCTTCGCTAGCAACAAATCTGCTTTTTGGAATCAGTTATAATTTACCGGTTAATTCATCAGGGACTCTCTTCCTTGTACCTGAATTTCAATACTCATATGGCTTACTGCCGATTATCAGTGGCTATGATTGGCAAGCAAGCGGAGTGCATTTCGGTATTGCACTCAAATATTCACCAAAGTATATTACAGAAGTTCCACCGACTGTTGTAACACCGGAGGAGCCCAAAATGGTAGTTCCCGTTGTCGCTGAAAAAAAGATTGATCTCCCTATCCTTGAAACAAAAAAAACTCAACTTTCCGCATCAATTACTGCTGTCGGTGTTAGTTCTGAAGACATTGAGCAACCGCTTCGCCGAATTAAAATCGAGGAGTTTGCCTCTACTGCTCTTCATCCTCTCTTGCAATACGTCTTCTTTGATGAGAACTCAGCAGAAATACCGGAAAAATACTCTCGGATAGCTCCGGAAAATACAAACAAATTTTCACTGCTCGATTATTTGGGGGCAAATTCAATGGAGGTATATTATGGGTTGCTGAATATTGTAGGGTATAGAATGAGAATCGCTCCACACTCTACAGTAACTCTAACGGGGTGTAATAGTAATGAAGGAAGCGAAAAAAACAATAAAGCACTTTCAAGAATGCGTGCTGAAAGTATAAAAAAATATTTAATTGAAGTTTGGGGAATCGCCCCTAAACGCTTAAAAATTAAGCAAAGAAATTTACCCTCTAAACCCTCAAACTCCTCTATTCATACAGGACGAGATGAAAATCGTCGTGTGGAGATTTCTTCAGATGAAGGGGAAATCATCACTGCAATTGTTCTTGGAGATACACTTCGTACCATTACACCACCCATCATTCGATTTCATCCTACGGTGAATGCAGAGTCAGGACTGGCAGAATGGAGTGTTGCTACATCTCAGTCGCAAAAAGTTTCAATGAAATACGAAGGAAAGTCTATTCTTGAAAATTCGATTGATTGGAAAATTACAAAAGAGATCGGAACAAAGAAAATTGCCGATACTATTGAATATTCATTTAGTGTTCGTGATTCCGTAGGGCAGGACACTATGCTATATGGTCAGGTACCGGTTGAACAGGTGACTATTCAAAAAAAACGTGAAGAAAATCGTACCGATAAAAAGATTGACCGTTATAATTTAATCTTGTTTGATTTCAACAAAGCGGTTATTGACAAACGTAATATATCTATTCTTTCGTTTGTTAAAAAAAGAATTGCCTCTGATTCCAAAGTATCAATTGTTGGATTTACAGACCAAACAGGCGACAATGAATATAATGTTCGTCTTGCACAAATGCGTGCAGCTGCCGCTGCGCGAGCATTGGGATTGAAGGCGAATATTGTTCCAAGAAAAAGCGAGCAATATTTTTCAAACTCCACACCCGAAGGTCGGTTTTATAACCGAACAGTTGAAATTCAAGTAGAAACGGCTACAAAATAATAATAAGTCAAAGCTGCAAAGTTACCCCTTTCCGTTTACCTGCCTCATACATTCCTTCTCTATAAATACACGTTCACTGTGAGACGCTTCTACTCTTTTCCTGTCTTTGCTAGAGTCAATTAAATTTTCTTTACTATCTTCAGGGTGAATTTATGAAATATGTTCGTTTCTTTTCTATCCTTCCGGTGCTGCTCGTGATAATAGCAGCATGTAGAATAAGTGAATCTCCTACCAATACCGGAGGGAATATAGACGGCACAATGATTACCACAACTATTGCAGGTGCAGTAAATGACGAAGTCGGGCAACCCATTGCAGGAGCTACTGTTACAGTTAGTGCTAACGGTATTGTGAAACATTCTGCAATCACTAATAAGTTTGGCTCATTTATGATTCAAAACACAAGTGTTCCCGAATCGCGTTGTTTTATTCTCTGCAAGAAAAACGGTTACTTTACCGGAAGCCGTGCAGAAGTTCCAAAAGCCGGCGGTATTACTGAAATGCGTATAACGATGCAAAGTAATGCTGCTGCATATTCCGTTAATGCCGGTTCCGGCGGAAAAATTAATATTGGAAATGCAAGCGTCAGTTTTCCTGCCAATGCTTTTGTAACTAATTCGGGTGTACCATATACCGGAACAGTGAATGTCGCTGCAAAATTCCTCGACCCGACGAAAACCTCATTCTACAATTCTTTTTCAGGTGATATGACGGCAACCCGCAGTGACGGTAGTCAAACAGAATTACTTTCCTATGGTGTACTTCGTGTAGAAATTAAAGATGCAACCGGTAATGAACTTAAAATTGCAACAGGGAAAACGGCTTCCCTTAGCTACCCATTGGCTACATCAATGCAAAAAGATGCTCCCGATTCGATGCCATTGTGGTATTTCGACGAAACTCTTGGGATGTGGAAGGAAGAAGGGGTAGCTGTCAAAACCGGTAACATTTACACAGGTGAAGTAGCACATTTTTCTTCGTGGAACTGCGACATACCCACTCAAACAGGAATTGTCAAAGGGCGAGTTGTCTGTAATGGTAATGAAGGTGTGGAAGGGGTATATGTAACTATAGGCGAGAGAAAAATAGTAACAGACATGGATGGCAACTTCACCTGCCGTGTACCGATGAATCTAGATATTACAATTTCAATCAATGCAACCGAAAACAGCGGAATGAGTGCTCCTGATATGAAGGTAACCGGGCTTTCCGGAGGTGAAGTGCGAACTCTCGATAATATTAATCTAAGTAGTTGTCCGGCTACTGTTAACGGCACTATTGTAGACTGCAACACAACACCTGTAGCCGGAACTATTGTTGTTACAGTGAATGGTGCATATATCTACCGTTTTACTGCAACAGGTATTTTTAAAATACGTGTACCTTCAGGTCTCGCAATGAATGTGGAAGCAACAACTTATGATGGCAAATTAGGGTTGCCGGTGTCGGTACCTACTGTTAATTCAGGCGACAGTTATTCTATAGGTACCATTAGTGCGTGTGAAAATGGTAGTACTGCTGAATTTTATGATATAAGTTACGGGTCGGGATTTGCACGAAACGCCAAACTTTCTCCCGACGGTTCGATAGTTGTAATAAATGGTGACCGTCAGGGTTCGACAAGTTTTGTAGAAGTTTATGATGTAATGACCAAGCTAAAACTATCAAGTTTCGTGACCGACAGCTCAGAAGGGACAGTTGATTTTACTGCTGACGGCTCCAAACTCCTTATTCAAACTGACTATAATTCAATGGCTGTAGTGAATCCACATACAGGGGCAATTGTTCAAACAATTACCGGATTTGATGGAAGAATTCTTCCTGACGGTTCAGGAGTTATAACTATTACAGGGTATGCTCCGGTGAAACTGGCACTATTCTCTGTTGCTGATGGTGCAAAAATCAAGGATTTATCTTATACAGGATCTGATTACCCAAAGATAATTGGATTACGAAATACAAACCAAGTCCAACTTTTAATCAATAATAATAACAGCTGTCAAATCATTAACTGGGATTATAGTACAGATACAAAAGTCAGTGACATTTCAATTCCAAATGCAGGGTATTATTATAATACTGCAGGATTTTCTCCCGATGGCACGATTGCCGGATTTCAAGACACAAAAGACCCTAACACTCTCAATTTCTATAATACTGCAACCGGTGCAAAGTTAAATTCTGTTCCATTTACTGTACCGGGGGGAAATAAAAGAGGCGATGCGAGCTATCTAGGAGTTGCTAATGATAATACTTTTGTGATTCAGGGCTCTACAATTGATGGACAAGCATATCTTCAACCGACTACATATAACCTTCTGAATGGAGTATTGCAGAAAGTACTGGCAGTTCCTTCGGAAAATGTTAGGTATTCTCAATTCAACTTTAGTTCGAACAGTCAATATCTTGTTGGCGTTCCATCCGACTACTCTTTCAACCCTAAGTATTCAGTTCGTGTCTGGAAATTGAAGTAGTTACCTCAAATAGTATTGTAATATTAAGCCGTTGAAATTATTGAAGTTTCGACGGCTTTTTATTATAAGTTAGAATTCTAACTACCTTTGCTGAAATCCAATTTCAATTAAAATTTTTATGAGAATTTATGTAAACGTAGTTTTCACTCATAAAAAGTATAATTTCAATGTAAGCTGTGAGGGGCAGTTTTTATAGAGAACAAATCCAGTTACATATTGAATAAATTGTGATTAAGAATACCTTTTGTTCTATAGAACAGATCCTGACTAATCTCCTAAATGCAATTCATAACAACATTTATTATATACTTCACAAAATATGCAAGCAAAGTTTATTTTGGATAATTACAATAGAGTTAAAAAATATTTTCTGTTTAAATATCAATTATCTTTAAATAAAAAATTGCGACAATTTCATCAAAATGGTGTTACTGTAAATAACAACGATTCAGATCCACAAAACTAGATTTTTATAAGCAATACTTCTTTTTGTTTCTGCTTATGATGTCTAAATTCTTTCATTTATTTTCCGGGATGATTTTATGAAATACATACGCTTTTTTGCAGCATTTCCTTTCCTGGTTTTAGTTTTTGCAGGATGTAAAGTGAACGATACTCCTACAACCGCGGATGAAAATCGGCAAACAATAACTACTACAACAATTGCAGGTGTGGTAAATGATGAAGCAGGAAGACCGCTTCCCGGAGTAGTTGTTTCGGTTACAGAGAATGGAGCGGTCAAGAACTCAACCACAACAGACAAATTCGGGTCATTCATGATTCCGAATGCAAACGTTCCATCCTCTCGTTGCTTTATTCTTTGCAAGAAAAACGGATATTTTACTGGAAGTCGTGCAGAGATTCCCAATACAGGGCGAATTACCGAAATGCGCCTTACGATGCAAAGTAATATGGTTACACATACTGTAAGTGCAAGTTTCGGAGGGAAAATTACAGTGGGTGCTGCATCAATCAATCTCCCCTCTAATGCTTTTGTGTCAAATTCAGGAACGCCTTATATAGGTAAAGTAAACATTGCTGCAAAATTTCTCGACCCGACTACCCAAACATTCTACAATTCTTTTTCGGGAGATATGGCCGGCTCTCGTACAGATGGCAGCCAAACTGATTTACTTTCGTATGGAGTTCTCAGAGTCCAAATCAAAGATGATGCTGGAAACGAACTGAAACTTGCAACAGGGAAGAAAGCAACTCTTAGCTATCCATTCGCTGCATCAATACAGAAAGATGCTCCTGCTTCAATGCCGTTATGGTATTTTGATGAGATACTCGGAATGTGGAAAGAAGAAGGAGTAGCTACGAAGACAGGAGATAACTACATTGGTGAAGTAGCACATTTTTCCGATTGGAATTGTGATGACCCAAGGGAAACGGGTACAGTTAAAGGGCGTGTGGTGTGTAATGGTAATGATGGTGTGGCCGGAATTTATATTACAGTTGGACAGCGAAAGACAGTTACTGATTCAAATGGATGTTTTTCTCGGATTGTACCTATGAATCTTAGTTTCGACATTTCTATTAATCCTTCTGAAAATACCGACTTAACTTCTCCCAATTTGTCCGTTCCTCCTGTTGCCGCAGGAGAAATATATACACTACCTGATATTCAACTTGCAAATTGTCCTACATATGTCACAGGGACAATTGTTGATTGTAGTTCCAAACCGATTGCCGGAACAGTCATCGTTGTCTATGACGATAAATATCACTATTATTTCACATCAACAGGTGCTTTCAAAATACATATTCCTCCAGGAGTTCCTATGACCTTAGAAGCTACAACATACAAGGGGGATATTGGATTGTCAGTTGCTGTTCCTTCAGCAAGTTCTGGTGAAATATATTCTGTAGGTACTATTACAACCTGTGGAAATGGAACAACTGCTGAGGTTTTTAATATCAAATGTGATAAACGATCTGCTGTGTATACTCAACTTTCACATGACGGTTCGTTAATTGCAATTTTTTCAGCCGATCCAAGTGGGGGAGCTGTTGAAATTTATGAAGTGAAAACAGGCATTATGATTTCTTCTTTTGTTGATAATAGAATTAATGGATTACACAATTTTACCGATGATGCCTCTAAACTTCTTATTTCACTGAGTGATAATACAAAGTGTGTAATGAATGTAAAGACAGGAGAGATTATTCAGAGAATACCGGGGCATTATCAAAATAAAGCAATACTACTACCGGATGGCTCATCTGTCATTTCGGCTCAGGTACCTAAGCCGGGTGTTCAAAGTTTTTCGGTATTCTCAGTAACCGATGGCTCAAAGATTAAGGACTTATCGTTTGCAGGAAATAGTAATTATGTATTGGCTGGACTGAGCGGTGCTAACCGTGTTCAGTTTGTTGAAAGTAATGTGAAAGAAGTACATGTAATTACATGGGATTTTATTTCAGATAGTAAAGTTTTCGACTATATATTTCCAAATCATGTTACAACTACATATTCATTTGTCGAAGGGTTCTCACCTGACTGTACAATTTTTGGGTTTAAAGAAAATGTAAACCAGATAGGAGTGAACTTCTTTAGTTCAGAAACCGGTTTAAAAATAAATCCTTCTCTTCTTACAGTATCTATAGATGGACAATATACTCATAACTATATAGGCATTGCAAATGATAAGACTTTTGTAGTTCAATTAATACCTAGAGAGCACATCAACAAAGAATATCCGCAGCCGAAAGTATATAATGTCTCAGATGGAAGACTCCTAAAAATTCTTCCGTCTAATAATGTTTCATTTTATTCACATTTTAATTATAGTTCAGATAGTCGTTACCTTGCAGCTACTGAGAACTTAATCGGAACGGAATCTTCTTCAGTTCGTGTCTGGAAATTGAAGTAGTTACCTCAAATAGTATTGTAATATAAAGCCGTTGAAATTATTGAAGTTTCGACGGCTTTTATTTGAATGCCCCATCTTTTGGGTTTAAAAAAATAATCCGGTTCGGAAGTTAAAAAACCATCCGAACCGGGTTATTATATCAGTACATCTTTAAGAAATTTCTATTTATCCCACCAAACACGGGTAAAGATTGTAACACCACCGCTTACCTTTTCAAGCTGCACTCTGTTGCGATCGCGCTCACTCTGCGGATATGGGAAGCGGCGAGGAACTTGAGTACCTGTGATAGGCGTTAAAGTGGGGAAGCCGGTTCTGCGCCAGTCAGACCAGATCTCCGACTGGGTGAACATTGCAATATATTTCTGTTCCATGATATTTTGGAGTGTAAAGGTTGCTTCTCCCGGGTCAATTTTGGGCATTGCCAGAAATGCTGCGATTGTTGCAGAATCTGCTCCGGTTTTAGCACATGAAGCGGAAATCCCTTCGATAAATGCTGCGTGTGCCCGTGTTTTATCACCTGTTTGGAAGGCAGCTTCTGCCTCGATAAACTTTGCTTCTGCGTATGTTACAAGCGGTACAGCCGAACTAATAGAGGCAAAGAAAACACCGGGTGCCGATTCGGCAGAATACTTGTTGTTTGCATCAGGATCTGCGAATGCAGGTAAACGGGGATCTAGTGTATCCATCAGACCAATAATTATCGGTCCCATTGATATGTCACCACGTTGTGTCATAAATTGATAAAGAGGATTTGCTTCTGTCTCAACAGAACCGAATGTAACTTGTGCATCATCATCATTACTTGTCATGCTATTGGAGCCAAGCGCGGCAAGCACTTTTGAGTAAGCACCTGCATCTTGTTTTGCTGTATGAAGTGTATATCGAGCTTTGAGCACGGTTGCTACCATAGTCCATTTGCCCATTGCACCGCCAAAGATTAAATCATCGGCACCGGGTTTAAAATTGCTTTGTGCAGCAGCGCAATGCACAAGAGCGGAATCTAATAAACCTTGAATGGCAGTATAAATCTCCTGTTGAGATTGATAGGAAGGAGTAAGATTATCGTTACCTTTGAAACAGTCAGAGTATGGAATATCTCCCCAAAGATCACTCATAGTACCGAGTGAAAAAGCCATTAATATTTCTCCTACTCCTTGATAATGCGGTGCAGAAGCATTCCTGGCAATCGTAATAACATCGTTCATATCCTTCATACAACCGGCATACATATTAAATTCCCAAATATTATTCACATCAGATTCTGTAAATACATAGGAGTAAAATCCGGCGTGCTGTCGTGAGATACCTGTATATTGCTGAGTAAACACACCTGCGTATCGCCCGATGTCACCACCCATTTGATAAGCCAAGCCCGCTTCGGCAGTTGGTAAAATTACATTCAAGGATGCCGTAGATAAATTATTAGGATCAACATTCAAACTTGAATCAATCCATTTATCACACGAACCGAGAATAACTGTAACAGCGAGGCAAAGTAGTCCTGAAATTATTTTTGTTTTCATAATGTTAGTTTGATTTGTAAGTAATTATTGAATTAAAAACCCGTTTAGAAATTAACTCGCAATGCAAAAGTATAGGATTTAGTACCGGGCATATTAAAATAATCAATTCCTTGGGCATTATCTGCTCCCAGCAAACTTGTTTCAGGGTCTACACCCGTATAGTCGGTGCTTAGCCATAAGTTTCTACCGGTAATAGAGATTTCAGCACTCGAAAAAGGTGTGCTTTCGATAATTGACTTTGGCAAGCGATAGCTGAGAGTTACTTCACGCAAACGAGTCCAGCCGGCATCTTCAATAAAATCTTCCGTATTGTCTCCAATGAATCCATTACCGCGTCCGCCTGAATACCATGCTTGGTCTAGAGTTACCTCCATAGTATTAGGTTGACCGTCAATCACGGGATTTCCGTCGGCATCAAGATGTCCTGTAACGCCGGCATATACTTTCTTTGCACCTCTGTCTGCCGTGCCGTCCGACGTACCGAAATAATACATCGCAGAACGTGTTCCATTCCAAAGAACACCGCCCTTTTTGATGTCCAAAAGAACAGAGAGTGTAATTCCTTCATAAGAAAAAGTATTGCGAAAGCCCATCGTCCAATCAGGTGTTGCGCTGCCGAATGCTTTTTCTTTCGGGTCTAGCATCGGGAATCCATTATTTGCATCATTTGTATCATTGCTGATAACCAGGTTACCATTAGCATCACGAAGAAAACCTTTGCCAAAAATAGTAGCGTATGGAAGACCGGCTACAGCTCGAACAGAAGCACCCTCAAATCCTCCTAAGAAAATATTTTCAACTCCGTCCGTTAGTGATATGACTGTATTTGTGTTTTTTGCAAAATTAACTTGTGCATCCCAATTGAAACCGCCTGTATTAATAGGATTAGCTGTGAGCATAATCTCAATACCTTTATTTTCCATTTCTCCGGCGTTTTTAAGTATTGCATTAAAACCGGAGGTTGCTGCAGTCGGAACAGAGAAAATTTGGTCAACACTATTTTGTTTGTAATAACTAATGTCAAGACCAAGTCGGTTTTCAAAGAAACGGAGATCAAGACCAAATTCAAATGCAATTGTTTTTTCCGGCTTTAAAGCACTGCTACCCAAAGTGTTACCTTCCATATATCCTACTAAACCTCCGTACGGGAATGAAATCCCGTTTGTCCAACCATCACCGTAAAATCCTTGACTATAGGTGGTTATAGTTGAATAGATTGGGGCATCCTTACCGACAACAGCATACGAAAGCCGTAATTTACCAAATGAGAAGACATCACTTTTATCCATCAATTCGGTAAAGACAAAATTTGCGTTTCCTGAACCATACATGAATGAGTTGTTGAGTGGATCGGGCAATGTTGTTGACCATTCGTTACGAAGTGTACCACCAAAAAACAACATATCTTTGTATCTAATACTCAAGTCACCATAGAATGCCGCCGTGCGCTTAGAGCCGTAAATATCACGGGAAATCTGACCTTGTGTATTGGATATATGATAAAAATCCGGTACTACCAGACCGTCACCCTGCACGTACAATTGGTTGCTGGACGTAGAGAATACATTATTACCAAGCAGAAGGGTACCTGTCCAGTCGTCATTGAATTTTTTGTTGAAGGTGACTATCAGGTCGGAAGTAATATCGCGGTTATAGTATTCATCGTATGAAACTTGACCTGCAGGCAGTGTTCGAGAGCCGATAGCGAATGAACCATCACGACGGTCACTATAAAAATCACCCCCTATACGATACATTATTTCTGCCCAGTCTGAGGCAACATAATTCAGCTGAACATTACCGAGAACTCTATCAACATCATCCGTGAACGGATTCTTATTGACTGTCCAGAAAGGATTGTCATAACCTCCGCCGCCGCGATAATTACGTTGTCTTCTATTATCTGCAAATTGATATGTACTCTCATCATCTGCTGCATCTTGCCCGGTGCCATTACCATTTGCATTGTCAAATGTTGGTGGTGTTCGCAGCAAGCCAAGCATAATACCTGAAGTATTAGAACCTTGTTGCACTCTGCTGCCGCCTGAATTCATATAGCTAATAGAGCCCGATGCTTTCAAATTTGAAGCTATTCTGGCATCTCCGGCTATTTTGACTGTTGAGCGGGTAAAATCGTTATTAGGGACAATCCCGTATTGTTTCAAATTAGAGAATGAAAAATAATATGTACCTGCTTCACTTCCACCCGACATACTGAGCGAGTTCGTATATGTTGTGCCGGTTGTATAAAAATTATCGAGATTATCGTAAGGTGTTACAGGGATTTTGCCGGCAGGATTGCTTGCACCTACAACATTTCCATTTTTATCGAACCGATTTGCTCCTTGATCCCATTTTAAAGTATCAATTTTTGCTCCCCATGAAAGAGCGTTAGCAGTACTTGGAGATAAATATTGACCACCTGTACCCTGAGAATATATTTTTTGCATACCGGGGAGTTGACTGACTTGTTCAAAGCCAACAGAAGTGTTGAAACTGATATTAATTTTATCGCCTAGTGCTGCTGAACCTCGTTTTGTCGTTATAATAATGGCTCCTCCAGAGGCACGCAAACCATAAAGAGCAGTAGCCGCCGGTCCTTTGAGAACAGTTGCAGAGGCAACATCTTCAGGATTCAGGTCTATGGCACGGTTAGAGAATGCAACACCCGAAAGAAGGTTATTTACTCCATTATCCGGATTGCCGCTCGCCAATTGAGAGTTATCAATTGGAATACCGTCTATAACAAAAAGAGGGGAGTTATCACCTGTAATAGAAGATGCACCCCGAATTATGATATTACTCGAAGCACCGGCAACTCCGGCAGAACTATTTATTTGAACACCTGCAGATTTTGCCGAAAGGGATTGGACTATATTGACCTCACGTGACTGTGTAAGTTCATGACCCCCAACTTCTTGCACGGCATAGCCGACTGCTTTTTTCTCTTTTTCTATACCGACAGCAGTAACTACCACTTCATTCAGCTTCATTGCATCTTCTTCGAGAACAGCATTAATTTCATCGCTTTGACCGATAGTAACTTCTTTCGTTTTCATTCCGAGAAGTTTAATGATAAGTGTAGTAGCACTTGCCGGAATTGTTAGTTTATACTTACCGTCAGCTTTTACATAGGTTCCAATTGCAGTTCCCTTTACAAGCACGGTTGCTCCGGAAAGAGGTGTTCCCTGCTTAGAAGTAATTTTCCCGGTTATTTCCCGGTTATCCTGTGCTGTTATGCTCATAACTGAACATAACATTAAAACGATAAACAAAGTAAAAATTGTTTTCATATCGTATTTTCGATTTATTGAATAAATAATTTTTTCAGTAATGAAAGACAGAAGCATATACCGCCTTCCTATATAAAATAGAGGCAACTCTATTGCTTGTAAGTAAAGGGACAAAATAAATTTACGCAGTAAGAAATTCAATCATTCTGAGAACTGCAAAGAACTCCGGTTTCCCGTTCCGTTTGTTCATATATTACACGTTTCTCAAGTCTAAGAATCCGTCAGAATGATACTTATTTGATTATTATGTTTTATGTTGTCTCAGTACTTGTATCGAAAAAAATTAAAGGCAGGATTGATCTCTTCGGCATCTGTTAAAGAAGATTCGGCTTTTTTACAGATACGGTTTTTAATGGGTACTAAATGAATTTAATACTCAAAATTGAATTTTAAGGGAGCATTAAGGCGGGTTTTCTGCAAAACATGAAGTAACGAAGTAGAATCGGCTCATACATCCTCCGGAAATTAGTACAACAAGAATACAACAATTGAGTTGTGTGTAGTTTTCGCAATGCGTCTGTTGTCAGTCTCTGTCACAAAGGTCGAATAATCCTTCTAAAAAGTAAAGTGGTGTGTATACTGAGGCAAGGATTCTTTGTAAAGACCTTTATCCCATCAATTTACAGCTTACGATATCTAACTGTTCCTCCTTGTAAAAAACTATAGGTTTTGTGTTATGAAATTATAATATGTTAAAATAAACAAAAATTATTTGGAATGCAAATAATTTATAAGAGCCATTTAAATCCGAATACACTAATCGTATAGATATACCAATATATTACCGGTGAAACCATCAAAATACTGTCAAACCGGTCAAGGATTCCACCGTGTCCTGCCAGAATATTTGAGCTGTCTTTTACTCCTGCGTCACGTTTCAAAAGGGATTCTGCAAGGTCGCCTGCCTGACCTATAGTACCTATGATTCCACCAAAAATAGCTGCGTGTGTTAAAGAGAGTGTAGGTAATAGCCATGCTGCCACGCCAATAAACCCTCCTGCTGCTGCAATAGCTCCGGCAATTGCACCTTCCCAGGTTTTGTTTGGGCTGACTCTCTCGAATAGTTTGTGTTTGCCGATTGCACGACCTACAAAATATGCTGCGGTAT
The DNA here is from genome assembly GCA_964527785.1 of uncultured Chitinophagaceae bacterium. Lineage (GTDB taxonomy): Bacteria > Bacteroidota > Ignavibacteria > Kapaibacteriales > UBA961 > JADJXV01. The sequence goes on from CAZGNO010000002.1 coordinate 42,384, forward strand.
CACAAAGCCAAATTGTAATGAACATACACAAAACAAAGTATCCCCCCTGAATCGGTTCTGGACTTGTTAAGGAAAGTATTGTATGAATCTGTAGCAGACATTGGAAGAATACTGCTACATATACTACTCCGCCAATTGTTACAGAAATATTTAAGAAAGCATTTGATTTGCCGCGGAACAACTCAATTAATAGCAAGGAAGCGGCAAGCATAGTAATAATACCTATGGAAATAAATTCACTATACTTCGATCCTGAAAAACGTACACTCCAAAAGTAATACATGGAATGCATTATTACAGCCGAAAATATGCCTAAATATTTGTTTGGAGAAACTCCTTTTTTCTCAGCCATTGAATAAAATTCCCACAACCCGATTGATGAAATAATCAAAATCAAACTAAAAAACAATACCCCGCCTTGCAAAATTGCGATTATGAGAGCAGGAATCCCAATTATAGCTACCAAAATTCTTGAAGTTAGATTATTCATAGTATTTATTTATAATGAGGTTGGAGAACTTGTAGTATTTCGAGCGGAATAGAGGGTAAAGAGAGGAAAAACTCAATCAGAATTGTACTGTCCTATAGGAAAACTACACGGAACAAATTACTTATACCACGCATTTGCCTGACGATAACTTTCGCCCATAACGTTTAGTATCTTGAACATTCCTTTTGTACGATCTTCATAACGCATTCTATTTGCCTTACCGTCACCTACAAACATTTCATACATCAATTCATCGTAGTTTTTATTGCTTGTAACGAATACCCGTCCCCCACGGTCGTGAGCATTCAAAACTACTTCTTTAAACAATCTGGAAGACAAGTGGAAACCCGAATTCATATCGTCAATTATCCATACCTGTCCCGGAGCAAGGACAGTGTTTTGCTTTAGTCTGTAGTGTTCGGCAGTTTGAAAATTAGGGTGCAAGCCGCGCAACATAAACTCCTTGCTGATGCTAATCGCAACATGACTTTTGCCAATTCCTGCTTCGCCAAACATATACAAGCCGGCACCTATACTTTCATCTTGAAGAGCAACAAGCTGACGTGCATATTTCAACAATTCCTCTTGCGATTCATTCTTCGGCAGATAATTATCTAAACGAGAGCAAATGTTTTCCAGTGGGAGCATCGGGTTTTGCTCGAAAAACCTCATGTCAAGCAAAAAGCTGTCTCGTTCAGGATAGGGAAGTTCTGAAAGATGGAAACAAACGCTAGTATCTTTGTTCGTAAACTGAAGGGTAGGGTAATGCTTCTGGAGTTTTGAGATAACTGCTGCGCTTATAAGCGTTTGACTGAGAATTAATGTATTTCTGTCGCTCATAAGCTGATGGACGAGGGGTGTGAAGAGAAACGGTACTTTTGCAGGGAAAGTACACTGCAATTGTTCTAAATAAACATCACAGGAATTGTAATGGTACAATCATATATTCTATTGCAGTGCAAAACTACAAAAAAATACAAAATACGGAGTGAATTGAATTATTTATTTGCGATAGGATAGGATTTGCAATGGAGGCCTTTCTCCTCGGAATATGGTTTTACCAATTTATTTATTGCATGAATTAAACAATTAGGAAGCAATTGCCTTTATAAAACTTTGTTGTATTACAAAAAACGGATGAATTTTTTTAAAAGTGGATCATATATAATCGAAGAAATTAAGAATATGCTTTTTTTTAAGGTGCTTTTTATCTTTCACGTTTAATACCCTTCCTTCATCGCCTTCATTCGCTGCACAAGTGTTTCACCCAAACGCTTTGCTTCGTCACGACTACAAGTGAGTGTGCGTGTCCAGTCGTTATCAGGTATATAGGGCGTAGCGAGACGAGTGAACAGCAATCGCGCTGTAAAATTTTGCTGATGAGGGAATGCCAGCGAGCAGAAATAGATATAGCATTCCAGTTGCAGACGGTAATGCTCAAAGAGTTCATTCATTCCGTTTGTTGAAGTGATTTTATTCGTTTTCCAGTCCCATATTTCCCAGTTGCCGTTTGAGTTTTGCAATAAAACATCCAGCACCCCTACCAGAAAGTCCTGTCCAACGGGGATTTGCAAGGGGTACTCTTGTTTTGCAGACTGAAACGCTGACGCAAATCGCTGTACAAGCGGAGAACGGGCAGTATTTTCGGCTTCGAAGCGTATTCTTTCTGTTAGTTGTCTATTGGTATGGCGTTCTGCCAGTATAAGTTCATCGGTTATATTCTTTTCGAGTGTTTCGGTGCTAATTGTTCCGCTAGTGCCAAGCCATGAAGGGAGCTTACTCAAAACTTCATGAATAATTGTTCCTGCAAGCGAACCGGCAACATGGTCTGTAATGTCATTGTCGGAGAGTATCGGCAGTGACGAATCGTCTTCCTCAGCCAGCCCTAGACGATAGGTACGGATATACCCGTCTGGGTCACTTTCGTGAAGCATCATTTGGGAAGCAGAAAAATACTCGTCTTCAATGCCGGTTTCAAGGGTTCCTACCAAGAGGAGCGGGTGTTTCTGCTGCTCTTCTGATTTGCTTACAGCTATGGTTTCGTCTATGCTGATTATGAATTCAATTGGAATAATACATTCATGCTGCTCAACTGTATCTTTGACAAGAACAGGTAATTCCAAACGAAGTTCATCTATATGGTTAAATAGCAAATCTTCCGGCAGCCGGTCAATCCCCAGAAAGAGCATTTCCAATAAACCATTAATTTTAGTAACACCTCCTAATTTAGTCCGTTTAACTTGTCCTGAAATAATCAAGTGGTCTTTGGCGCGGGTAAGAGCCACATAGAGGAGCCGTTTTGCTTCGGCTGATTCGGCTATTTCTTTTTGATGCCGGGCTATCAATTGAAGTGGTGTAAGAATCGTACCCTGCTCTTCATCGGGCAAAGGGAAAGTAATACCAATATCATTATCAGTCAGCATTGCACTTGTATTTGGCGAACGCTTATTAGTCTCATACAGCACAACAATTGGAAATTCCAACCCTTTTGAAGAATGCACCGTCATGATGTTCACTGCATTGACACCGTGTTGCACCGTTGCTTCACTTTCATTCGAGATGTCACTTGCCAGAACTGTGAGCTCTTCCACAAAATCGTAGAGATTGCGGAATCCTTTGTGTTCAAATTCCCGCGCAAAATCAATTAATTTTTCAATGTTTGCCTCCATTTGCTTCGCACGTTCGTCAGTTTTGATTACAGCACGCCAGCCGCTCCTCTCTAGAAGCAAACGAATAAGGGACGGTATTGGCATTCGTGCTGCCAGAGGTATCATTTCCCTAAGAAGTTGGTATGCACGGATGAGCTGAGAATCACTATCCACCGTAGTATTTTCACATACCGTGCAGACCCGCTGCCACAATGTAGTTGCCCTTTTGTTTCCTTGTGATGCTGCAACCACCTTGTAGAGATCAGCATCGGTACACCCTAAAAAAGGTGAGCGCAATACGGCAGCAAGTGATAAATCATCGTTAGGATTATGGAGGAAACTCAAATACGAGTGGACATCAATAATCTCCTGTGTATTAAAGAACCCCTTGCCGCTATGAATCACAAACGGAATTTCAAGTTTCCTGAAAGCAGAAGTCAATGCTTCAAAACCACTCCGTGAACGGGCAAGAACTGCTATGTCTCCAAACTCTGCTTTCCGCTCTATCTTGTCCTCAAAAACTGTATATGGTTTTTTACTGCCGATAATAGTTGCAATATGCCTTGCCAGAAGTTCTGCCTCACTGCTCGAATCGTCTTCATTCGTTTCGTCGTCCGGTTCTTCAGTTTGAGATTTTTCTTGGTATGGTTTTACGGCGAGCAAAAAGGTGATTGAGCCGTCAGCCGGATTCAGCCGGTCAATATGGCGGGCGCATACTATCGGATCATACCCGACGTCATACCCTGTTGTTTCGGCGGGCATGATAGTCCCGCATACCTTATTGACAAAACCGGCTACGGCAGGTAACAGCCGGAATGTTGCCGAAAGCCGGATATCACCATACATTTCATTGCTGAATGTTTCAATTTTTCCGTTGGGTGTGGAAATATACTGTTGAATTTTCCCGGTATCAATGTCCTGCTTGTTCGCCGATTGAATGTCCTTGCGTGCTTCCTCAAATACACGGACATCTGCACCGCGAAAACCGTAGATACTCTGCTTTGCATCGCCCACAATAAATAGATTTGTAGAGTTACCCGAAACGTCTTTATTTGATAATTCCAACGCAGAAACGAGACGTTTTGCAATTTCATATTGGAGAATATTAGTATCCTGAAACTCATCTATCATCAAGTAACGGATTTTGCGACGAAGTTTTTGTTGTACAGATTCATTCTCCAACAGCGAGAGAGCTTTCAATTGCAAATCATCGAAATTCAATGCACCGCGACTGTCTTTTTCTGCCTCGACTGCTTCGGATGCTTCGCGAGCCATCCCAAAGAGAATTCTTGCCAGTGTGATAAGATGCTCGTCCATTTCTGCCGACCTGAATGCCTCGACGGTTTTTTCATTAATTACCTCTGCTGAGTGTTGAATTGCTGATTGGATTTGTATTGTTTCCGTTTCGGTGATTGTTTTTCTGTAGGTGGCTGTCAGCAGATTAGCTTTTGTAAAGAACACTGATTTTACTTCTAAAAGCTCTTCGATAATTGTGCTTAGTTCTTGTAAAGAATGATGACCTTCAAGCTGCATTCCTATCTGATATAGTTTTTCCCTTGATTCATTGATACTCGCTTGCATCTTTGCATGAGCTGTTGGCTTTTGTGAAGAGCTGTCAATCAGTGGCAGAAATTCGATAAGCGTTTCACGCATTGCATTGATGGAAACAGTGACCATTTCACGGCAAAGACTTGCTGCGTGTTCCAGCAGAAACTCATCATCATGGGAATATACATCATCCATGAGGCGCAATACTTCTGAATTGCTTAACAGTGATTTCAGATATTCATGTACTTTCTTGCGCCCGAGTGTACGGAATGCTAAGAATGCCTGTTCTCGGTTTGGGTGGTCAGTGTCAAGCCATTCTTCCATTGTGTCAAGTGCGGCTTTTTCACGAAGCACGATTTCTTCGCTTTGGGTAAGTTCGGTGAAATTGGGGACAACACCCGCTTCGATAGGAAAATCCCTCAGAAGCTGACTGCAAAAACTGTGAATTGTAGAAATCTTGGCTCCGGTCAGTCGTTCGCGGATTGTCCGCAGTTTTTTCATTTCGGATGGCTCTGTTGCTTCGGTAAGAAGTTTTTCTACAGCTTTGGCAACTCTGGCGGTCATTTCTGCTGCCGCTTTGCGGGTGAAAGTGATGGCAACAATTGAGCGGCTGTCAGTGCCATTTAACAACAAATGAACATACCGTTGGACTAGTACAGAGGTCTTGCCCGAACCCGCACTTGCTGTTACGGCTAAGTGACGGTCAGATGCTTGGGCTAGAAGCTGTTCGCGGGTATAGGAGGGCATGATGCTGGACGCTCATAAATAGATGTTCAATATAACTATCTACAAAAATAGCGAGAGGAACAGTAGTTATTACTAAATCCGGATATTTTTTTGAAATAAATTAAGTAGTTTTGCTGTTAAATAGTCATCAGGAAATTTTTACATCTATCTGTAATATTGTTTCAATACTATATACCACCCTTATGAAAAAAACAGCACTTTTATTTTTCCTGTTTATACCAATAGTTTTTATTCACTGCACCGCTGAAAAGACCATTATTAATAACAGTACTGTTATTTGCGGCGAACTGCCCTATAAGAATCAAAAACTATATTTGATTCTCAACCCGCGAAATCTTCGAGGAGATCATGACATTTATGTAGATTCTACATCTATAGATTCAGCGGGTCATTTCATTATGAATACTCAATGTTATCCTGACTCCAAATACACATTGAGAGCAGGTGTGAATGAGGTGTATGTTTCTATTTTTTGTAAACCCGGTGACAGTCTTGTTATCAATCTAAAAAGTAATGATGAACTTGCAGAAATACTGTATGATAATGGGGGTGCAACAAAGTTTCATTACGACTTTATTAAAAAATACTCCTCATTTGACAACAAGGAGTATATGGAGAGTTTTCTTGAAAAAAATTGGCAGAAATGTTATGCAATAGTTGACAATCGTACTCAAGTACAATCTGCACTTTTGATAATGAATTCGTATTTGTTACTGTCATATCCTGCATTAAAACGTGAGCTTGATGATATTGTTCGTTATCAAGCAAGTAATGATAAACTTTATTTGCTTAACCACTACTACACTGATGATAAAGATAGTGCGTTTATTCAAGATAAGCGAACTACTGATTTTGTTGAAAAGATTCAATTTGATACAGGGGATCATGAACTGACAGGTGCTTATGCAAACTTAATAACGAGTTATCTCGGATTTCCCTACCATCGTTGGAGTGCAGAAATAAAGAAAACCAAAGACCTTACTATGGAAGAGCGATTAACGCTCCGCTTTGATTTTTGCAAAGCCCATTTTAAGGGTAGGGCAAGAGATTATGGAATGTTCTATTCTCTTTACTTTTTGTTTCAATTTTATAAAGATTCGATTGCAATTTCAGTTGCACAAAAACAACTAAACGATTTTAAGCAATTTGTTACGGATAAACGCTACCTTGAACTTTATACTGCAATGTTAAATAATACTATTGCTACTTGCTCCGGTCAAATAGCACCAAATTTTACATTACAGGATATCAATAGTCAAAATATTTCATTGTCTGATTTTAAGGGAAAAACTGTATATATGGAATTTACCGGAAGCTGGTGTATGTGGTGTAGGAAGGAAATTCCCGCAATATTGGAACTTCAAAAGAAATTCAAGGGTAATCCAAATGTACAGTTTGTATCAATATGGATGGAACAACCAGAGAAGCCATCGGCAAACTGGATAAAATATGTTCAAGAAACGGGAGTAGGAGGGGTTCATTTATATTCAGCATCCCAATTAAACGGTGAAGTTCCACGTAGCTATCAAATAGGTGGAGCTCCGACATTTATGATTATTGATAAAACAGGCAGAATTGTTGAGACGAACTCGAAACGTCCGAGTCATGAAGGGATCTACGAAGATATTATTCGAATAGCAGGGAAGTGACGACGTCTTTTGAAGTTTTGTTAGAGTCTGTTGAATCAGTAGAGACGTACGCTGTGCGTCTCTACTGTGATATAGGATGAGCCGACTACAAGACTATATGAAATTCCAACCGTATTTTTTACTCACCATCCAGAACCGTAACCTTCACCTCACCAAATTCTGCAAGCTGAATTTTCAAATCCTCAATAATTCCTGCTGCCGCAATGACAATGTCAGTCGTCTGGAAATATTGCTTTTGAACCCTGAAAAGCTCCTCATAGCTAAGCTCAACAATAGTATTGAAATAGTCGGTATAATAGTTTTTAGGAAAATCATACAGTTCGATAGTTTGCAGCAGACTCGATACATCGTGAGGCGTTTCCATATCACGTACAAACGAGCCGAGAAGATACTGCTTCGCTGTTTGAAATTCTTCGATGGAAACCGGTTCCGATTTCATTCGTTCAAGTTCTTCGAGTATAATCTGCACAGATTGGGTGGTTGCCTCCGCTCCTACACTTGTGCTGACAATGAATGAAGAACTGAATTTGCGGTCATCTACCATGCTGCGTACCCCATACGTGAAGCCATGCTTCTCACGGAGAAGATTGTTGATTCGAGAGGAGAACATCCCACCGTAAATACTATTGGCAAGTGTAAGGGCAGGATAATCGGGGTGTTTGGCGTTGATAGTATTGTAGCCGATATAGAGGGTCGTTTGGAGTGACTCGGGTTTGTCAATAGCTGTTACTTGGTGTACAGTATTCGGAACAGGCGGAGTGATTTTAGGTGACTGCGGAGTGTAGTTTAAATCACCAAAATATTTTTCTAGTAATGTAATTGCATCCGGTGTGGACATATTGCCGGCAACGATAATAAAACATTCTTGATTTAGTAAATGTTCGTACCACTTTCTGCAATCTTCGCGGGTAATTTGATTAAACGACTCCAAAGAACCGTGCCGACGGTGAGAATAGGGATGCCCCGAAAATACTTCACGATAAAACGCGTTTGCCGCAAGATAATTAGGGTCGGCTGCAAGCTGCTGTACCTGTGCTTGTGACTGTTTGCGCAGTCGGTCTATTTCTATGTCATCGAATGCCGGGTTGCGGAAGCAATCCGCTAGTACCGACGTAGCGGTATCAATAAACTCTGAAAGACAGATAATACTTGTTTCGGTTGCGTCCCATCCTGCCGATGAAGAAATAGAACCGCCGAGAGAATCAATTTCATCAGCAATTTGTGATGCTGTTCGGGTAGCTGTTCCGCGAGTGAACATACGGGCTGTAAATCGTGCGAGCCCGTCTATCGGCTCGAATGTAGAGCCGCTCTTTAATGTCAGTGCAATGCTTACAAGCGGCTGCGATGTGTCCTCGACTACATATACTTTTATTCCGTTTGCAAGGGATTGTCCGGTAAAATTAGGGAATGTGAATGTAGGGAAATCATGTGAAATCGGGGAGATTGAACGGTCTAATTGAGTCATGTTTCTTATTGTTTTCATTTAAAAATAGATGAGCGTGTCCGGGCAGTCCTCACGTCCCTTGCGTATAAAACGTAAAATCCTTCAATACTGTTCGGAGAAATGCCTCGGGGTCGGTTACAGTTTCTACGCCAAGCAAATCCTGTACTTTTGTCGAAAGTGCAAGCAGCATTTCCTGATTTTTATCACGGACGCTTGTACGCAAAATATCTTTGATTAGCCGGACATCACGGTCGGTCAGGTCAGCTGCTTCGGGATAAACGGGCAGGTATTCTTCCTGCACTTGTATGGCGGTTGCTTCTCCGAGGGTAACTCTCGGTTTTACTTTTATCACTGTAGTTCCTGCTGCCATATCACCGAGACGCTGCCCTTTGCCGTTGATAAGAATTGTGACCATAGCGATTGCACCGTAACAGAACAGCCCGCCTTCGATAATACGCAACAGCCACCGGAGAAGGTAGTTCCCGAACGTCGGCTGCGCACCATCTAAACGTACTACTTTGATTTTCATTAACTTTTTTCCGAAGCTCTGACCGTCCAGAGTAACCTCGCAGAGCAAATCATAAAAAAATGCAGGTATAAGCAAGATATAAATAAGACTTTCCTGATATGGAACCATATCGTTGAAATTCAATAACCCGATAAACATTGCAAAGAAATACGCCGCCAAAATAAAATAATCTATAATGGAAGCAATTATCCGCTCGCCTAAGTTTGCCACTTCATAATCAATTGCTACGTTTTGTGTGGTATCTATACGTACATATTCCATAAATTCTCTCTATTTTTGCCGTTAGTGAATGAGTATTTTTAAACCTACACCAAATTATTATGCGAGAAGCTGCCTTTGTAAAACAAAACAAGGAAAAATGGGCACTCTTTGAAACATTGCTAACCCAAAAAAACGGCACCAATCCCGATCATCTTGCCGACTTGTTCGTGAAAATAACCGATGACCTTTCTTTTTCACGGACATTCTATCCCGACAGCAAAACTACGAAATATCTCAATACTATCGCAGCGTCAACTCATCAGCAAATCTACCGCAATAAAAAAGAGAAACGGTCGCGGATACTATCATTCTGGCAATATGAATTACCGTTGCTGTTTCGGCAGTCGCACCGGTTATTACTGTTGTCATTTTGTATCTTTCTGCTTTCAGTTGGAATAGGTGCAATATCGGCTGCCAACGATGATACATTTGTTCGGCTTATCTTGGGTGACGGGTATGTAAATATGACCATTGAAAATATCAAAAATGGAGACCCGCTCGCTGTATATAAAAAGCAAAACGAACTTAATATGTTCTTTGCAATTACTTTTAATAATGTACGGGTTTCATTTACAGAGTTTGTGGGAGGGTTCTTATTTTCATTCGGAACTGTTGCAATGCTTTTTTATAATGGAGTGATGATTGGGTCTTTTCAATATTTTTTCGTAAAAGAAGGATTATTCTGGCAATCATTTTTGGTGATATGGATTCATGGAACACTCGAAATATCTGCAGTGATAATAGCCGGTTGTGCTGGTCTGACCGTAGGTAATTCAATTTTATTTCCCGGTACATATTCACGGGCGCAGAGTTTTGTCAGGGGGGCAAAGCAGGGGCTGAAAATAGCTGTTGGACTTGTCCCAATTTTCATCATTGCAGGTTTTCTTGAGTCGTTCGTTACTCGCTATACCGATATGCCGATTTTTCAGAGTGTGGGGATTATTATGGTTTCATTTGCATTTATTCTCGGTTATTTTGTGTTTTATCCAATTTATCTCGAAAGGAAGATAGCTAATGGCAACTTCACAACCGTTTGAATTTCGTCGTTCACGTGATTTTGGCGAATCATTTTCTGCTCTATTTGAATTTCTGCGCCGTAACTGGAAAAACCTTTTACAGTCGCTCATATTTATTGCAGGTCCGTTGATTCTTATTATGGGTGTAGGAGGTGGGTTTTTAATTTCGGAAATTTTTTCCGTCTTACAGCAAACTTCATTTGGCTCTCCAGACTTCTTAGTGAAAATTTCCGAAGTTGTTATGAAAGGTTTTATTCTGTGGATAGTTTATTTCCTGACCGGAGCATCTGTTCTTGCTATTACTTGCGAGTATATTCAACTCTCGGTGGATGGTATTGGAGAGCAATTCACTGTTTCACTGCTCTGGTCAAAAATTACTTCTCATTTCTGGAGACATGTCGCGAACTTCATTGCAATTAATAGTGTCGGGCTTGTAATGCTTCTTCCCTTTGCGATTATAATTGGAGTGCTTGGTGGAGCAGGACTTGGTGGAATGGAGTTGGTTGTTATTTTCTATCTTTTGATGTTCTTTGTGGGTTTACCACTCAGCATATATATTACAATAGTACTTTCTTTATTTCCGATGATGCGTATGAGTGAAAACATCGGGGTGTTCGCAGGAATAAAACGCTGCTTCTTTCTTATTAAAAATAATTTTTGGGCAACTGTAGGATATTATATCATAGTTGGGTTGATTCAAGGAGTTGTCGGAATGATTTTTACGATTCCATTTTATATAATGTACTTTATTGCGATTATCACCGTTATCCCGCAATCAGGACAAATGCAAGACGGAACAGCATTATTCAGTAACTTCGGCACAGGTTTTCAGATTGCTTTTACGATCGCCGGTGTTATAGCTGTCGGCGGGAGTTTGCTGCTTAATTCCATCATGACCTCTGCCCATGCACTCCAATATTTCAATCTGGTAGAGCGTAAGGAAGGCGTCGGTATGATGGCTAAATTGGAACAACTCGGCACGCCGGAAAGCCCTACTGACGAGCAGGAGAATAGGGAAGAATACTAGAGCGAATAGTAAACAACATTGGTCGTATAACCGACAAGTCTATTAATTTATGAAAAAATCCGGATAAAGCATTTTAAGACCTTGTAGGTTTAAGGAAATCTTCAAGGTCTTTTTGTATCGGGCTATTGCTTAGGTATAGCCATTCCCCCTAAACGTGCCTGAATCATCGAGGCACGCTTCTGAATATAGGATGACGGTTTGGCTGCCGACCATCTGCGTGGGTTAGGGACAATTGCCGCAAGCAGTGCCGCCTCACGATTGGATAATTTCGCACACGACTTACCGAAATATGCTTGCGAAGCAGCTTCCACACCGTAGATTCCATCGCCCCACTCTATCGAATTAGCATAAATCTCCAGAATACGCTTTTTGCCCCACATCGCCTCAATGAGCACCGTAAAATATGCTTCGAGTCCCTTACGGACATAATTCCGTCCGTGCCATAGAAAAACATTCTTGGAGGTTTGCATGGATATAGTGCTTGCACCCATGAGCCGTTTGCCTTTTCTCCGCTCATTGATTTTCTTGGCGCGGTCAATTGCCTTCCAGTCAAACCCGTCGTGCGACATGAATTTTCCATCTTCACCGGCAAGCAATGCTCTGAAAACATTCGGGGAAATTTGGTCGTAATCCTTCCATTCTTTGGTAATCCCCACACTTTTTCCTGCAAATCGCCCCTCTATCATACGGATAAACATGAGCGGGGTATAGGGCGGGTCTACGACAATATAGAGAGCAACAAGCAAAACCGAGCCAATAATTAGCCCGATAAGAATCCTAAAAAACCATTTGAAGAATTTTTTAATCATAAAGTACAATTTGAGTCAATATCTTAAATTATGTCCTTTTTAAGAAAAAACATATTAAAAAGTAAATATATTTGCCTGTAAATCTTAAAATTATTAGTTTTGTGCTCAGAAAATTGTTTCAAATTACTGCAAAACTCAAAAAATGGCATCATATACTACTGAATTGAAAGATACAGACAAACAAATTTGCGATATTCTCCAAGCCAATGCCCGCGTAGCGTTCAGCAGTGTAGCCGAAAGTGTCGGACTATCCGTACCGGCTGTTTCCGACCACGTGCGTAAACTCGAAGAACAGGGAATCATCCAGGGGTATCACGCCAAGCTCAATCCGGAGCCGTTCGGATTCGACATTACTGCTTTTATCTTTGTGGATATAGAGTCCAGTTTGTACTATGATTCTTTTATACATCACTGCAGGAAACTGCCTGAAGTACTCGAATGTCACGCCACGACCGGCAATGCTTCCCATCTGCTTAAAATCCGCACCAAGAATACACGTTCACTCGAAAAACTACTTTCAGCACTTCAACAAATCAAAGGTGTACAACGAACTATTACAAATTTAGTGCTTTCTACGCATATTGAAACCTTTGCGCTCAATGTTGCACCCAATCAAAACGGGGATGCAACCGAAATATCACCTGTTAAAAAAGATAAATCATAAAATCGAATTAATTACTTCAGTTGTTTTTAATACATTAATCAAGGATATTCAATGACAATGAATGAGTTAGACGTAATCGCAGCCGCCAAGAACTGGCGAGTGACAAATGCTTCGACAACTATATCCACCGACATCAATGCAATCTTTGCAACCGATGTGTTCGGACTTGATGCAATGCGTCAACGCCTTTCCAAACCCGTATGGAAATCATTGCTTGCAACAATCGAAAAGGGACAAAAACTTGATTCTGCTATTGCCGACATCGTAGCTCTTGCAATGAAAGAATGGGCAACCGAAAAAGGTGCAACCCATTATACACACTGGTTCCAGCCACTTACCGGAAGCACTGCCGAAAAACATGATAGTTTCGTTACACCTAATTCCGGTGGTGGAGCAGTTGCCGAATTTTCGGGTAAAGATTTGATTCAGAGTGAACCGGATGCTTCATCATTGCCTAGCGGTGGACTTCGTTCCACATTTGAAGCAAGGGGCTATACTGCTTGGGACCCTACCTCACCGGCGTTTATTATCCGCCATTCCAACGGTGCTACACTCTGTATTCCGACTGCATTTGCATCATGGACAGGCGAGGCACTGGATAATAAAACCCCTCTGCTGCGTTCGATGGAAGCACTCAATGAGCAGGCAAGCCGTGCGCTCGCTCTTTTTGGTGTATCGAATTTCCATAAAGTTTATTCAACTATCGGTGTTGAACAAGAATATTTCCTTATTGACGAAGAGTTTTTCTTTCGCCGTCCCGACCTTATGATGTGTGGTCGCACGTTGTTCGGGGCAAGACCACCGCGCGGGCAAGAACTTGAAGACCATTATTTCGGTTCAATCCCCGATAGAATTCTCAGCTTCATGACCGATGCTGAACAGCAATTATACAAGCTCGGTGTGCCTGTGAAAACCCGTCATAATGAAGTTGCTCCGGGGCAGTTTGAAATTGCTCCGATATTCGAACATTGCAATCTTGCCGCCGACCATCAGCAAATCCTCATGCAAGTATTCAAAAATACTGCCCGTAGATACGGACTCGTATGCCTCCTCCACGAAAAGCCGTTTGCCGGAGTGAATGGTAGCGGGAAGCACGTTAATTGGTCATGTGCAACCGATAGCGGTATCAATCTTCTCGAACCCGGAGATACTCCCCATGATAACATGATGTTCCTGTTCTTCTGTGCTGCTGTTATCAAGGCAGTGGATACACACCAAGACTTACTCCGCGCAAGTGTTGCCACTGCTGCCAATGATCATCGTCTTGGGGCAAACGAAGCACCTCCTGCAATTATTTCTATATTTCTCGGTGAGCAATTATCCGATGTGTTCGACCAATTGGAGCATGGGAACTTGAACGAAAGCAAATCAGGCGGATTACTAGGTCTTGGTACACCGATTCTCCCTCATATCCCTCGGCACGCAGGCGACCGTAACCGTACTTCGCCATTTGCATTCACAGGTAATAAATTTGAATTTCGCGCTGTCGGCAGCAGCCAGTCGGTTTCGTTTGCCGCAACAATTCTCAATACTATCATCGCGCAGGCAATTGACGAAATAACGACAGAAATAGAAGGAAAGCTAAACGCAAACGGCAGCGATTCGGTTGCATTCGAAAATGCTCTTGCAGAAACCATTGTACAAACAATCAAGCAACATAAACGCATTGTATTCAACGGAGACGGTTATGGGCAGGAATGGCATCTTGAAGCTGAGAAGCGGGGACTTCTTAATGCACGAACTTCGCTTGAGGCAATTGAGTTTATTACAGTCGAAAAGAATAAATCACTTTTTGAAAAGTACAGTGTTCTAACTCACCGCGAACTGGAAGCGCGTCATGAAATTGCGCTTGACCAGTATTTCAAAACGGTTAATATCGAAGGTGAAACAACAGAATGGATTGCACAAACAATGATTCTTCCGGCATCAATTACCTATATACGCGAACTTGCCGGTAGCATTGAAGAAACAAAGGGATTGGGGCTTCTTCCGGTCGGAGTCGAAGATATACTCAAAGAAATGGTAGAGCTAACCAATGCGCTTACACATTCACTAGCTCACCTTCGCAAAGTAAATAATGAACTTGGCGGAGACAGTATTCACTCTAAAGCATTCCATGTACGGGATAATGTTGTTCCTGCGATGAATACGGTACGCCAAAATGCCGACGCAATCGAACGTATTATTGCCGATAAGCATTTCCCGATGCCGAGCTACCGTGAGATGCTGTTCGTGAAGTAAACGTTAGCTTTTTATTCATTCAAAAGCCGACCTTATCAGGGTCGGCTTTTGTCGTTAATGTCAGCTCCATGATAAATTTACCTAATCCCAAAGGGATGAAATTATTATAGATAAATAGGTGAAAAATATTTTAGAATCCTGAAAGGATGACATTATTTTTTGCTGCAAACTTCTTTTGTATAGAATTGTGTCATCCCTTCGGGATTTATCCATTTGCCCTACCATTTTTCTATAATAATTTCATCCTTTCAGGATTATGGAATCAATTTCGTCCTACGAGTTATTATCAAATTTTCCTTTTGGCACTATCAGCAGATTTAGGTAGTTTTGTTTAATAAACGTGTAAGTAATAAAGACAGTCTCAAATTGACAATTACTTTTTCAAAGTTCTTAATGAAACAGAGAATTTATATTGATACTTCAGTAGTAGGTGGTTATTATGACGAAGAATTCAAAGAAGCTACTCAAAAGTTATTTCAAAGACTTGAAAACAACGAAGTGGTTTTTGTAGTTTCCGATCTACTGGAACTTGAACTAATTAATGCTCCGTTTCATGTTCGAGACCTTTTAAATAAATTCACTACTGATAAATTTGAAAGAGTACAATTAACTCAAGAATCGGTTTCTCTTGCTGAAATGTATATTAGTGAAAGAGTTGTCGGGAAAACCAGTATTGAAGATTGCAGACATATCGCTTTAGCAACAATAAATAAAGTTGATGTATTAGCAAGTTGGAATTTTAAACATATTGTCAATCTTGATCGTATTAGAGGATATAATTCGGTTAATTTACGTCATGGTTATTCAATGATTGAAATTAGAAGTCCAAAAGACTTGGTAAATTATGAAAACAACTAAAAAAGAAAAAACATTTGACGCTGTATTAATGATGCGTGAAATTAGAGATAAAATAAGTGCTGAAACTCAAAATATGACTTTTGAAGAACTAAGAGCATATATTGATAAGAAACTTTCAGAAAGTTTGGCAAAACCTGTTGTTAATAAATAAAGTAACTTAATTCCAATAGTCTCTAAGAACTAGCAATACCCCCATAAGGATACAGCCATGCAAATCAAAGCATCTACATTCGAAGAATACATTGACTTACTTCCCGAAGACAGAAAAGAACCGATGATAAAACTCAGGCAAACCCTCATTGACAATCTTCCTGAAGGATTTGAGGAAACACAGGGTCCTTACGGACTTGGTTTTTGCGTACCGTTTTCTCTGTATCCTGCCGGTTATCACTGCGACCCCACTACGCCATTATACTTTATTAATATAATGTCGCAAAAGAACTATATTGCTCTCTATCACATGGGCATTTACGGCAATCCTGAAATCAATGAGTGGTTCGTACGTGAATACCCGAATCATTCAAAGCAAAAATTGGATATGGGGAAAGGGTGTGTCCGATTCAAGAAAATGGATCAAATTCCCTATAAGCTCATCGGTGAACTTGCAAGGAAGATTACACCTCAGAAGTGGATTGAGGGGTATGTCGGGCTTTTGGGGAAGAGGTAGAATGATCTTTTATTGTGTATTCTGAACTATATCATTATTTAATTTCCGTAGAGGTGGGTTTTAAAACCCACCTCTACGGAAATTTTTTTAGATGGATCGTTTTAGTTCATTTCAAAAATAATTCTTTCCTTAATTACTCCTCTCAATTCTCAAAATTCCCGTAACTTTGCACCTCAATCAACGATAACTTTTTTATAAAACTGAAAATCCTAATGGATAAATTTGTTATTAACGGTGGTAGGCGACTTTCCGGTCGGGTTCGCGTTTCCGGTGCGAAGAATGCCACGCTTGCTTTAATGCCAATGGTGTTACTCGCTCCGGGAGTATTCAGACTGCATAACACGCCGAATATCCGCGATGTATGGACAATGTCGAGATTATTAGGCGACATGGGTGTTCATTGCGAACTCAACGGCGATGAATTATTCCTTGATTCATCCAACATCACAAGCCATAAAGCTCCGTATGAACAAGTAAAGAAAATGCGTGCATCAATAAATGTTCTCGGTCCCTTGGTAGCACGTTATGGAGAGGCACAGGTTTCGTTGCCGGGTGGAGATGCGTTCGGACCGCGTCCTGTAGATTTGCATCTGAAGGGACTGGAAAAACTCGGTGCTGAAATTACCCTCGAAAACGGATATATATATGCTAAAGCGAATGGTTTGCGGGGAGCGAAAATACACTTTGATATCTCAAGCGTTGGAGCAACTGAAAATGTTCTTTCCGCAGCTGTTCTTGCAAGTGGCTCAACACTGCTTACCAATGCAGCTATAGAACCGGAGGTAACAGCCCTTGCTCGTCTTTTGGTAAAAATGGGAGCAAAGATTAGCGGAATAGGCACAAATACACTCGAAATTGAAGGTGTGAAGGAACTCCAACCGGTTGAGGAAGAAAATATTCCCGACCGTATTGAAGCTGCTACATTTTTGATTGCTGCGGCAATGACACGCGGTAAAGTAATTGTTGAAAATGTAAACCAATACCATCTTACTGCCGTAATTGCAAAACTTGAGGAAGCGGGCTGTACAATTGATGTGACCGGTAACTCAATAACTATTGAAATGGACGATGCCCCACGCCCGACAGATATTACAACGGCTATTTATCCCGGATTCCCAACCGATACACAAGCACAATGGATTGCTTTTATGATGCTCGCAAGTGGCTCCAGCCGCATTACAGACTCGATTTTCCATTCACGGTTTCATCACGTTCCCGAGCTTCAACGGCTAGGTGCAAAAATTGAAATGCTGTCAAATAATGCGATTGTCCAAGGCGGGGCACATCTTACAGGAGCACAGGTAATGTCGGGAGATATACGTGCAAGTGCATCATTAATACTTGGTGCGTTAGTTGCCGAAGGTCGCTCGGATATATTGAGAGTGTATCATTTGGATAGGGGATACGAAGCAATCGAAAAGAAATTAGCGGGTTTGGGAGCAAGTATTGAACGTGTTAAGACTGATGAATATTAAGAGTATGATAAGTTGTTGAGTACATTGAGATAGTGGTAATACAATGTCTCAACAAGATTTATCTGCTAATCAACACACAATCTGCAAAATTGTTTTCTCCTACTCCTTCAAATTGCAATCTTTCCTCAATTACCCCTGTCAATTCTCAAATTTCCCGTAACTTTGTACCTCAATCAGCTAAAACTATTTTTGTAAAGAGAAAATCCTCATGGATAAATTTGTAATAGACGGCGGGCAGCGACTTGCAGGACGTGTTCGTATTTCGGGTGCAAAGAATGCTACCTTAGCACTTATGCCTATGGTTCTGCTTGCTCCCGGAGTATTCCGGCTGCACAACACGCCTAATATCCGCGATGTATGGACTATGTCGAGACTATTACGCGAAATGGGCGTTCACTGCGAACTTAACGGCGATGAACTATTCCTGGACTCGTCGAATATCACCAGTCACGAAGCCCCTTATGAACAGGTAAAGAAAATGCGCGCCTCAATAAATGTTCTCGGACCTTTGGTGGCAAGATACGGAGAAGCAAAGGTTTCTTTGCCCGGCGGATGTGCGTTCGGACCACGCCCTGTAGATTTGCATTTGAAGGGCTTAGAAAAACTCGGAGCGGAGATTGTGATTGAAAATGGCTATATCTTAGCCAAAACAACAGGACTACGCGGTGCAAAAATTCATTTTGATATTTCTAGTGTAGGAGCAACCGAAAACGTACTCTCGGCTGCCGTACTCGCGAGCGGCTCGACCCTTCTGACCAATGCTGCGCTGGAGCCGGAAGTAACTGCACTTGCACGTTTGCTTATGAAAATGGGTGCAAAAATCAATGGTATCGGAACAAATACCCTCGAAATAGAAGGAGTGAAAGAACTTCATGCTGTAGAGGAAGAGAATATTCCCGACCGTATAGAAGCAGCTACGTTTTTGATTGCTGCTGCTATGACCCGTGGCAAAGTTCAGGTTGAGAATGTGAACCCATATCACCTTACTGCTGTAATAGCAAAGCTGGAGGAAGCGGGCTGTTCAATTGATGTAACAGGCAGTACCATTACAATTGAAATGGATGATGCTCCGCGCCCGACTGATATTACAACGGCAACATACCCGGGTTTCCCGACTGATTCACAAGCGCAGTGGATTGCTTTTATGATGCTTGCAAGCGGTTCAAGTCGCATTACAGATACAATTTATCATACACGATTCCACCATGTTCCTGAACTCCAACGCTTAGGCGCAAAAATTGAAATGGCGGAAAATAGTGCGCTTGTTCAGGGCGGAGCACCATTAACAGGGGCGCATGTAATGTCAGCAGATTTACGGGCGAGTGCATCGTTAATTCTTGGTGCATTGGTCTCCGAAGGGCGTTCCGAAATACTGCGTGTATACCATTTGGACAGGGGCTATGAAGCAATCGAGAAAAAGCTGCAGGGCTTAGGTGCAAACATAGAGCGGGTAAAGACAGAAGAGTATTAAGCTAAGGTATTACTCAAAATAAATAGTAGCGCACAATTATTATATATTCGTGAATGGACACATTGACAGAAAAAATACGACAGGCACAAACTGCTCACGGGATTGTTCCTGAAGTTCGTGAATACCCGTTCACCTCCATTGCTGCTTCTATCGAAACGTATTCTCAGTTCGGCGATAAATCATTTCTTATCTATTATGACGAGCACAACAATCGGTATGAATATTCATACGGTCATTTTATAGAAAATGTACGGCGAACCGCCGGACTGCTAACTTTGCGCGGAGTAAAGCGTGGCGCGAGAATCGCAACTGCTGCTCACAACCACCCTGAGACCATTGTCCAGTATTTTGCTGCATGGATGATTGGTGCGTGTGTCGTACCGCTTAATATGACTGAAGATGACCATCGCTTGGGCTATATTCTCGAAAATTCAGAAGCACAGATTATCTTCTGCCGTGAGGAATATTGCGGTCGTATAGAAAATATTCTCTCAAAAGGTCAGATGGATATGATAAAAGTATCCGATGATATTCAAACATCCGATTGCTTCCATGAATTGCTGAATTCTGCACCTCTTTACAATTCTCCCGACGAAACTTCTCTTGACGACGATGCCTTGATTGTCTATACAAGCGGCACTACGGGTAACCCAAAAGGTGTAGTTCTAATGCAGCGTAATCTTATCGCCGATGGAGTAGATATTGCCGCTTGGCATGGGATTACCAGAGACTCACGAATGATGTGCGTGTTGCCTGTGCATCATGTGAACGGGTGTATTGTTACTCATGTTACGCCATTTTTGGTAGGTGCGTCCGTTGTTTTGAATCGTAAATTCCAGACTGAGTATTTCTTTGAGAGAATTGCCCGTGAAAAAGTAGATGTGGTTTCGGTTGTCCCTACGCTTCTGGCATTTCTATTGGATAAAAAGGCAGATGCAGGAGCAGCAATTGAATCAGGTTTTCGACATATTATTTGCGGGGCTGGTCCTCTAACATGCGATTTGGTGCGTTCATTCGAGAATTATTACGATATTCCTGTCGTTCATGGATATGGACTTTCGGAAACTACCTGCTATACGTGCTTCCTGCCTATTGATTTATCGGCGGCGGAACACCAGCATTGGCTTCAAGATTATGGTTTTCCAAGCATAGGAGTACCGCTTCCTTGTAATGAAATGGCTATTTGTGATGCTCTAGGGAATTTGTTGCCTGAGATGGAGCGTGGCGAGATTTGTTCACGCGGTGCGAATGTAATGCGAGAATATTTTAACAATCCAAAAGCAAACGGTGATGCTTTTACCTTTGGTTGGTTTCGGAGCGGAGATGAAGGATTCTATAAAAATGATGAATTAGGGCGACCATTCTTTTTTATTACAGGAAGAATCAAAGAGCTTATTATTCGCGGTGGTGTGAATCTTGCTCCGCTTGAAATTGATGAAGTAATTTCGAGAGCACCCGGCGTAAAAGCAGGCATTTGTGTAGGATTTGAGAATAACTTTTATGGGGAGGAAGTGGGAGCGTTAGTAATTCCAAACGGAGATAGTGCTGACAGCGAGGCAATAATCGAATTTTGTGCAGCTAATTTACCGTTCCATAAAACGCCGAAAGTAGTTGTTTTTACCGATTCATTGCCCGTTACCTCTACAGGGAAGTATCAGCGGAATAAGGTCAAGTATGTTTTTGCTGAGTGGAAAGATGTGCAGTTTCGGAAGTGATGAGAATAATTTTAAGAATTGATATATGGGGATCTACGAATCCGAAGGATTCAAATGTTTATAGAAAAGCACATAACCGTTTTATATTCGACCCCTAAGGGGTCGCACAATCACACTGTTGCATTTTTCTATAAACATTGAATCCCGTCGGGATTTCTCGAAATTTACAAATTAGCTCTATCTAAACCAACTGCACCGTATTAGAAAGCGTCCCCAATAATTCAACCGAACAATCAACTACATCATTAGGCACTACCCACATCGGCGGAGTAAATACCTTGCTGCCATTCAGTTCTAAGAAGCATCCTGTTCCACACGTACCGCTTCCGATTACATCCCCCGGATAGAGCGTTACCCCATAACTTGCCCGTTCAATAATCTGAGCAAATGTCCAAGTCATATCTTTTACATTCCCTTTGGAAATTTCACGACCATTGATAACGGTTTTCATTTCAAGGTCGTACTTGTCACCGTTTGGTGTTAGGATTTTGCGTTCTTCCAACTCGTCCTTTGTGACCAGCCACGGACCGAGTGATGTTGCAAAATCTTTTCCTTTTGCAGGACCAAGATTGAGTTTCATTTCTTGCATTTGAAGTGCGCGTGCACTCCAATCGTTCATTACCATATAGCCCGCAATATATTCGTCTGCTTTGTTTGCAGGTATATTGCTTCCTTGTTTACCGATGACGATTGCACACTCAAGCTCGAAGTCCAATTGATTAAGGTGAAGCTCCTGTACGGGAATTTCACCCGGACCAAACACAGCTTGATGATTCGTAAAATAGAAAATCGGAATATCATCAAATTCAGGTATCATCTCTAGTCCGCGATTGCGACGTGCTGCCTCGACGTGCTGACGGAAAGCATAGCCGTCGCGCATGGATGTTGGTCTTGGTACTGGAGAGCAAAGAGTAACAGATGAAGCATAATACCAAAATTCGGCAATATCTTCTTTGTCGGGATTATTCTCAAACCATGTGCTGAGTGCTTGCGCTGCACTCATAGCCGCGTCGCCAAGGCGAAGGAAATCAAGAATATTCGAGGGTAAGTATCCTAATGAAAATTGCGTGTTGCTTGCGGCTGCACGATACCCAAATTCCATGTCAAGAATTTTATCGCCGATAAGAATACCGAGCCGTTCGACTCCGGTAACAGGAGAAAACGTAATAAGTTTCATAGTTATTCCGAAAAAATTGAGAAGTTTTTATGAGCAGTTTTACAAAAAAGGCGTTCAAATATGAACGCCTTTTACTGCAAATATACTAATTGTAAATGTTATTTATCGTCCCAATGCGTGTCTCAGGGAAAGCGCACCGACAGTTCCGAATCCTGCAAGGAACATTAGCTGAAACGGGATAGCTGATATTTCCAAGTAATAAATCGAAGTGGAAATTCCAAAGATGAAGTACGCTGTCAGTAATAATTCGATAATTACACCGCCGCCAATTTTTCTCTGAACATACTTTTTCTTCGTCCATTCATCACCCGAATTAACAATCTGATATTTCGGGGTGCGTTTAAACTCTGATTTCTTACCAAAGAGTGCCTCGAATACCGCCTTTGTATTATTCACAGCAAAGCCCATACTGCCTGCCATGAATACAGGAAAGAGCATGAGCCGCCTGCGCCAGTCAAGATGTATAGCGCGTTGAGCATACAAATAGAAAAGGAATGTACTGATCGAAGCAAGTACAAAAACTGACATTAATGTAAAGTACTTGTCGAAACCACCTACTTCATTTTTGATAATAACTAATGGGATATTGAGCATTGCTACAAGCAAAATAAACGGAAACACGATATTGCTTGTGAGATGGACAGTACATTCAAGTTTAATTTTCATCGGTAATGATGATTTCCAAACGCTGGGAAGAAGTTTCTTGGCTGTTTCTACCGCACCCTTTGTCCAGCGGAATTGCTGTGTTTTGAGTGCGTTGATATCAGCAGGGAGTTCAGCAGGCGAGGTAACATCATTCAAGAATACAAATTTCCAGCCACGAAGTTGAGCACGGTAACTTAAATCCAAGTCCTCAGCAAGTGTATCTGCGTGCCAATTCCCAGCATCTACAATACAGGATTTGCGCCAAATTCCTGCTGTACCGTTGAAATTAATAAAGAACCCTGCTTTATTGCGAACTTGCTGCTCAATGACGAAATGCCCGTCGAGGGCAAGTGCCTGTGCACGAGTTAAGAATGAATATTCTTCGTTGATGTGTTCCCAACGGGTTTGTACCATTCCTACTTGAGGAGACTGGAAATGAGGAATTGTCTTTTGAAGGAAGTCTTCATTAGGAACAAAATCCGCATCAAAAATTGCAACGAATTCGCCGCTTGCACTTATCAGTCCGCTTTTGAGCGCGCCGGCTTTGTAGCCGCTGCGGTCAATGCGATGAATGTGCTTGATGTCGAATCCCTCTTCCACAAATTCTTTCACCAACCGACGTGATATTTCTACCGTTTCGTCGGTAGAGTCATCCAAAAGTTGAATCTCCAACTTGTCTTTGGGATAATCCAAAGCACATACCGCACGTACGAGTCGTTCAACAACGTAGAGTTCGTTGTAAACAGGAAGTTGGACGGTAACAAGCGGAAACTCTCCGAGATGAGGATCGGAGGAATGAGAAATGTGGGAGGTTTTATGGTAATAATAAATCATTACCAAACCGTGCAGCCCGAAGGCAAAGAGAATACTAAGAGAGAGGAAATAAATAAGAAGTATAGAACTTTCCATACAGTAAACGTTAGCCCCTCGGGAAAATTAAAAATAGTAAAAAATATACTGATTTATTTGCTTTTTGCGAAGCTCTACCAGCCGGAAACAACCGCTGTAAGAAGATCGTTGCTCATTAACTTAAGTGCGTTTTCAACTGCTGTATCTCTTCCTGCTTGACCTTCGGCTACAGTGTAAATCTGTGAAGTAGAGAAGGGTTTTTTCCAAATACTCTTCTTTTTAACCGAATCGAAATAATCTGCTTCTACAGTAACAATTGCTTTTCTTTCACGTTCAATTTCGCCTGAACCAACTGCAACCGTCGCATCGGTAATAGATGAAATTGTAGTAGTAAGCAGAGCGTCACCGTTACGCTCCACGATTGTAAATGAATTGTCGTTTCTAAATTTTTCTATCAGCTGCTGCGTGAGAATTTCCCTGTATCGCGGATTACCGAGTCCACTATTATCAGTTACAGAAAGAATTGTTATCGTTTTAAGGTGTGGCGGAATCGTTCCTCCTGTAAAAGAGTAACAGCCCGATAGAATGTGGGCTGTTATTATAATGCAAATTACGGAAAGTAAGGCGAATTCTCTATTACGGAAAAATGAGAATAAATTAACGTTCTTTGTATTAGTAATCATAAAGCACTTATTCCCACTAAAAAAGGATTGAACATTCGCTCATCACCGATTGTAGAAATTTCACCGTGACCTGCGAAAAATATTGTGTCGTCAGGAAGCGTAAGTAGTTGATTTGCAATTGATTCAAGGAGAGTATTCGTGTCGCCGCCCGGGAGGTCGGTTCTGCCGATACTTCCCGAAAAAAGTGTGTCGCCAACTATTGCAATAGAATGAATATTGTTAATAAAACATACTCCTCCTTGTGTATGGCCGGGCGTGTTTCGTACTGAAAAAATCCACTCTCCGCACTGAATCTGATCTCCATGATGGAGGTGAGAGTCGGCTGTGACTCCCTCAATAACGAAAGGTAACTGCCAAATTGTATGAAGTGACGGTTCAGCTAAACGGTATTCATCATCAGGATGGATAAAAAGGAGGGCATTTGTTAAACGTTTAAGCTTTGCGGCATCAGCGGTGTGATCCCAGTGTGAGTGGGTGAGGTATATTGCGGATATAGTAATTCCAAGTTCTGTAGCTTTCTTGGTCAGTACCTCGGCAGAATCTTGGGCGGCGTCAAAGATGATCCCAATTTTTGCAGCGGTATCATAACATAGGTAGCTCCACGTTGCCGCGAGACCGGATTCTACTCCAAAAATCAATAAATGTGGTGCACCGGGAACTTGATATTCAATCGTTCTCATTGATTATATTGGAATTATTAGCGGCAGAAGTTCTGAATGTATTAAAAATCAAGTGCAAAGCACGTAAATTTTATTCAAACATTCTAATAATTTTTTTCAATGATACGGCGAGTGCATCTATTTCTGCGGTGGTATTATAAAAAGATATGGAGGCACGGGTTGTAGCAGGAACTCCGAATCGTTTCATAAGCGGCTGTGTACAGTGGTGTCCTGCGCGAACTGCTATTCCGTCGCGGTCGAGAAATGTACCGATGTCGTGCGGGTGAATGCCGTCAATTACAAAAGAGACAACGCTCGATTTATACTTTGCAGTTCCGATGATATGAAGAGTCGGTATTTCCGAAAGGAGGGATGTGGCATACTGTACCACTTCATCTTCGTACGCGGATATTTCGGCAAGACCAATGCTGTTTATGTAATTAATAGCTGTGCCAAGCCCGATTGCCCCCGAAATATTGGGTGTCCCTGCCTCAAACTTATGTGGAAGTTCATTGTACGTAGTTTTTTCAAAGCTGACCGAGAGAATCATATCCCCGCCGCCTTGATACGGCTTCATTGCTTCGAGAAGTTTACGTTTGCCGTAGAGTACGCCAATACCGGTAGGCGCATATAATTTATGACCCGAAAATGCATAAAAATCACATCCTAAATCCTGTACATCTACAGGAAAATGCTGGATTGCTTGTGCGCCGTCAATCATCATTACTGCACCGACTTCGTGTGCCATTTCCGTCATGATTTTCACGGGATTAATCGTACCGAGCGAATTGGACACGTGAACTACTGATACAATTTTAGTGCGGTCGTTTAATAGCTGCTTGTATTCCTCAAGGATTATTTCGCCTGAATCAGTGATTGGAATTACCCGAAGAACTGCGCCGGTTTGCTCACAGAGAATTTGCCAGGGAACAATGTTCGAGTGGTGTTCCATGGTGGAAATTATAATCTCATCTCCCGGTACCAATGTTTCACGTCCATAGCTTGAAGCAACAAGATTGATAGCTTCAGTAGTTCCACGAGTAAAAATTACTTCTTTTGTTGAACCGGCATTAATAAATTTTTGAACGGTTTTACGGGCGTTTTCATAAGCATCGGTTGCCTGTTGACTGAGGTAATGCACACCACGATGAATATTACTGTTGTATCGTGAATAATAATTGGAGACAGCATCAATCACGATTTGGGGTTTTTGGGTAGTAGCTGCATTGTCGAGATATACCAACGGCTTGTTGTAGATTTCTTGATGTAAAATCGGGAAATCTTGACGGATGAGTTCAGGATTGATGGGGGTATTCATATGATCTATCTAAGTTATTGTGCCGGTCTTAATTTAATATTATTTATCCGTAGAATCGGGTTTGCAAACCCGATTCTACGGATACTATAAATTGCGTGTTTATAGTGAGA
Source organism: uncultured Chitinophagaceae bacterium (assembly GCA_964527785.1). Classification (GTDB taxonomy): domain Bacteria; phylum Bacteroidota; class Ignavibacteria; order Kapaibacteriales; family UBA961; genus JADJXV01. The sequence continues at coordinate 69,084 of CAZGNO010000002.1, forward strand.
TACCTATTTACTCTATAATCACAACAACATCATCCTCATCATGCAGCCGAACGGCAATACTTCTGTCGAGAGCATCACGAAGCGGGGCAAGCGAAATATGGCTGAGCACATCAGTCGCAAAAGCATGAAGCAACAATGCACGTGCCTTATCGGCAGGAATACCTCTCGACCGTAGGTAGAATAGTGATTCTTCGTCCAATTGTCCGCTTGTTGCACCATGCGAACACTTTACATCGTCTGCAAAAATCTCAAGTTGCGGCTTGGTATTGATAGTTGCCGTATCAGAGAGTAGTATCGTCTTATTCGATTGATATGCATTTGTCTTTTGTGCATCGGGACGAACGATTATTTTTCCGTTGAATACTCCTGTAGAACGGTCATCTAGAATATATTTATAGAGTTCATTGCTTTGGCAATGAGGAGTGGCGTGATCTGCAAGAGTGTGATTGTCAATGAGCTGCTTGTCACTTCCGAGTACCAGACCGTAGAAATTTGCCTCTGAATTTTCACCTGCAAGGCGTGAAGTATGATTATTCCTGATAAACTTACCACCCATCGAAACGGTAACGGAAGAATAGGTACTGTCACGATCCTGAAAAATATAGGAATTATTTACAGAATATGCAACATCATTATCATTCTGAATAATATATTGGCGAAGTGAAGCGTTCTTTCCGAGGGAAACCTCAGTAACTGTATTTGTTAACCCTGCTTCGTTACCGATAGTATGCGAAGAATATATAATAGTCGCTTGGCTCTGTGCCCCACAATAAATATTATGGTGCGGGTTAAGTATCGGAGAATACTCCCGTGTATCAGCCAGCATCAGAACATGAATAGGTGCAGTGAGTACTATCCCGTCGGGAATGGAAATCCATGCTCCATCGGTTGCCAAAGCAGTATTCAAAGCAGTAAATGCTTCATTTGCATATCCGGAAACCTTCGTAAATCGTAATATTTCCGACGAATTTTTCGTAGCTTCCGCCATTGTGCTAATACTCACCTCAGGAGAAATAATCCGTGAGTGTTCGGGAGCAAAATATCCGTTTATAAATACCATTACATTTGCTTCAATGCCGTCAAGATAATATTCTTGAACCTCTTCGGAAGTGAGGACAGACGGCTTTGCGTTTACAAACGGCACTGAAAGCGCGGGCATAATATTGGTATATTTCCACTCTTCATGGCGAACAGTCGGGAAGCCGAGTTCTGTAAAACGGCGCATAGCATCCTGTCGCAAAGTGCGAATCGGCGTTTCATGACCGCCGTTTAACAATTGTTCACGATGCGAAAATTCTGCTTGAAGGCGTTGTTTTAATTCTAATTGTTCCGACATACGTTCTGAGATAAAGTATAGATAACGCAATTTGTTAATTATTTGAATCTACTCAACGGTTTCTTCTTTTACCCAATCATATCCGCGTGATTCGAGTTCCAGCGCAAGCTCTTTTCCGCCTGATTTTACGATTTTGCCTTTGTAGAGTACGTGAACAAAATCAGGAACGATATAATCCAAAAGACGTTGATAGTGGGTTATCACAATCGTTGCATTGTTTTCACTGCGCAGGGAATTAACTCCATTTGATACGATTTTGAGTGCGTCAATATCCAAACCGCTATCTGTTTCGTCCAAAATTGAAAGTTTAGGGTTGAGCATTGCCATTTGAAAAATCTCGTTACGCTTCTTTTCGCCGCCTGAGAAACCTTCATTGAGCGACCGCTGCAAGAAACTGAGTTCGATATCCATAAGTTTGGCTTTTTCTTTCATTAATTTCAGAAAGTCCATTGCGTCGAGCTGTTCTTCACCGCGATGCTTACGGACTTCATTCAGAGCGGTTTTTAGAAAATTTGCAGTCGAAACACCGGGTATTTCCACTGGATATTGAAATGCGAGGAAAACACCTTCGTGTGATCGTTCTTCCGGCGACATTTCGAGCAGGTCTTTACCTTCAAACTGTACTTCGCCACCCGTGATTTCATATTCGGACCGTCCGGCTAGCACTGATGCAAGAGTGGATTTTCCCGAACCGTTCGGACCCATAATTGCGTGCACTTCACCTGCCTTAACGGTGAGATTGATTCCCTTTAAAATTTCTTTTCCTTCTACTGATGCCTGAAGATTCTTGATACTCAACATAAATTTTTACTTTCTTCGGAAGCTCTTGTTAAATGATTGTTTTTTTGATTTTAATTGACCGATACGTTGTGAGATTGTCATTCAGAGGGAGTCCCCGACTGAAGAATCTCAGTTTAGACAACTCTCGAGAATTACTGCTTTAAATTATTCTGATTCACACCAGGATTTCACTTTAATGATAATGCAATCAATTCTATATAAGATTTAATTCTCGAGTCTCCATTAAACTGAGATTCTTCAGTCGAAGACTCCTTCTGAATGACCGCATTATTTTTTTTGCTACTTACCCTACGCTACCCTCAAGCGACACTGACAATAACCTCTGCGCTTCCACAGCAAACTCCATCGGCAATTGATTCATTACTTCTTTGCAATAGCCATTTACAATAAGCGCAATTGCTTCTTCAGTCGGGATGCCTCGCTGATTGCAGTAGAAAAGTATGTCTTCGCCTATTTTCGATGTAGTTGCCTCGTGTTCAACCATCGAATTACTATTACTTACTTCTAGATACGGGAATGTATGTGCGCCGCATTTATCTCCTATAAGGAGGGAGTCGCACTGTGAGAAGTTCCGTGCATTCGAAGCGGTTTTATTGATTTTTACCAATCCGCGATAACTGTTCTGTGATTTTCCGGCTGAGATTCCTTTGGATACAATTCTGCTCTTGGTATTTTTGCCAATGTGCATCATCTTTGTTCCCGTATCGGCTTGCTGATAATTATTGGTCACGGCAACAGAATAAAACTCACCGATGGAATTATCACCTTTCAGAATTACAGACGGGTATTTCCATGTAATTGCGGAGCCGGTTTCTACTTGAGTCCATGAGATTTTGGAATTGTTACCAAGGCAAATTCCGCGTTTAGTTACGAAATTGAAAATCCCGCCCTTTCCGTTTTTGTCACCCGGGTACCAGTTCTGAACGGTTGAATATTTTACCTCAGCATCTTTGTGCGCTACTATTTCCACTACAGCCGCATGAAGTTGATTCTCATCGCGCATCGGGGCGGTGCAGCCCTCCAGATAACTGACATAACTTCCTTCATCGGCTACAATGAGGGTACGCTCAAACTGTCCGGTATCCTTTGCATTAATACGGAAATATGTGGATAATTCCATCGGACAACGAACACCCTTAGGGATGTAGCAGAATGAACCATCGCTAAATACTGCTGAGTTAAGTGCAGAATAGAAATTATCACTGACCGGAACTACCGAGCCGATATACTGTTTTACAAGCTCAGGATGCTCACGTACTGCTTCGCTCATTGAACAGAAAATTATCCCCTTTTCGGCGAGTTTCGCTTTGAATGTGGTGGCAACCGATACGCTGTCAAAAACAGCATCAACAGCAATACCCGAAAGCCGTTGCTGTTCAATAAGTGATATCCCCAGTTTATCGAATGTTTTGCGTAATTCAGGGTCAATTTCTTCGAGCGATAAAGGCGCATCTGTTTTTACTTTTGGTGCTGCATAATAGCTGATGTCATTAAAATCAATGGCTGGATAATGAACATTCGACCATTTAGGTTCGCGCATAGTAAGCCAGTGGCGGTATGCTTTCAATCGCCATTCTAGCATCCATTCGGGTTCGTTTTTCTTATTGGAAATAAGGCGTACTACATCCTCGCTCAAACCTTTTGGTGTGATTTCCTGTTCAATATCGCTCACAAAGCCATATTGGTAGTCACGGCTGACTACTTCACCAAGAATATCCATTCCGGTTTCCATAACAAGTCCCATCTAAAATAAATACAGGTACATTTCAATTTTGTAAAACATCACATCAAAACCGGCGGCTGAATCATCTCAGCAATTGTCATTGACTGAAATACATTGTCAATTTTAAGCTGGAGTTTTTCCATCGGGTTTTTGATAGTGCAACTTGGCAACGCACGGCACGAGCATCCCGCTGTTTCGTGACTGCATTCTACGATAGACTGCTTGCCTTCGACCGCAAGGATAATATTAGCAACGCTTATGGAGCTCGCCGGCTGTGAAAGAATATATCCGCCCTGAACCCCTTGATACGAATCGAGCAAACCCGATTTGGAAAGCCGGTGTAAAACCTTGGAGAGCAGTTCAAACGAGATAGAGTATTGCTCGGCAATTTCTTTTGCTGAAACTACTACGCCCGCCCGCCCTGCTATGTGTTGCATTGCAATCAGACTGTATTCTACTCTTTTAGAAAGACGAAGCATAACTTTCGGTTAGAACAAATAAAACTAAATAAGCCCAATTCGGTCGGATTTAAGATTACAAAAGTACGACTAATTTTGTCGGATATCAAATAGATTTTTTCTACTGAGTTGTTATTAACTCTATAATGAAGAAAAAACTAGCACAGTATTTTGTTTGGTAACATCCGATTATGATTGTAGTAATACTGTGCTGAAATATGAATATCAAAATATATGTTTATCAGATACGACGAATAAAAGATAGATATGGTATTTTTGTACAGGAATTTCAGAGAACTATCAGCACAATGATTCTCTATCTATCATTTTCAAGGAAAAAGAATAATGTCAACCTTAGCCCCAAAATCCCCGTCGGAATCAATGGTTATTATGACGGAACTTGTATTACCCAATGACACGAATCAACTTGGCAATTTGCTGGGCGGTAAACTTATGCACTGGATTGATATTGCAGCGGCACTTGTGGCAATGCGCCATGCCGGGCGGGTATGCGTAACTGCGTCTGTTGATGAAATTAATTTTCTCGAACCGATTAAACTGGGTCACGTTGTCGAAATACGGGCTACAATCACCCGTGCTTTTCGTTCTTCTATGGAGATAAGCGTAGAAGCGTTCAGACAAGATCCCCTTAATGGCATCGAAGCTCATGCATCAACAGCGTATTTGACATTTGTGGCAATTGACCAATATGGCAAGCCGCTTCCAGTACCGCCAATTGAACCACAAACACCGGCAGAGAAACAGCGATTCGAAGAAGCTGCATATCGCCGCCAGGAGCGTTTGCGCCATAGAGAAGCGATGAATGAGATGAGGAAGAAGGAGTAAAGGGGAGTAAGAAATTAATAATTAAAAGGTAGAGACAGGGCATTACCCTGTCTCTTGCAGGGCAATTCTTCTAGAAAAAGCATCAAAAAATGTATAATTCCCCTCTTCGAGAGGGGTAGGGGTGTGTGGTCAAGCAGGGGAATAAGTAAATAGTTACCATATGATTGCTAGAATTTGGCATTGTATAGTTCACACCCCTGCCTACTCAAGAGAAGGGTTGCTAAGTTCTACATCTCAATAAAATTTTTCTCTAACTCCCCTCTTGAGAGAGGCAGGGGTGTGAATCAAACATTATGCCTTGATTAAAGAAAACAGTACATATACCCCGCTTGACCACACACCCCTACCCCTCTCGAAGAGGGGAATTAGGACTTACATTCTTTTTTTTCAATTGAACCAGAACTTAACAGCCCTGCTCTCAAGAGGGGAATTAGGACTTTTAATCTGATTTTGGGTCAATTGAACCAGAACTTAACACCCCTGCTCTCAACAGGGAAATTTAAAACAAGCATTATATAGGTTTAGAACCTAATAGACCAACTTTCTCTTGGGTCAATAAATCTTTAAAGATTTGCACCACATTATCCGGTGCTTTTCTTCCAATTATCAATAATCTTCATAACACTCGCTATCCCTTCGGTTAGTGCTGCAGGTCCGGGTTGGAGAATAATTGATGAATGAATTTCGTACATATGGTTATCGCGCACAGCAGGAATTTCCATCCACCCGTCACGTGCTTTTACTTTTTCGGGTTTGAACTGCTTGCCGCACCAAGAGGCAAGTAAAATATCGGGTGAGCGTCTGATAACTTCTGAATTGTCGGCGAGAATTCTCCGCTTAGCATCAGGAAATATTCGGTTTTCTGCAAAAACATCTATGCCTCCGCATAGTTCGATAATTTCGCTCACCCAGCATATTCCCGTGATAAGCGGGTCGTACCATTCCTCGAAATAAACGCTTGGACGGTGTTTGCGTTTCTGCGCAAGACGGGCTGTTTTTAAGATGTTTTTTTCTAATTGATTGATATATTTGACTGCTTCTTTTTGTTTCCCTACTATTGAACCTAAACGGAGAATCATCGAAAGTATTCCGTCAATGGAACGGTGGTTGAAGCATACCACTTCGATACCTGCACGGATAAGCTCCGCGCATATTCCGGCTTGGAGGTCGGACCAGGCAAATACCATGTCGGGTTTTAAATCCACTATTTTATCAATACTGGCGTCAAGATATGTCGAAACTTTCGGCTTGGTTTTTCGAGCTATTTTAGGTCTGACGGTAAAACCGGAAATACCAACGATAAGGTCGTCCGCTCCGAGTGCGTAGAGAGTTTCGGTAGTTTCCTCAGTGAGGCAAATTACTCTTTTGGGAAAGGAAGCACTTGACATTTATTCAGTTAATAATTGATAATGGTTAGATAATTTACAACAGTGAAGCCCCGATGACCATTCCGCCGTTGGTAAATCTACGAATTTTCGCTAATTTGCACTTGTAATTTATTACATTTAAGAGAAAATCAAGTATCAGAATACTATTTCAGGAGACACAATGACAGTTGATGTTGTAATGCCGAAGATGGGCGAATCCATCCAAGAAGGAAAAATTCTCAAATGGTTAAAAAAGCCCGGCGATAAAATTGAGCGTGATGAAATTTTACTCGAAATTTCTACCGATAAAGTAGATACCGAAGTTCCCGCTCCCAATGCCGGAATCATCGTTGCACTCTTGGCTCAAGAAAATGACACTGTAGAGGTGGGGAATGTTATTGCTCGTATTGAAACAGATGTAAATGCTGCTGTAGCTGCCCCAACACCTGTTGCCGCTCCTCCGGCTCCGGTCGTTGCGGCTCCAACTCCGGTAGCAGCCGCTCCAGCCCCTGTTCCAACTCCTGCCCCTGCTCCAACTCCTGTAGCCCCGGTTACTGCTCCTACTCCAACAGTAACATCGGGAGCAACGATTGATGTTGTAATGCCAAAGATGGGTGAATCCATCCAAGAAGGAAAAATTCTCAAATGGCTCAAAAAGCCGGGTGATAAAATTGAACGTGATGAAATTTTGCTCGAAATTTCTACCGATAAGGTAGATACCGAAGTTCCGTCTCCAAATGCCGGAATAGTTGCCGAATTACTAGCTGCTGAAAATGATGTGGTTGAAGTAGGTAATGTCATAGCACGGATTTCTACAGGAGCATCTGCACCTGTGGCTGCATCTGCTCCCGCACCGGCTCCGGTAGTTTCTGCTTCTGTTCCAACGGAAGCACCTGCTGCTGTATCTGCTCCCGCCCCCGTTTCAACGAATGGAGTAGCTGCCCCTGCGCCAGTAATGATGAACGGCGGAACCGCTGATATTCCCCGTACTTCCGGTAAGCGTTTCTATTCGCCGCTTGTGCGGACAATTGCCGAAGCTGAAAAAGTAATGTTGGAAGAACTCGAAACAATCTCCGGCACGGGATTAGAAGGACGGGTTACCAAGCATGACCTCCAGAACTATATTGATTTGCGCAAGACAGGCAAAGTTGTTGCCCCTGCCGCCGTTCCTGCTCCTGTTTCAGCTCCGACTCCTGCTCCATCGGCAGCCCCTGAGGTTGCTGCTCCTGCTTCGAAACCGGCTGTTGCAGCCCCAACCATGAATATCGGACCTGATGACGAAGTTATTCCGATGGACAGAATGAGACAGCTTATCAGTGAACACATGGTTCGCTCAAAAACAACATCGCCGCACGTAACAAGTGTAGCCGAAGCCGATGTAACCGGTATCGTGAAATTCCGCGAAAAAACTAAAGCAGCATTTGAGAAACGTGAAGGTTTCAAACTTACATTTACTCCGTTCTTCGCAAAGGCGGCACTCGACGGTATCAAGCAATTCCCGATGGTGAATGTAAGCGTGGACGGAAAGAATATTATCCGCCACAAACGCCTAAATCTTAGCTTCGCAACGGCTTTGGATGACGGCAATTTGATTGTGCCGGTCATTAAAAATGCAGATGCGCTTAATATTACTGGGCTTGGACGTGCCGTAGCCGACCTCTCAACGCGCGCGCGCAGCAAAAAACTTGCGCCTGATGATGTTCAAGGCGGTACATTCACAATTACAAATGTTGGTTCATTTGGCAGTTTATTCGGTACTCCTGTTATTAACCAGCCGCAAACAGCGATTATGGGTATCGGTGCTATCCAAAAACGTCCGGTGGTGCGCGAAGTGAATGGCGAGGATATGATTGTTATTCGTCAGATGGTGTATCTTTCGCTCACATACGATCACCGCGTTATTGACGGTGCGCTTGCTACTCAATGCTTGGCGGCAATCTGCAAATCCCTTGAGAAAATGAACGAGCAGACGCTTGATTTATAGTCGAGTATAGCTTTCTATCAAGAAAAGCGGGTTTTGCAACTTAATGCAAAACCCGCTTTTTTATTTGCAGTATTTATATAAAGTCTAGTAGATATTTACAATTATTGGAAGTAAATCTCTGGTCGGTCAAGGCAGGTGCTACACCTGCCTTTCATTAAATGTCAAATAACACGCGTAAGTGTAAATTCTGCAATAACTTTGCGAGTATAGTTTCGTAAAAAGGTATCTTAGCCGAAAGCAGGTGTAGCACCTGCCTTGACCTAAATGCTCCAAATTGTATATTATTATTAGACTCTATATATTATTATGTAATTGAGAATATTGAATGATATTCAAAAAACAACCACGTCGAGGCAGTTGTTACAATTGCCTTTCCGCATATACGATTAGCAGTCAGGTCGGTTGTAACAGCCGACCTGACCTAAATGTTGAATTTATTTCCACGTACTCCCTCAATATTCCAGCGCAGCAATCAAAGCACCGGGTTTAATCGAAACAATCCCCGGCTCTTCGCATACTACTCCTGCGGCTATATTTGAGAGTGCAGCAGCTTCGGTTACCGATGCTCCGCCCGCAATCGCTGCCGCCAGTGTAGCAATTGCAGTATCGCCTGCACCCGACACATCGGCAATATGGCGCGCTTTTGTAGGAACGGATTTAACCGTGCCATCCTTTTGGAACAGCATCATCCCCTTATCACCAAGAGTAAGTAATATGTTTTCCGCTTGCAGTCGTAATAACAGTTCTTTGCCTGCTCGCAGAATGTCTGCGTCGGTTTTTAAAGTGAAGCCCAATGCCTCTTGGGCTTCCTTGCGATTTGGTTTGAAAACGGTGGCGTTTTGATAATCGAAGAAAAAGCTAAGTTTGGGATCCACAAATAATGGAATACTTTGTTCTTGCGTGAATTTCGATATTTCCTTGATAAGATATTTTGTTATGACACCTTTATTGTAGTCTTCCATTATTATTCCTGCAAGATTATGGCAGGATTTGAGCATATCTACGATTTGGTTAATGGTATCACTTGTTACTTCGGAACGTGTTTCCCTGTCTAATCGTGCTATGTGCTGATTATTACCGATAATTCGTGTTTTTACGGTCGTAGGGCGGGAAGCTATCGGAATAATACCTTTGGTTTGCAGACCCGATTGCTCAGCAATTTCGATAAGTAATTTACCGGAATTATCGTTGCCGACCACCCCGCAGAGAAGCGGTTCAATCCCAAGTGATTTAAGATTCTGGGCAACATTTGCCGCACCTCCTAAATGGAAGGTCTCATTCTCAATATCTATAACCGGAACAGGAGCTTCCGGCGATATTCTGGAAACAGTGCCCCAAAAATACCGGTCAAGCATCAAATCACCTATAACGGCGATTTCTCTTCCGGCACTATTATTTAGTAATTCCTCTACCCGTTCGCCTGTGACTGTATGCATTCTGTATCATTATAATTGTAGTACGTATTCTGCAAAATTACCAAATTTAATGCAGAAATGAAGGGTAGGTTAAATTGAGAGTAGAATTAAGAATATGCTTGAATCAATGATGCAAGGCGATATACATCCGTGAATGAATTATATAATGGCATGGGAGCAACCCTGATTACATTCGGTTCGCGCCAGTCGGCAATTACTCCGTTTTCTGAAAGATAGCGGTGTAATTCACGTCCTTGTTTCCCAACGAGAAGTGAGAGTTGGCTGCCTCTGTCGGGAGGATTATCGGGCGTGATAATCCTAATGGAAAGTTCAGGTGCATTGTCAATAATACCGTCAAGTAAGAATTTTAAGTAACCGGTCAGTGCGTCACGTTTGGCAAAAAGTGCGGGTAATGTTACCTTGTCGAATACCGATAGGGACGAACGGAGAACCGCCATTTGGAATACCTGAGCATTACTGATTTGCCACCCTTCAGCACCATGCGCCGGATGGAATCCTTTTTTCATTTCGAATCGAGTGGATGCGTCATTGCCCCACCAGCCGGCAAAGCGAGGTAAATCAGGACGTTCTGCGTGCCTGTCATGCACAAAAATTCCGCCTACTCCACCCGGACCTGAATTAAGATACTTGTACGAACACCACGCAGCAAAATCCACATCCCAATCGTGAAGATCAAGCTCAACATTACCAATTGCATGGGCTAAGTCAAAACCGGCTATTGCACCCGCAGCGTGTGCTGCAGTTGTAATTTGCTTCATATCAAACCGCTGCCCGGTGAAATACTGTACGCCCCCGAACATTACCAGTGCAAGTGAATCTTTGTGGGTAGTAATTGCTTCGAGAATATCTTCTGTACGAAGTGTATATTCACCTTCACGTGGAGCGATTTCGATAATTGCGTCATTTGGTTCTAAGCCGTGAAACCGTACCTGAGTTTCAATTGCATATTGATCGGACGGGAATGCCCCTGCCTCCATGATAATCTTGTATCGTTGCTTGGTAGGGCGGTAAAACGATACCATCAGCAAATGAAGATTAACAGTCAGGGTATTCATACACACGACTTCACTTTCGAGTGCGCCGACCATACGTGCAAGTGAGGCAGTCAGTATTTTATGGTATGGAAACCACGGGTTCTTTGCGTGGAAGTGACCCTCTACTCCCCAAGTTTTCCAATCATCAAGCTCTTGAAGCAATGCGGTTTCGGTTGTTTTGGGTTGCAATCCAAGTGAATTACCGCAGAAATACAGAGCGTCTTTCCCGTTAATTTGAGGAAAATAAAATTCATTGCGCAGTGGGGCGAGCGTGTCGCGAGAGTCCATTTCGAGGGCAAATTCGGGAGAAGATTGATAAGAATTCATAGAGGAATTATGTGAGAAAAGGCGGTAGTCTTTTTGAAATTTAAAACAAATAGAGGAAATGTTGATATAGTTCAGCATTGCAAATTTAAGAAGATTTATCGGATTATACGACTGCCGCCACTTACTTCTGTAAGAGTTTGGAAAGAATCGGCGGTGTGATAAGAGTGGTAAGAATAACGATAAGCACGACGATAGAAAATTCTTCGGCATTGATAACATTCAACTGTTTACCGATGGCAGCAAAGATTAATCCGACTTCACCGCGCGGTACCATTCCGAACCCAACGACCAGTTTTCTAACTTTCCCGGCAACGAGGCCCGCAACAACTTTTCCGGCAATAGCTACAGCAGTAAAGCATAATGCCACCCACAAAACATGGAAATTTCCCAATAATTCAAGATTAACGGAAAATCCGGTCATCACGAAAAAAATTGGAGCAAGAAAATAACCAATCGGAGCAATGATGGAATCTATATGGTGATTTGCATATTGTTCGAGGACGGTTCTTGCTTCTTGTCTGGATACTTCAGGAGCATTTTCAAGTACTGCTTGTATTTCTCCGACGATTGCAGGGTCATCAAAATGACGGAAATGGACAGCATCAAGAACCAAACCGGCGGTAAAAGCACCAACTATCGGTGCCAGACCAATAGAATCAGCCAGAAATGCAAAGAATAGCCCGGTGACAAGTGCAAAGGTAAGTTTCATTTCAATGCCGCCACTAACATTCGAAAGAAATCTACTAATTCGTTCAGCAGCGAATCGTCTGATAAGTATGCCACCTGCTAAGAACCCGAATGCCTTGAGCATGATAATTCCAATTGTAGCAATATCCACAGAATTTGTTTGCACCATAGCCGAAACAACTGCCAGAATGATAAGTCCCATTATGTCGTCAATCACCGCTGCACCAAGAACGATTTGGGCTTCGGGTGTTTGAAGGGCTTTTGCATCCTTGAAGACACGTGCGGTAATTCCTACAGACGTAGCAGTAAGGATTGCACCCAAAAACAAATACGCATTAAAAGATAATCCGGGTAAGAGCAATGGACCGACTATCCAAGTTCCTAGTATAAACGGAACAACAACCCCGACACTCGCTACCAGAAACGCCCTGATTCCCACACGACGCATTGCCTGTATGTCTGATTCGAGACCCACCTGGAATAAGAGGATAACTACGCCTAATTCAGCAAGAAAACGGATTATTTCATCATTTCTTAACGGTTCAAAACCCGTAAAACCTGTTAAAAATACATTACCGAGTAATACACCGATAAGTAATTCACCAAGAACTGCGGGCTGTTTCCACCGTTCTACGATTGACGAAACCCTTGCAGCCACAAGCAATAGTACTATCCAAAAGAGTGTCATTGCCAGATGTGACGGTTCAAAGAAATTACCCTCACAACTTCCGAGCGGAAGTGCAATCACAGACAACAATAAGCTCCACGACCTCCGATTGGTACGGTAAATTTCTGAATTGGCTGAAACGGAAGTGAATATGCTTTTAAGTATCATGATGGTTTAGTTCGCAAGTTAGTCTTACTTTACATTATATGTGCAAGTTACTAAAATATGTTTGATTAGTTGGAATGAAAAGCTCTTTGAATATCCTGCAATAAAAACACATCAACAACGGTTTCTTTGGTTAAGCATCGGAAAGGTAGTAAATTGCTTTTGATTTTATAAGTAATTCGGCTGTCCATCTTCACAAAATAACGCTTACAAGCTCCTGATATTCTACTATGATAGAACTAAAAGACCTGCATAAATCTTTCGGCGAAAAAAATGTTTTGAATGGTATAAACCTGACAATTCCGAATGGTCAGACAATGTGTGTAATCGGTAAGTCCGGCTGTGGAAAAAGTGTATTGTTGAAACATATAGTCCGGCTGTTGGAACCTGACAAAGGTACGGTTTTGGTGGACGGAAGAAATATTGCCACGTTAGATCAAGAAAATATATTCGAGTTGCGCCGAAGAATTGGCTATGTATTTCAGGGAGCGGCTTTGTTCGATTCAATGACCGTATTCGAGAATGTGGTTATCGGACTGTATGAGCATGGTGAAAAAGATAATTCCGTACTGGATGGGGAAGCGCGGCGAGTGCTGGCAGCTGTCGGATTATTACCTGATATATCAGAGTCCGGTTCACCAAGTTTTGAGAAAGAATATGCTATTTTGCAGAATAAGAAGCCGTCCGACCTATCGGGCGGCATGAGAAAACGGGTAGGGGTAGCGAGAGCATTGGTTGGAAGCCCTGCGTATGTATTCTATGATGAACCCACAACAGGTCTCGACCCCGTAACCTCAGAGCAGATTGATAATTTGATAGCGGAACTTGCCTCTAAACTGAATGTTACATCGCTTGTTATTACGCACGATATGTTCTCGGTGTTTAAGATTGCAGATCGCGTGGCTATGTTAGAATTTGGGAAGGTTCGTTTTGAAGGGACGGCAGCTGAACTTCAATCAACTTCCGACGAAGCTGTAAAAGAATTTTTGGAACGGTATGTATGATAAAGTCACCGGTAACCAAGAAAACTTATACGGATATAGTTTAAGAATACCGATAATCATCAAAAGCATTTTTTCCGTAGCGGCGGCTTTGCAAAACCACCGCTACGGAAAAAATGTAAAGTCGAACAAGATCACAACTTAATTTATATCCGTATTATATATGCCCCGGTGGATGATCCGTACTTTCTAAATGACTTGTTACATCTACAGGTGTCGGCTGCAGCAGTTTTTCAATGGTCTGTTCGGCATCGGTAGCAATTGAGTGACAAACTTCAATCGGAGTGCCGTCATGAAATTGCAAGTGGAAGTCGGCATATATTTGTTGCCCCGATTCACGCATCCGTAATCTGTGGAAAGAAATATCATTACTGCTGCAAAATTCTTCAAGTCCTTTACGAACCTTTTGCTCTAATTCGTGGTTTGTCGTATCCATCAATCCGTCAGCAGAACGTCGAATCAATTTCATACCTTCAAAAACGATATTCCCGCCAAATATGAGGGCTGCAAGTGGGTCAATCCACGTTAAGCCCGTAGTTTGAGCAATAACAAGCCCGATGATTGCACCAAAACTTGTCCATGCATCGGTGAGTATGTGCTTCCCGTTGGCAGTAATAATTAATGAGCGTTGGCGTTTGCCAGTTCTTATCAAAAACCATCCAAGCAGTGTATTCACACCTCCGGCAAATGCAGTCAGAGTAGAGCCGGCAGTTACTTCTTCCAGAATTACACCACTGATAAGTTTTCCAATGGCAGTATAGATAATTACTAATGCTGCCAGAATGATCAACCCGCCTTCCAATCCTGCTGAAAAATAGCTTATCTTGTCATGCCCGAAATGATGATCTTTGTCAGGCGGTCGGTAGGTAACCCTCAAACTATAGGAAGCAAAACCGACAGCGGCAATATGAACAATTGTCTCCATTGCATCCGAAAAGATTGCCACCGAACCTGTCAAATAGTAAGCATACCACTTTATTCCGAGCATTAATATTCCAATTGACAAGGAAATATTCATTGCTCTTGTTTCTTTGACAGAAATCAGTGTATGCGATTGGGTAGAAGTCATATTCTAACGAAATAAATTATGCGTGTTAAACAGTTGCGACGGTGATTCTCTGCTGCGGACGATGGTTATTATATTTCATTGGGTAATCATTTAGTTATATTGATAACCGAACTAATTCGGATATAAATAAGATATAGGGCTTTACTTTTTTCCCGTAGCATAGGGTTTCTAAACCCTATGCTACGGAAAAAACTTCGATGTTCACTAAAATTTTTAAACTATATGCGTATAAATACCAAAAGAAATCGAAACTCTGCAAATTACAGCAAAAAAAGACCTGACAGAAAATTTCTGTCAGGTCTTTTGCATTGAATGAACTACAGAAATTAGTTCGGTTTTTTTGTTGTGTCGAGAGCGGCATTTGGATTTGCCTTAGCTTTCATTTCAGAAGACTTTGCTTGAAGCATCGGCATTAAGCTCATATAGTCTTGATTGCCTGATGTCTGATATTTCTGAATGATTTTATCGGTTAATTCGGCTGCTTCTGCATATTTTCCTTGGTCTTCGAGAGCACCGATTTCCATTTGGTCAATTTGAGCTTGAATTTTAATTTCATCGCCACTGTTTGCCGGATTTTGACGCATTTTCTGTTTTGCGGAAGCAAGATCTCCGGCTATTACATAAGAACGTGCTGAAGCATCATACGGGCTAAGGCGTTCAGAATATCGTTCAACTTCCATAAGCGAAGGATTGTCAATCAAGTGTTGGGTTGATTTTACTACCATCAGTGCGTATTTCTTTGCCTTTTCGTTATTGCCTGCACGCTTGTACATATCGGCAATTTGGAACTCAAGCGCATACGACATCGGGAATTGAGTTGCGGATATATTCTTATCCATTGCATCAAGAACAGAAATACACTTCTGGTTGTCCTTCGTATCCGAAAGGAAATGGATTGCATAGCGAAGATAAATCATACGGTAGCTGTCCATAAAACGGCGATGAACTTCGTCGTAATAGACATCCATATTATTCAGATTACGGAATTTAAATCCATAGTGAGGTTCTGTGTGAACTTCATCATCGGGTAGGGCATTTATCAAACACGCATCCATGATTTTATCATCGAATACATCCGTTTGCGAGCCCATTTGACGTTGTGGTGCCGGGCAAACACGCAGTGCAAGACCTTCCCAGCGAAGATAATCATCCAGACCGCAGTAGTTTTCGTTACCACCGGCAGAGAAGTACACAGGGCGTTCAAAACGAGTTTGCTGAACGATGTCCTTGACTAATTTATGCTGATTACCCATGAAATAGACTGATTTACCGCTTCCATTTTGCTGAGCTTCACCTGAACCTACAAAGAGGAATTTCATTATACCTGATTGAATATACGCAGGGTTATCTGTATATTTTTTCATGATTTCCGGTCGAACCGGAATGGTCACTTCTTGTGCTTCACCATATTCCGGTGAGAGTGCTTTTGGGTCGCTTTCGTCCACTTGGAGTGATTCGTCGGTGAAGCTGAGCGGAAGTTTCTTTGCCCCCCACGGCTCACGGTTCTTGAGTTGGTCAATATACCAACCGGTTTGACCCAAACTAAGATTTACGACCCGGACATCACGCCTTACGCCCGCTACATCCTGCATATACCATAGCGGGAATGTGTCGTTATCGCCATACGTGAAAACAATAGCATCTTTATCCAAACTTTGAAGAACATTATAGGAATAGTCAAACGGAATGAAATTTCCTGCACGACTGTGAATTTTCCATCCGCCGTTTGCCATATTGAGTGGCACGAGGATAATCGAAGCAGCTACGATACCTCCGGCAATACCTGTAGTGACGGCTTTTTCCTTACGAAGCATTTCGATAATTCCATATACACCCATACCTATCCACATACACCATACAAAGAACGAACCTACATAGAAGTAGTCACGTTCACGCGGTTGTGGACTTTGTTGGTTTTGGGCATAGGCAGCGAGAGCACCTGTCATTAAGAACAGAATCACATACACGAATGCCATTTTCGGGTCTTTTTTGAAATGGAAATAGAGTCCGATTAACCCAAAGATAAACGGCAATGCAAAAAAGCGAATAGGGAAGTTATCGGCATAGCCCGAAAGATAATTATAAGCCAGATAGTCTTTGTCTTTTTTATCGGTCAGGAATGCCGTATGTGCATCCTGAACATCTCCCTCACGTCCTATGAAATTCCAACCGAAATAACGGAAATACATATGTTGAAGTTGGTATGCCCATAAGAACTTCATTTCGCCACTCATATTTACCTTCATTTTGCTGTAGTCAGGCACTTGGAATTGCGCTCCGCCATCGCGGGTAACAACTTTATACGGCGGACGATCCCATTTACCGTAGCGAAGATGATGTTTTTCGTAAGGGTCACCTGTTTGATAGCGGCGGGGCCATCCGGGGGCGTCACCGTATTGCTCACGGCTTAGATATGAAGTGAGAGCCGATAATGTTTTAGGAGTGTTTTCATTCATCGGCGGATTAGCATTCGACCGCAAAAGAATATGCGTATAACTGCTGTATCCGAGAATAACAAGCAAAAAAGCCGTACAAGCCAGATTAAGGACAGGTTTCTTGTTTTTAAGTCCGTACCATACTCCAAACCCTGCGCCGGCAATAATAGCCAGCGAAATCATTTTAATAAGTACATCATCATTAAACACGTATTCACGCGCTTCCGTACGCAAGAAATTTCCGCCAATCATCGCAGGAAGAATCTTTACAACACCGGGATAGATGATTCCGAAAACAAGTACACCAATAACTCCCGTGAGTAAAAATGAACCCACTGTAAATTTGTAACGGCGGAAATACACCACCAAAACAATTGAAAACAGAGTTAGAATACTAAATAGCTGAACACCTGTTGAAAGTCCGATTAAATATGCAATCAAGAGCAAATATCGTTCGTTGCCTTTATTGTCGGCTTCTTCACTCCAACGCATAATGAGCCATACAATCAATGCAATAAAAAGTGTTGCGGAGGCATACACTTCGGATTCCACAGCATTAAACCAAAAGGTATCACTAAAAGTATAGGCAGTTGCGGCTACAAAAGCAGCACCATATACCGAAATTGCATCGCCAAAGGATTCAATCGGATCCTTGCGTAAATGACGAATTACTTGCACAGAAACAAGATACAGTAAAAATACCGTAACTGCACTTGCAACTACTGAAACTAAATTTACGCGCCAACCCGGATCGCCGATTGGAATTAAATGGAATAATTTGCCTACCATCAAAAATAGAGGTGCACCGGGTGGGTGTCCTACTTGCTGCTCGGCAGCTGCGGCAGTAAATTCACCGCAATCCCAAAATGGTACTGTTTGCTGTACCGTCATTAAATATGTTATGAGAGCAATAGCAAAAGCCAAAAGCCCAAATCCACGATGCAAAGATTTTGTGTTCATTGCCTTCCAATTAAGGTTGAAAAAATAATATTACTATAATTTGATTCTTCATTAACTCAAATTTACGATAAAATCGCTTTCTATCAATCATTGTCATTGTTTTTGTGCGTTCGTTTTAACAGATTTTTAGTATTAATTATTAGTATGACACTACTCCTTAACAACATTTTTGATTATCTCATATTCATCAGAAGAGATTAGATTGTTATGGAAAGCAACATTTGCTGTTGCTTGGCTGAGTATGGAGTATAATTCGCCGAGCCGGGTGTTAGCAAGCGCATCATGGTGATGTTGGAGAGTGGTAATATCCGCCCGTGCGATAGGTCCGGTAAGCGGGAGCGGTGAATCCTCGTGTAAAGCATAAAGGGAATTTTCGACTGCTTGATGAATAATAGGGGCAAGGAACACATCGGTTATTCCTGCTGCCGCTGCAAATTCCCGTGCAACTTCAATAAGCATCGTTACAAAATTAGAAGCAACAACAGCAGAAGCATGATAGAGTGCTTTGTTTGCTCTGGTCTGTGCTGAGAGAATAACAGGTATTCCACCCAAACTCTTTACAAGGGTTTTAGAGAACCCCTCGTCATCCTGTTCACATTCGATACCCCAAGCAATGCTCTCAAGGGCTTTTGTATCGTCGCCTGTAAATGTTTGAAAAGGGTGGGCAGCTACTGTTCTCATTCCGAGAGCATGGCAAGGTGCTAGTTCTTCTAATCCAAGAGCACCGGAACAGTGAATTACCGTTTTTGTCTCATCTGCTCTACTATACTGTGCAGCCAATTCTTCTGCAATACCTTTTGTGATTCTATCGGGTACTGTCAAAAAAATAATATCAGGGAAACGAGTGATTTCTTTGATAGAAGTATAAATAGGTTTGGAATCAAATTTCTCACGAAGCTCCTGAGCTTTTTCCTGCGAATGGCACACAATCCACTCGACCCTTGCTCCAAATGCTGTAGTAAGTACTTTTCCTAATTTACCTGCACCTACGATTCCGATAGTAGGGGATGAATATGCGTTTGTTGAAATAGTCATGATAGGTGATTATTACTATTCAAGGACAGTTTTGGAATTATTACTGTAAGTAATGTTAGCTGTTAATTAACTGCAAAAATAAAGAATCCCTTTCAGAATGAAAGTTCTATTTCTATTAACCCCTTTTCTTCCGTATTTTTGAGACATACAGTGCGTTGAATGAATCTTCTTTTACCGATAATCTGAAAGTATGCGCCTCCGCTCTTTATCATTGATGAACCTCCGAAACCACGAACAAACGGACGTGGAGTTCTCACCTGTATTAAATATTATCGAAGGGGCAAATGGAGCGGGTAAAACAACTATTTTGGAGGGAATTGCAATATGCGGACTCTCCAAAAGCTTCTTGCCGACTGCTGAAACATTGCTTATTCGCCAGGGTGCTGATTTTTACCGAACATCAGCTGCTGCACGTACAGATCTAGAAGTACCGTATAAAATAGCTGTACAATATACAGCGGGTAGCCGGAAGATGATCGGTTCTTCCATCGGTGAGAATCTATCACCAAAGGAAATTATCGGTGAGATGCCCCTGATAATTCTCTCACCCGATTTTAAGGAAATTACATTCGGTTCACCGGAACATCGCCGCCGTTTTATTGATATGATGCTCTCTCAGGCAAGTAAACGCTATGCCGAAGAATCGCTTAATCTCAAACGTATATTAAAGCAGCGTAATAATTTACTGTCGCAAGCAAAGCAGCACGGCAGTGTCAATGAAGATATTCTTGAAGTATGGACAGGGTCGTTTGCTGAGACGAGTGCAGAGATTGCACACAGGCGATTGCATTTTATTAATGAATTTGCACCATACTTTTTAGAAGCATACCGCAAGGTGACAAGTGTTGACGAGCGGGTTGAAATTCGGTACGAGCCGGATTCTCTTCCGCCGGAGATAACAGGCGGTTCGCCGACTACGGCTGATATAGAAGCAGCGTATTTGGCAGTAGCTAGAAAAAGGAAAATTGAAGAATTGCGTCGGGGGGTAACAGTCTTTGGAGCTCAGAAAGATGATTTGTTTATTGGTATTAATGGTGGGAATGCCCGTGAGTATGCTTCGCAAGGGCAACATAAATCACTGCTTATTGCTTTGAAAGCCGCAGAATTTGAATATCTCCGCACAGCAAAAAACGAAATGCCGATTATGCTGTTTGATGATATTTTCAGTGAATTAGACAGTTCACGTACTTCACGGGTTTTCAGAAATATACTCCATTCAGGAGCACAAACCTTTATTACAACAACAGAATCAGAGCAACTGCGACGTTCTATCCCGGACGGTATAGAAGTTGCCTTCTTTCGAATAGCATTAGGTATTGCAGAGCGATTATTATAAACTGAGAAACGACCTGAAATGAATAACGATAATTTTACATCGCTTTCCGTACTCCTCCATAAGTTTCTACGTGAACGTGGATTGGAGCAAAAACTGAAAGAACTCTCTGTGCCGCAGTATTGGCGTGATACTGTCGGAGAGCAAATAGATAAAGTTTCGGTTGTGAAGTATTTTGAGAACGGTCAGTTATTTGTGGAAGTACGTGCAGCCGTCTGGCGGACTGAACTATTGCTCAGGCGTGAGGATATTCGCCGGAAAATTAACGAAAGATGCGGTATGGAGTTGGTCAGGGAGATTATAATACGATAATCTCCCCTAGCAAAACATTACCGGGCAATAATAAATTTCCTAAAACTCAATCTTAACCCCACCGATTGGTAAAAATTGCCATTGTAAAAGACGGTCAGGTTTATTCGTTTTTTCATTCCATACCGGATTTTCAACGTTTGCGCGATTCGTTGCATTCTGTGCATCAAAGAAAACGAGCATATTAACACCGTCTGAAAGGGCGACTCTATAATCAATCCGTACATCCAAACGGAAATAGTCATCAAGCCGTTCACTGTTAAAACGGGTAAAATCAAAGATACCCTTATCAACTTGTTGCGAACGCAAGGTATCAAACGGTGTAATCGGCCGTCCGCCACCATACCGAAATTTCATACTCAAATCCAGATTGTCAAAAATCTTATAGCCGCCTGTAACAGTAAGAATATGGCGGAAATCAAAACTGCTTGGATATTCAATGCCATCTAACCCTTTGAAGCGAATTGTAGAGAAACCGTAACTTGTTATTGTGTAAAAACGATCGGTCAATTTTTTATGAATAAAAAATTCAATTCCCCGTGCATATCCGTCGCTTCCTGAAATAATATATTCGTTGGTAAAATTATAGTCCGTTCCGGAGTTTGAATAGGAAAATTGAGGGTTTGCAGCACTTGCCGGATAGTCACGGTATTCTTTGGAATATGCTTCGAGTGTAATTTTTATGTCTTCTTGGGGCAGATATTCGATTCCTGCAACAATCTGTGTGGTTTTAATAAAATCTGCGTCTTTATTACGTGGGTCACCCACCAGCCAAAACAGTGGCGGTGCTTGCATATAAAGTCCGGTTGAAACATTCAACCGTATGTTATCTGTTGCCTGATAGCTTGCAGCAATACGCGGTGCAAATGCAGTTGGAGAATTCAAATAGCTGAAATAGTCTAGTCGTGCACCGGCAGTTACTTCCAATGCTCCAAAAAATGTGTGGGTATATTGCCCGTAAAATCCTGCTTTAGCGGCACTTGTTGTTTGATTTATTCTAAATTCCGGGCGGGCTACTCCGAATTTATCAATTCTTGCTTCTTGATAAAGTTCGTTGCTATTATTGATAGTGCGGGCAGTAAATCCAAATTCTAATAAATCGTCGGGTGACAAACGGTAGGATAAGTCCGAACGCAATACAATTTCACGCTCTAAGGCACGGTTGTAGTTTAGAACGCGCCCGATTGTATCACGCTCAAAATCCACATTGTAACTGTCTGTGGAAAGCGATGTACGGAGAAAACAATTGGAGCTTACCAGCCAGCTGTCTGAAATTCCCATCAACGACTGCCACCCTTTGTAGATACGATTACTCAAGAAAGGTGAATCTTTGGAATTGAAGTCATCAAAAGAAATATCATCTATTCCCCCCAGACCTATGAATGTCAGTTTATGTTCCCTGCTCAAAATATAGGTTGCTTTTGCATTGAAATTCCAATAGTTTGGAACAGCAGTAAGTCCTGCTCCTCCAGCAACAAGGTCAAGGTAACTTCGCCGTGCAGAAATCAGGAATGAACTGCGTTCTTCTTGTATTGGTCCTTCGAGAATTATTCCGCCACCGGCAACTCCTATATCTAATTTCCCGTGTAACCCTCGTTTATCGCCCTCACGGTATTTTATGTCCATAATTGACGAAAGACGATCGCCGTATTTTACACCGAAGCCACCTGCACTAAAATTCACATCTTCTAAGAAATCCACGTTAATCATTCCGATAGGTCCGCCGGATGCACCTTGTGTAGCAAAATGATTAATATTCGGAACTTCGATTCCGTCAATTATTATAAAATTTTCCGCCGGGCTGCCGCCGCGAGCGATAATATCATTCCGAGAGTCTGATGCCGTAACAACTCCCGGCAATCCTTGCACCATTCTGCTGACATCTTCTACAGCACCCGGGGCACGTCTGATTTCCTCTTGTGAAAGAATATTTGAACTGACATGAGTATCCTCGCTGCTTTCAAAAAACTTGTCGGCAGATGCTGAAATAACAACTTCGCCTGATTTCATTTCCCACTGCTGCAATTCAAGAGATAATTTTGCGCTTTGAGCCGGACTGACACGAATATCTGTTTTTACCATATTTCGATATTCCAATGCTGAAACTCCGAGTGAGTATATGCCGGGCTCAAGTCCTTCAATACGGAAATTACCAAGTGAATCGGTCGTTGCGGTACGTTTTACTTTAAGGACAGTAATCTTCGCTTTAGGGATTGGTTGCTTCGTATCGCGGTCGCTAATACTGCCTTCAATAATTCCTCGTGGTGTTTGTGCCGATACTGAACTAATCGTCAGAGACCATACCAATAAAAAAATAAGTGTTCGGGCATTTACCATAGTTATTCTTGAAGAAAATGAGTAATAATATGAATCATAAATAAATTACGATACAAAAATACTGCTCGTTTCTGCCAAGTAACGATAACATTTGTTATGAAATGAGGAGGTGGGGTGATTTAGCAGGCAAACTTCATTTGCCTGCTACTTTGCGTCGGATACGGCTCAGATGAACTGGCGTGATGCCGAGATAAGTGGCTATCATGTGCTGTGGAACACGCTCTAAGATTTTTGGGCAGTCTATGATAAGTTTTTGATAAAGTTCTTCAGGAGAATCAAAAACTAGAGAGTTCTTACGCCGTTGAACATCAATAAAAATTCGCTCGGCAATCAATCGTCCAAAACGTTCCCACAATTTATAGCGATTGTATAATGCTTGTACGTCTTTGTAATGGAGTAAAATAACATCAGTGTCTTCAAGTGCAGAAAACGAGTAGAGTGAAGGTTGTCGAGTAAGGAAAGAGTCATAGTCCGTAACAAAGCTGTTCTCGAACGTAAAATTACCGCAGTATTCATTACCATTCCTTTCGTGGTAATAGCGAATTGCCCCACGAGTAATGAAGGCAACGGTGGAACACACTTCTCCTGCACGGAGGAAAAATCCTTTCTTTGGTATATGCTTCAGTTGCATACAGCTTGTAAATTCAGACCACTCTTCTTCATTCGGTTTTACGAATTGCTCTGTGAACAATCGTAACATACCGAGCTGTTCGGGAGATGGTGGCTGTATAGTGTATTCTGAATGTTGCATATAATCACCATTGTTCGGGCTTTGCGCGTCTCATCATAAGATCGTTAATTGCCTTGCGGGGAGATTTCCCGTCGAATAAAATTCGATATACTTGTTCTACTATTGGCATTTCTACTCCGTGTTTTCGACTTAGTTCAAATGCCGACTCAGATGTACTCACACCTTCAGCAACTGTTTGTGTCTCGGCAAGAATTTCCTTGAGAGACTTGCCTGAACCAATTTTCTCCCCGACACGACGATTTCGGCTGTGCTTACTGCTACAAGTAACAAATAAATCGCCCAAGCCGGAGAGTCCTGAAAATGTATTTGCTTCCGCACCGAGTGCAGTACCAAACCGTGTCATTTCAGCTAAACCCCTGGTAATTAATGCTGCTTTGGTATTATCGCCCATTTTAACACCGTCAATAATTCCGGCTGCTATTGCAATTACATTCTTGAGGGCACCGCCAAGCTCCGCACCGATAACATCTGATGACGAATATACTCGAAATTCAGACGTCGTAAACGCTTTCTGAACTGTTCGGGCAATATCGGGCTGAGTTGATGCTGCTACAACTGTTGTAGGCATAAGCCGTGCTACCTCTTCGGCGTGGCTCGGTCCGGTAAGAACAGCAAATTTATCTGTGACCCCTGCTGCATCAGCAAGAATTTCAGATACTCTGAGCAACGTATGACGTTCGATTCCCTTTGCACCGCTAACTATTATTTTTCCATTGATACTAAAATTATATTCGTTCATAATTGCACGAATATACTGTGTAGGTACTGCTATAACAAGTAGTTCAGTTTCATCCAGGTCTGACGGATTGTTTGTGGCACGGATAGAGGCAGGAATTGCTACACCGGGTAGGAATACGCTATTGGTGTGGGAATTGTTAATTTCTCGGGCAACTGCTTCGGAGCGTGTCCAAAGGGTTGTTTGGTGATTGTTTGCTGCAAGTACCATTGCAAGTGCGGTTCCCCAGCCGCCTGCACCGATAATTCCTGTTTTCATCTTCTCCCGATTCATTGGCATAATTCAAAGTAACTATTATAATAAAAGCAAAGGGCGGAGAGTACTCTCCGCCCTACACATTACGAACTTATGTTTTTTCTATTGTTATTTTTGACAGTTGATATTTTAATTTTTAAGATTTCAGAAAGATTTGCGGCTTCTGCTCGTAAATCACTACTGCAATGTAAAATATAGGGTTACACTTTGGGTTTGTGTTTGAAAAGTTGGAGCTTTGCAAATCTGCTTTCATTACCCGAAATCAATCGTTTGATGTTCGTTCTGTGTGTGTAAATTACAAGCAGGGCAATTCCGATACAGAAGAAAATCATCGTATGATACCCCGCAATATTTACATGAAGGATATTATAACGGACACACATTGCAGTCGGGATAGTAATCGCCGCTACAATCGAGCCGAGAGAAATATACCCTGATGCAAATACTACAATAAGAAAACATATCAATGCAATTCCAACATCAACAGGAGCAATCGCAATTAACATCCCAGTTGCAGTGTTTATTCCCTTACCGCCTCGAAACTTTACAAACGCAGAAAATATATGACCAAGTACGGCTGAAGCACCTGCAATTAGTCTGAGAACGGTTATATCTTCAAAAGGTGTTCGATTCACAAATGGCATTGCACCGGTAAAAAGATGGCTGATAACCACAACTGCAAGCACACCTTTTAAAATGTCAACAACTTGAACAATAATTCCCCATTTAACCCCGAGCACTCTGAAAGCATTTGTGCTCCCCATATTACCACTGCCACGTTCACGGATGTCAAACCCAAAAAATAATTTACTGATGATAACTGCTGTCGGTATAGAACCGGCAAGATAACTTAATGCAATGATAATTAATAGACGGACAATTGGGTCCACGTTGATTTTCTCCTTTATATAATTAAAATCCGATGTATATACCCCACTATCGGATGGTTTTGGTTATTCTGAAACGCAAAATACGGTTTTTTTCTCAAATGTGAATGATTACCAATTCATGAAGCAGCTTTGCTTCTAAAAGTCTTTGGCTTTTATTCTAATACGTATATGACTGTTTATAGGTCTAATACCTTTCATCGTCATCATCAATTGGTCGTGTATGACGAGAAAAAATAGAACCGATCATATCTTTGTAGGTAGAACCGGATGCAAATTCATCCTTAGCGATTTTTGAATTTTGATGCAAACCGTCTAACAGAAACTCCATACCTGCTGCTATTTCATGTTCATTGTTCGTGTCCGGTTTGATATACTTTGTCACCAATTCTCTCAGTCCCGGTACACGATTCAATTCTGTAAAATAACTTTCGAAATTCATTGTGTCACTCAGCGTGATACTGTTTCCTTGCTCAAAGTAACGGATAATATCCTGATATTCTTCAGTACTCTTCTGTTTCGGTTCACTGCGTTTTTGGCGTGCCAGCGGGTCAGGAAAATAGAGTGCGAATACTTCGCGGACTGCTTTACCGATGAGTGCTCGCGCTACTTTAAATGCCCCTTCCTGCTCTCCTTCGAATACTAATTCAACCTTGCCGGTGATACCTGTTACCGATTGTGTCAAATCTACCATTCGAGGAGCAATATACTGCTCATCTACAAGTAATGCACGACGTTCTGCATTAGACACAAGTGCCTCCATTACCGAAATCGTAAGCCGAGCAGATACACCTGAAGTTTGATCTATAAATTCACTCGTCCGAGCGATAAACGCAATACTTTCAATGATTTGACGAAAATAATGAGGAATAATTGTACGTATGCTGCCTCGTTGAACCCATGCTTCCTGCGATGTAATATGAATACCGTCATCAAGCGAGCGAGGATAGTGGGTAAGAATTTGTGAGCCGATACGGTCTTTAAGTGGGGTTATGATACTTCCTCTGTGCGTATAATCTTCAGGGTTTGCTGTGAATACCAAGCAAATATCAAGGGGAATGCGCACATTGAATCCGCGTATCTGAATGTCTCGCTCTTGCAGCAAATTAAAAAGACCTACTTGAATACGCGGTTGAAGATCGGGCAGTTCATTCACCACAAAAATTCCTCTATTAGTGCGCGGGATGATGCCAAAGTGAATTGCTCCTTCATGCGAGTAATGAAGCCGCTGAGTGGCTGCCTTAATCGGGTCAATGTCACCGATTAAATCGGCAATGGTAACATCCGGTGTTGCAAGTTTCTCGCCGTATCGTTCGGAGCTGTGCACCCATTCGATGGGGGTAGCATCGCCATATTCAGCTACCAAATCTGTTGCAAATTTCGTGATAGGAGCAAGTGGGCTGTCGTGCAGTTCCGAACCCTTAACAATAGGCGTAAATTCATCGAGGAGTTCAGTTAATAAACGTGCTATCCGTGTTTTTGCCTGTCCGCGTAGTCCGAGTAGAAGAATGTCGTGTTTAGCGAGAAGAGCGTTTACAAGTTGGGGAATAACCGTATCATCGAATCCGATAACTCCCGGAAACAGTTTTTCTCGATTGCGTAATTTTGCAATGAGGTTTCGGCGCATTTCTTCTTTAACAGGCAGTAATTCATAACCCGATTCTTTAAGTATGCCAAATGTTTGGATATGATGTTTCATGTATTAGGCAGAAATGTAAGTAATAAAAGTATGGTTGGCTCAGCAAAGGCAAGCAGTTTCAGAATGAAACAGCAAACGCCGAGAATTATTTTATTTGTCCAAAGAGGATATTAAAAAAAATCATCATATCCTTGTGGATATGATGATTTTTATGGTACAAACCTAAGTAATCAATTATCGGCAGATAAGTAAGTAAGGGGACAAAAATAATCGTATTATTCGAATAGCTGTCATTCTGATGGAGTCTTCGACTGAAGAATCTCAGCTATGCACTACAAAAACTGGACTGAACAGCATACGGAGATTCTTCGCTAACGCTCAGAATGACTGAACTAAATTTAGCAATTTAATCTGTCCCAGTACTTAGTAGGGCAGATTAATTTTAATTTTATAGTTCCTGTCATTCTGAACGTTAGTGAAGAATCTCAGTATGCTGTTCAGTCCTTTAT
>CAZGNO010000003.1:0-93421 GCA_964527785.1 uncultured Chitinophagaceae bacterium
TCTTCAGTCGAAGCCGCCTTCAGAATGACAGAAGGCAACTGTCTTATTTTTTATGCCATTGTATTATTTTGTAGGCGGCTCGGCGACTATCAGGAACTCAGTGTGACTTGAGCTTGATTGTCATGCTGAGCGTAGTCGAAGCATCGAGTACTTGCCAATTTTTTCAAACAAATAATGTACTGAATTTTATGGTTCGGCTATTTTAGTCCTATTACTTACTTAATAGTATGTTGAGAGATATGTATTGAGCTGTAGTTTCTCTTGCTTAATTTTCAAGTAGAGTTTCATTGAAAAATAACAGTTGGCATATATAGATTCTGATTAAAATTTTGTTATCTTTGCATTCAGCCGTAATTTTAACCCTAAGTGATTATTTATTAGAACGATAGATAGTAATTGATTGGTGAATAAAACAATCAGTTAGGTTATTCAATCTTTATAAGTGTATTCATGTGTTCTTCCGTTGTCAGCGGAGCTTGCCAAACCGTGCTCAAATAGTTCGCAACCACTATTATAGTGCTTCTCTACATCTCATCAATGCGTAAAAATGGTCGTTTAAAACGTAGTATGAGATGGAAATCCAAACAAAAAATGTAAAAATTCTAATTTAAATTCAAACGTTTAACTCATTGTTGATTTTGGAGGTTATATGAAGTTCAATCGGATACCTTTTGTAATATTATGTTGTTTAATATCGTTTGCAATACCGGCTACAGCACAGAAGACCCTCATGACGTTTACTTCTGTCAAAGGTGCAGGAGCTAAGAAAGACTGGGTTGCCGATACCTGCTACGCTGCATTTAATGCCTCAAAAACGCTGACAATCACAGGTCAGTTTGCTACCGGACGAACCGATATACCGTATCAGGCAATGGTTATCACCATCAAGAATTTTACTACACTTTCTTCAACTGTGGTTTATCAAATTTCCGATGCCTACTTGGAGGATATTTTCACGGTCGGTGGTAAAGCAACTAGAGTAAAAACAACGTTAGTCACAAATAGTACCAACCAATCCTACGTAACCGACTACGATGATACGAAAGGACTTTTGAAAGGGACATTCTTCTTTGACATGGAGTCACACCCCCCTTCAGGCGCAAATTTCGAGACACAAGTTATCGGCGGGAAGTTTGAAGCGTCTATCAGTCCAGATATTACCCTGGATGCATCGCCGACCAAAACAGTGCAGGTTAACGTAGGAAACAAGGTCAATTACAAAGTATATGCTAAGAACGTTTTTGGTCAAAATGTAGAAGGTGCAGACATTTATGCATCCGATGAAATTGCGAAAACGAAGGATGTAAAAGTTGGTTTGACCTCAAGTGCAGGGGAATTTGTCTATACAGTTGATATTCCCAAAACAACCAATTCCAAAGTATATAAAGTAAGTTTTACTGCCAAGAAGAAAACCGGAGAGGGCGAAATTTCTTCTAATGTGGTGGATAGAAACCTGGATGTATCGGGGCGGTATTGGGTGTACAATTGCGCAAATATCCCAATCTTAACATTCGATGCAGGGGAAGGAAAAGAATGGAAATCCGACGATCCGCTTCCAACAATAACTGCTACAGGGAAGATAATTATAAATGAAATAATTACCTGCGAAGGTACGATGACTATTGATCCAAGGGCAGGGCAGGAGCGTGTGACCGGAGATTACGATATGTACATTGACGGGGTCAATATCGCCGGGAGTAAAACACAACTTCAATTGCAAAAAGGAATAGGAATGGCAATGAATTGTGCAAAATTTATGAAGTGGGATACGCCCGGAATCATCAAAAAGAAAATAGGCGGTATTGAATTTTCGATTGACGAAATAAGTTTTGCAGATCTGAATTTTGCAAAAACGGTGAAACTGAAAGGGAGTGCCACATGGGCAAATTTATATAAAGATAATTGTACAATTGGCTCAGACCAACCGCAAAATTCTTCGATAACTATAGCAATGATTATT
Source organism: uncultured Chitinophagaceae bacterium (assembly GCA_964527785.1). Classification (GTDB taxonomy): domain Bacteria; phylum Bacteroidota; class Ignavibacteria; order Kapaibacteriales; family UBA961; genus JADJXV01. Next base: position 1,961 of record CAZGNO010000003.1, read on the forward strand.
GGCTATGAAGAGCTTGCCGGATTCAAGATTGAGGCATTGGAAGCGCTTGCGACGAATATCAGCACAGCCGCACTTCCGGGATTCTGTATTGATAACGCTGCATTTTCTTATGATCCCGTGAAGGATGCATTTACCGTCAGTACTGCAGTTGAATACTCCACTCCGAATCCGGCTGATGCAAGTAAAAAGCTGTTTGAAGGAAAGGCAAAAGCATCACTAACAATAGAAAAAGGAAGGTTCGAGGCAATGTCCATTGAAGGGAAAGTTAAGCCGGGGATGATAATTCCGAATGTACCGTTTACATGGAACGGACTGAAAATAGCTACATCAGGATGGTCAAATCAAACTTCATGGAAGGGTGTTTCGGCGGAACTAAGCGGTTTCTTCAATTCGGATGATCAGTTATTCAAAGATAAATTCCCGGGATTAGGTAAAATTTTAGGTAATGATCCGTTTTGCGAAGTGGAGCTCAACGGGAAGTTTGAATGTGCCGGTCCTAAAGTAACTGCCACTGCTACCGGACGGTTTATGTCGGTAAAGACAATCAGCGTAACCAAAAAATGGCAGATTGAACTAAGCTCAAAAGCAGTGTTGGATATAGGACATCATAATTTTGAATTTGGTCAATGTGATTTAAAAGCATTCCATTTCGGATTGGATGATTTCTTTGTAAAAACGTCCACCCCGCCGCTGATGCGGTTTTCGTTCGGTGAATCCGGTTTGCTGTTCTATTCTTCGGTAATGTCGGCAACGGTGAGAATACCTGATTATCCAAGCGAGCCGGCAAATGCCCAAAAATGGGGCGCACTGTATAATGTACTTAAATATTTGAAAGCAACTAAAGTATTGCCAAGAACGCTGGGAACAGCATCACTCAGCTTCAAAGTGGACGGCAAAGATGTGGAAGCCGCAGGCATGGTTGATGTTACAACGTGCGGGATACCGTTACTTTCATCGTATGGCAGTCTTGGTGTAAAGATAGGGGTAGATGAAAATGGTCCGCATATGTCGTTCGGCGGTGCTTTCAAAGGGTTGACAACAGAATCAGGAAAAGCAAAGGGAGCACAAATTCAGTCAATTGCTTCTAATGGTGAATCAATACAAGCAGTTCCATTGGATACATTTATTGTAACAGATAATGTTCAACGTGCGTTTCTGCTCCTTTCCAGCAAAACAAAAGTTCCTGTTTCGGCACTTATTTCACCGAGCGGTGAAAAAATTACTGCAACAAAATCTGATTCGAGCGTAATATTGTTCGATGGAGGAGACGGAACATTCGCTCAATGGTCAATAATTGCACCGCAAAAAGGGAACTGGACGATTCAATTGACGAACCCGGCTGCAACAGATTCTCTGACCCTCTTGTCCCTGAATAAGGAAAGAGCATTCGATATTACTGCGAGTGCAGCAGGGAAAAATATCACTGTCAATTGGGATGCAAGCAGCTATGACCCTTCGGACTACGTGGACGTTTATATTGATACCAAACAAACAGGTTTCAGCGGAATATATATGGGAAAAGCAAACGCAAATGAAGGTAAATTTACATTTGCTTTGTCCGACAGTTTGGAGAAATGTTCCTATTATGTCTATGCGCAACGTCAGGCAATCGGAACTGCTCCAGCAACGGTATATGCTGCCGGACAATTCACTGTGAATAAATCTGTCCCGACGCCAAATAATGTAGTTGTTATTTCAAATCAATATGGTGCTGTACGCTTGAATTTTGCAGTCAATACCGACCCGAATATATATAGATATGCAGCGTATGTATCAATGCCTGACGGGTTTGATTCCTTGATGGCTGTTACATACCCGAATGAAACAATGATGGAATTTACGTGTGATACAGCTCTTTTGAAGAATCTCTATATAATCTCTGAAAACAAAAGCGGCGTTAGAAGTTGTCCTGGGCTTCCGCAGTCCATCACAGTTGGAGTTGAAGAAGAACCGCAGACAGGTTTAAGCGCAAATAATCCTTTTGTAATTATTCCAAATCCTTCGTCTGCTTCAGCATTATTACGATTTACTCTCGGACATACAGGGGAAACAAGAATTCTTGTTACCAATATTCTTGGACAAAAAATAGCTGAAATTCCTGCGGGGAATTTAGGTGAGGGAATACATGAAATTTCATATAATACTTCACTTCTCAGCGAAGGAAAGTACCTTGTGCGCGTTGTCTCTGAATCTGCTCAATTTTCTACAATTATGACGGTAATCAGATGAGGTTGTAATGTTCAATAAAAGTGACTTCGATAGTTCAAACAGCACAATTTATAGCATTATAAGAATGGTTATCCAAATACGGTATTATATATTTTGTGCTGTTTTCTTCGGAATTGCTTCGCTTGCTTTAAATGCACAAACTACTAAACCGGAGTGGCGATTTACGTCGCCACTTCCTCTATCACTTACAGGACACAAAAACGTAACCCTTCATACAGGGGAAGTGCTTGTGTGCGGAGGAATTACAAGTTCCGGCTCTGCGACATCATCATCATTCATATTCAAAAATGGCGGCTGGAGTCAAACAGCCAACCAGCTTCAATTTGCAAGGGCATATCATTCGCTTGTCGCAGTTCGCAAGCAAAACGGCGAATCTGTTGTCTTTGCTATTGGCGGTTATTCCGGTTCAACAGGGAATTACGCTTCAATTCCAAGTGTGGAGGTCCTACAATTTAATTCTACAACACAATCATGGTCGTGGAGAATGATAGGCAATCTTCCGGCTGCCGTCGGGAACTCAGCCGCTGATTACGATAAGAAAGGGTATATAGTCGTCAGCGGCGGCAGGATTCAAAACAGCGGTGGGCTAAATACAGGTATCCCAACAGCAATCTCAGCTCGAATCAATGTAAACTCACAGACAATCGAACGGATAGGAGATATGGCGACCCCTCGCAGTGAACACGCTACTTTGATGCTGAGCGGTTCAAAAGGGGATTCGATTGTTCTTACTGCATCCGGTGAAATTAATAACACTTCCGCCACTGAACTTCTCAATAATATCACGTGGGATGCCCGTGCCAACCCACCTGCATTTATGCAACGGTTCGGGGCAAACTTTTCGGATATTTCGGAAGTTGCACGGATGGTAGGCGGCTTGGATACAAATGGAACACCAACAAATCGCGGGCAGTGGTACGATACCAAAAGCGGCTGGCGAGCTATGCCGAGAATGCAGACCCCACGGGCAAAAGCATATATTGCTCTCATTGCAGGAATTCGTGATTCTACTGGAAACTACTTAATTGTTGGCGGAGAATCTACGAATGGGGCAACCCCAACGACTGAAATATTCTCTCAGCCAAACACTACAAATCCTAACGGTGCATGGACTCCGTTCGATGCTTTAAAATCATCTGCTTCTGACCGTACTATTGCAATTAATGAAGATAATCTCCCCTTGGTTTCGGGTGGAAATTCAAACGGTTCGATACTTGCCGAGTGCGAGATATACCAGCCGTTTAGTGCGGATGATGTGGATTTCGGACAACAGGAAATAGGTGGGGAAAGCCAGAGATTTTTAGTGAAAGTTTTTAATCGTTGGTTGCTGCCTGTTCAGCTTCGGACGATTCGTATTCCCGGTTCGGCAGAGTTCAGGTTGGTTAATTCTCGTGATTCTGTTACCATTTCCCCAAGTGGTTCATTGGATATTGAAGTTCGATTCAGACCCAATACTATCGGCAAACGAACTGCCTTTCTTTACTTCAATGCAGGTAGTATGATTGATTCTGTATTGCTTACGGGTGAAGGTATCAAATCGAACATTAATCCGCTGACGAGTATTAAGGATTTCGGGTCGCGACGAATTCTAACGGATACTACTATCTGTTTCCCTGCTATAAAAAACGAAGGGAAAGACACAACTGTCATTGATTCAATAGATATTGACCCAAGTGGAACGTTTACAGTTATCTCCCCGCTTGGCAGGGTTAAAGTTCCTCCTGATTCTATATTATCTGTTTGCGTGAAGTTTACTCCGAATGCACGTCGGCAGTTTGGTGCAGGGGCTGTCATTCACATTGGCGGTGGTGCATTTGCCGTCTCGCTAACCGGAAGCGGGATACGGGCGTTTGTCACTACGACTGCTCAAATTGGCTGTGATACCGTAAAAGTTGCTCCGGGTGATTCACTTACATTTCAGCTCATTTTGTCGAACCCGAGCGACCTCGACGTTAAAATTGACAATACAATTATTCAAACCTCACTCATTGGGACTTTTCGATTAAAAAATCCTCAACAATTCCCGCTTGTACTGAAACCGGGTCAAACAGAACCCGTAGATATTGTTTTTAAACCGCAACGTGAAGCATTGGAGCAGGGAACTGTTCAATATGTAAACAACGGCGACACAGTTTGTATTGCCAATCTTTGTTTTGTTCCGCGTAACCGCTCCGTCAATATCAATATTCCGCAGTCGCAAGTATTTACCGTGTGCGAAGGTGATTCGCTGCAATTGCCGATAGTCTTGGAGAATCCGAGCAATTTTGATAATCTGACGATTGACAGTGTGTATGTCACCGGCGTTAACGGGTATGCAGCCGGCAACTTCCGAACAACCCTTCTACCTCATGGAACGTATCCCGCGAATGTGGTGATCAAGCCCGCCAATCTCGGCACACAACAAGCAACGATTGTCGTACTTACCAATCAGGGTTCTTCGCAAACATCGGTAGCAATGAATGTTCTTCCGAGTATGAAATTTTCTATTGATGCTGTGACCGGTTCGGTCGGTGAGAGAGTTACGTGTATTGTTCGCCGTAGTGATTCCATTTCAATTGTCAATTCTACTAAACTGCTGCTGCACTATAACGGGTCGGTAATCATTCCCCGTTCAATTGTGAATGTTTCCGGTAAAAACTATATCAATACCCAAAGTTCGACGCTCACAAAGTCATACGGGAAAGCGGAATTGACGCTTGTGTGGAATTCCCACCCAACAACTACAGATGCGGTGTTTGGTATCGAATGTGATGTTATGCGCGGTGATGATTTGCAAACGTCACTTTCGTTAGAAAACAGTTCGGGTAATAGCATATGTTTGCAACAAACTCCCGGCAGCTTGGTCATTGATGACTTCTGTGGAGGTCGCAGTGCCTTAATATCGGGTAAGGGGATAGTCACGATGTCGGCTACACCATTGCCGATAGTGCAAGATGTTACGCTCCATCTTGTATCGCCAACGTTTGATAATTCGCTGCTTCGCATCCGTTCTGTTTTGGGTGATATTATTCTAACTAAAAAAGCCGAATCTCTTATAACAATAGATATGCAATTGCTTTCAAATGGGGTGTATTTCTGCGAACTTGTCATGGACGGCGCACCGGTTCTCTCACTTCCAATAACAATTATGCGGTAGGATTTATGAAGAAAAAAATTACATACATATTCATATGTTTCATCACTTGCTTGGCAATTTCATCGAATGGTATTGCCCAACCGCTCAATAAACTTTCAGCAGGGATTATGCTTGGCGGTGCGCTCAATATGCACAGTACAAACCTTACAACCAATGAAGGTGTACTCAATTGCGGTACATTTACGAATACAAATACACTTCGCTGGACAGCAGGGAATTATGCAAATATCCCTCTTGGTGAAAGCTGGTCGCTATCGCCACGCCTCTATTACCACAAAGCTGACGGTATATTTGATGCGGACAATACTGTTAGTCCGCTTATCGCATTAAAGGACGGTTCGACTGTTACTCTCAATACAACCCACACACTTGATGTGTCCCTCGATTATCTTACTCTCGATGCCATTGCCCAGCATTTTCTTACCGACAGGATATATGGTGGTTTAGGAGTCTCGGTAGGGCTTGCTACCCGCAATGCCTTTGAGCAAAATGAAAATATCATTTCACCGAAAGGTGCTACATTTCTGGACGGTTCTACTACGAGAAGAATCGTATCAGGAAATTTTACTGACAAGGAAGGCAATATAGCAAGCAATACTATCCGTATCGGGGCGGTTGCAAACGTCGGTATGATGATTCCGCTCTCACCGTCGTTTATTCTCAATCCTGAGGTGTCGTTCCAATATTCGATCTTGAATGTTATTTCGGATGTTTCGTGGAAAGTAAATGCTCTTCGCGGCAGCATCGGGCTGATGTATGTTCTCGAAGCCCCGAAAGCTCCTGCTCCGCCTCCGCTTCCCGAACCTCCTCCTTTGCCTGTTCAGGTTGTTTCTATTCCTCCGGCAGTTGCCATGCTTGATATTCAGAATGTAAATTCTGACGGCAGTGCAGAAAATTACGCAGAATTAACGGTAAATAAACATCGAACGATGGATATTCTTCCGCTGCTTCCGTATGTTTTCTTTGAAGCAAAAACTGATACAATGGTTAGCCGTTATCACGCTCTTACTCCTGCTACAACATCCGGTTTTACAGAGGAGCAACTGCCTAATAACCAACTTACTGTTTATCATGATGTGCTGAATATTATCGGTTCACGTATGAAAAAACACCCTGAGGCAACGCTTAACCTTACCGGCTGCATCGAACCGTTAGATGATGGAAATGAAAATTCACTTGCCGCTAAACGTTCAGAAGCAATCCGCACATATTTGCATGATACGTGGGGAATAAGCAATGAGCGTATAACAGTTCAATCAAGAAAACTTCCGCAAATTGCTTCTAATCGCAATGTAACAGAAGGACGTGCCGAAAACAGGCGAGTGGAAATAACGACCAATGATGAGCGGATTCTGGCACCCGTTTTTGTGAAAAATGCAAAAACGACCGTTACTCCAAGCGCACTTCGGATGAATCCGACCGTAATTTATCAAGGGAATATCAAATCTGCAGAATACATTTTGAGCGATAACACAGGGCGCGTACTTTCTACGGTTCAATCCGCAAAAGCAGAAAGTGTATCTATAAATACTGCAACCGGGAATTTTGCCGATTTGAAATCAAATCAAACAGTTACTGCAAAGATGAATGTTACCACAGACAGTGGTAATGTCATTAGTGTAGAGAGGGTAGTACCCGTTCGCAGAACATATACTTCTGCCCGCGGTAATGCCCAAATTGTAAAAGACACGCTCATCGAGCACTATAGTTTGATTCTCTTTAATTTCGACCGTGCTTCGACTATTTCGAGCGAGAATGACCAAATTATGCGGTTGATCCGCTCACGGGTACGCACTAATTCGGATGTTAAAATTGAAGGAATGACCGATTCCATCGGCAGTTCCCAAGGCAATTTACGACTATCGGAAGCCCGTGCTAAGATGTTTCAGGATAATCTCAATGCATTTGTAAAACCTCAATCGCAAACAATAAACGCGCTAGGGGAAGTTGACTTATTCGATAATTCATTGCCGGAAGGTCGCTTCTATAACCGGCGTGTATTTATAGAAATTGCTACGCCTCTCTTACCTGATATAGACGATGATGGAGGTACTCAATGAAGGATATTAATAGCCCATCACGTCAGTTGCAGAGACGTTTGCAAAATAATGCAAAGACATCTAGAGTATTATTTACATATAAGTTAGACAAGGGGGCATGCCCCCTTGTCATAAGACCTTTATCCATAAATGTCTCAAGTCTTACTTTGATAAAAATAACCAATGTCATTCTGAAGGAGTCCTCGACTGAAGAATCTCCATTTGAAAGTGAAAACCTGTTTGACGGATGCGCTAACGGAGATTCTTCGCTATCGCTCAGAATGACAAACAAATTACAGGATGTCATTCTGAAGGAGCCCTCGACTGAAGAATTCCAGTTTGAAAGTGAAAACCTGTTTGACGGATGCGCTAACGGAGATTCTTCGCTACCGCTCAGAGTGACAAACAAATTACAGGATGTCATTCTGAAGGAGTCTTCGACTGAAGAATCTCCGTTAGAAAGTGAAAACCTGTTTGACGGATGCGCTAACGGAGATTCTTCGCTGCCGCTCAGAATGACAAACAAATTACAGGATGTCATTCTGAAGGAGTCTTCGACTGAAGAATCTCCGTTAGAAAGTGAAAATCTGTTTGACGGATGCGCTAACGGAGATTCTTCGCTGCCGCTAAGAATGACATTAGATGGCAAGGGTATGTCAGCCATATGGTTAAGTGCGAATCGCAAGATTGAATTAAGCGTTTTTCCATGGAAAAAAATGAGCTTGTTGTTGGCTGCTCTCATAGCCGTTATATTCAACTCCACACTCCTATTCGCGCAATCTTCCCTGACTATCAACGATGCACTTGTCCCCTACAAACTATCGCCTACACTGCTTAGTAACGGACACTTCTCTATTTCGACGAATTATACAGACCCGATTACAAAAGGGATTATTTACCGAGAAGACGGTACGAGCGGAAAACCGGTAAATTACACATCATTTTTCCATGTCAAGGTTGATAATATTGTGTTTCAGCAGTCGTACGAATCCGATACATCCGATTTTACAATTCCTGCTAAAAATCCGATAAAAGTAACTTCAATCTTTCGGGATACAGTTGCCGGTGTGCCGCAGATAAATGCAAAGTCGTATGGAGTGCTGCCCGATGGCGACACGATACGCTTCCTCTTTACAATGTTTCCGGTAAAACGGGCAAGCGGCGGGTTTATTCGTATGAGCGTAACAGTGCAAAATACGACAAGTAAAAAACATAGCGTAGGGGTTCTCATGCTTGTGGACACCAAAATTGGCGATAATGATCAAGCCCCGATTGCTACAACATTCGGCTACAGCACTATCGAACAGCAGTTTGATACAGGTATAGGGCAGGGTATCCCAGATTTCTGGCTAGGACTGGAAGGAACGCCCACAGCACCGGGACTGGTGGCAAGGGGCAATCTTCGTGATGTAGGATTAGAAACCCCCGACCGGTTATTATTCGGAAACTGGACTGACTATACATCACAAGGTATTCGCGGACTTGGTTCGGTGATGTGGAAAGAGCGCACAGCATCAACGAATCAATATACCGATAGCGGGGTACTCTTGATTTGGGATGAAGAAGATTTTGGAATTAGTCAGACAAAACTAAAAGCATCAACAGAAATTGGAATTGTGGATTCGCTCAGTGTAGCAGTTGGCGGCCGAGGTGGCGGCGGAAGTGGAGGAGGAGGTGGTGGTGGATTTGGTCTGGCGGGAATAGGAACGTGCCTGAGTGTAGAGGTGCAGCTTGAAAATCCGTGCGGGGTGGCGGGATATACTCCTTACCTGCCCGACACACTCCAAGCGCTCTATCTTGTATCTAATCTTGATTCGCTGAAGAATGCGGATAATGTTCGCCTCGTGATTGAAAATCTGCCATCCGGAGTACTTGCGCCGACTACGACAAGCAATGTTATTCCCAATACCCTGAATGCACTTCAAACAGGCGTTGTGACCCTATCACTGTATCCTATTCCGCGGCTCAATGCTACGTCATACCGCATTCCGATTGCAGTGGTGAAAGATGCAGTAAATACAGTTGTAGTCCGTGATACACTCGAAGTTTGCGTACCGGGTCTGCTCGGAGAGCTTGTGGGGAATGACAAAACATATCCTCCTGTATGTCCTCAAACGGATGATACACTCGCTGTTACTTTTAAATTAAACGGCAAGCGATGTTTGCCTACAGTCAGAGCAATCCTTACAGGGAATCCAGTTGATACTGTTCAATTCAGTATCATTCTACCGATCCCTACCATTGCAAAAGCAGATTCGGTGATCACTATTTTAGTTCGATACGCTCCGACGATTAACAATACAACCCCTACAATTGGGGTAGTACTCACACTGAGCGACAGCGAAACACTCGTTCAGGGCAATCCAACAACCGAACCGGTTTTTGATACTGCTTTTGTCACCGTTTCAAGCAAGGAAGCAGAGTTCTTATTTGCAAGAATAGAAAAAGACACGGTGGACTTTGGCAGAATATGCGTCGGTGATACTGCACGGGGTGATTGGGATATTCTGAATGTAGGCGGTTGCAGTGTGCAGATTCAAGGCGGGGCAACTGTCTCCATACTTGGTACGAATGCCTTTTCAATTGCACCTTCTACGGTGTTTCCTGATGCAATTCCCAGAAGCGGAAGTAAAACTGTGGATTTGATTTTTACTCCGACAGTTCCGGGTAAATATACTGGGTATGCAATAGTGAACAGTCCTTCACTTCCGTTTCTTGATACGCTTTTATTGACAGGTGAGGCGGATATTCCTGCTATCTCTTCACTTGCTCTGTTAGTTGATTTTGATACGTTGTGTAAGGATCAATCTGTTGTTAAGTCTGTTGAACTAAAAAATGCCACTGCCTGTCCGATTGTGATAGACAGTGTTACATGGACAAATGCGCCTGATGGCTGGAACGTGCAGCCAAGGGGTTCTTTTACAATCCAGCCCAATAGGAGCGTATTTGTAAATATAACGGGAATATTCAATAATGAAGGGCAATTTGCAACTGATGTTGAGGTTCACTCTCCGAACGGAATAGTACAAACGAAAGCATCGGCGCGGGTGGTAACACGCATGGCACAAGTCATAGATTCGCTTATATATGGCGACGTTCATGTTGATTCTACAAAGCGTGATTCAATTATTATCCGTTCTACGGGGACTGCGCCAATTGTGGTGAATAGAATAGTACTTGCAGGATTATTTCCGAATGAATATACTATTACATTGCCCGCAGGTGTTATATATCCCGTGACCATTAAACCAAACGACACGCTCCTTGCCTATATTGATTTCAAACCAAAGGACATCGAGCAGCGAAACGCAACTGTAGTGGTAACTCTCAATCATAATATGGCTTGCGGAGTAGTAAAACCGATTTCGTTGAAAGGGCGCGGAGTGCAGCCGCTACTTGATATTCGTTCACGAACCGTAGCTCTAGGAAAAATCTGTGTAGGGACGGCAATTGAGTCAGTGATAGAAATTCGCAATCCGGGTAATGCACCTCTGCAAATTGACTCAATTATCTCTAGTGGCGGAAACAGCTTTAGTTTGTCGCAGAATCAAACGTTAATTCCACCTGACAGCGTGTTCAAACTAACGGTAAGCTATGTGCCGAATACTCTTGCTGATGAAAAAGCAGTACTTACCTTTATATCAAACGGGAAGTGGATTACCCCGACCGATACGACTGTCTCGATTCTTGCTACAGGTATTGTTTGCGGTACAATCAGTGCCGATACTGTTGATGCCGAAGTCGGGAAACCGCTTGCTCTTACCCTGCGCTTTACACCCGAAAAAACTTCACTCAAGACAGCCGAAGAATTGACTCGCATAATGAATCAATCCTCCAATAGCGCGATGAACGTCGGCGTTTCGTACAATAGCAATCTTGTTCGTGTGCGGTCGTTTGCTCCAAATATGGGAATGATTGGCAGGCAAATCCCCGCTGTACTGCAAGCAACTCCTTCTGTAGCAACAATTAGAACGCCTAATTCAACACTCGACGAAAGTAATATTCTGGCTGTATTGGAAGGTGATGTTCTGCTCAATTACACTTACGAGACACCTGTGTACATCCGTATTGATACATTTGCGAATGGTTTCAGTAGAATCAGTACGCGCGATGGCTTAGTGCGGGCGCAGTACTGCGCATTCAACAGCAGACAAATAAACACGTCACAAATCACAACATTCCTGAGCATAATAGAATCGCAGGATTATCCTATTTCACTCTACAGCAGTGAGGATACTCCCGTTCAATTATCACTCGTGAATGTACTCGGTGAAACGGTTGCTATAGTTTATAATGGAACTATTGCATCAGGTTCGCACAGATTTGCATTGCCCGACGGGCTGAATAACGGGCTTTATTTTGTTATGATGACAACTCCGAATGGGAGTGTTGGTGAGAAGTGTGTGGTGAATAGGTAGGGAAATGTAGAATAATTTACTATTCGTAATTTTAGAATATGAATAAAGAAACTTTCTTGCTTTCTGATAGAATAAAAGAGATAAAGTCATCTTTTATTAAAGATGGTTGGGTTACTATTTATGAGAATCTTCATGAAGATAAAAACGATGAATCTCTAATTTTTTGTTGTTTAGTTAGTTCAAAGGAGATCAAATCTTATAGGACTAACAACGAATGGGAGATTGTATGTGGAAGTGAAGGTAAGCCTACAGTCTGGGGTAATGGGAAATATCAAACATTTGAAAGAAAAGGAATTGAGCCTTTTCTTTTTTTTAAACGGTTCTGTGCTAACGATATAGAAGAATCTTATGTTGATATTTCTGAAGAGTTTGTTCTTTATTTTAAACTTTATGAAACAGGGCAAAATAAACAGAACAGAAAGTTTTATTTTATTAATGAGGTTAATGATCTTGATGAAGTAATAAGAGTTGAACCAAATAGAATTAAAGTCAAAGTTAAGTATCTAAAGGAATATATATCTGTTAGGAAACTATACTTTTCTATATGCTTTGTCTTTGAGAGATTTGACTCGAAGACACTCAAAGAAATAAAACTGATAAAGACTGATAAGAATTTTCATGAAGATAATTATTTTTACAATCATTTTATCGAACCAACTTGTTTTGGACCAAATTCAAGTAAAATTATAAGCAAGATATATGGTAAATCAATAATCAACTATGATAAAAATAAAACTAAAGTTTATCATTTTGATGGTGAGAAGCAGCAGTACTTAGAATTTATCACTGGATATAATGAAGATGGAAGTGAAAAACTTGAAGATTGCAAACAAGAAAACAAAAAATGGTTTACTGTAACATATTTCAAAAAAGAAGTATTGGATAAATACTATAATAGTCCAAGCAAATATAAGGTTGACAGCCATAATGTAAGCTCGAATTTCTTTTCTTTGAAAATTGATAATAATGTTGATAATTATGTTCCGGTTTTTCTAATCGAATTAGGGAAAATTCCTTACAAAGAGCAATTACATTGGAAACAGTTTAACATTACACCACAGAATGGAATCAGCAACACTTATCGAAAGACAATGATTGATGGGAGTTGGTCTGAACAACCTGAAACACCTGATCTTTTCTTTAAATTCAAATACAAAGAGTTCAATTCAAATTGGGAAAAGAAATTTGGTTGGAGATTCTATAAAAGTTTGGCTAAAGAAGATGAGCATAGCTTTACGTCATTACATATTCCAACAACAAACAATGTAAAATCATTTAAGGAGCAAATCTTATCACTTGTAAAAGTCACCATTGATAGATTAAATGAAAAAGAACTGTCGAAGGATGTTGAAATAGAAAAGGGAGATAAAGGAATTAATAAGTTGGAGAAATTTTTGAAATTAAATAATATTGAGCTTCCAGATTTGATCAGTTTTTTAAAAAATCTTTGGCATTTACGTTCCGGTTTATTAGCTCATAGTTTTAGTGAGTCAAATAAAGAATGTAAAAGGGCAATTGAGTATTTCGGATTAAGAGAAAATAATTATGTTGAAGTAGCAAAGGATATTTTTATCAAATCAATTATCACACTTAATACTCTTGAAAATAGATTCTTGTAATATGATATCATTATATTGGTGCATAGAAAGAATATCAATAAAGTATAATTAAGTGAAAGATTATAAACACATGAAGAAACTGCTGTTGCTTATTATTGTAGTACTATCAAGTCAATCAAACGGTTATGCACAAACAGAACGGTGGAAATTAGTAAAATACGGTATCTTCGGTGAATCTGGGTCAAGTCGGTTGTATACCGCCGTGCATTGATAAGTAATAAAATTATTTTTGGGTAAGGTTGGTTGTTGCAACCGACCTTCCTTCTAAACGTTTTTACGGAATTTTAATGCTCCCTCGAAATGAACGCAATAAATACAACACTCCACTCTCAAAGTTTCTCAAAATGCGCAGTAAAATGCCGTAGTAATTTCGGTTCTTTTGTAATTCTGTATCCTCTCGCCTGCGATTTGTTTTTCAGCAGTTCATCAAAAACTTCAACCACATAATCCACATGGCTTTGCGTATATACTCTGCGCGGTATAGCAAGTCGTACAAGCTCCATTGCAGCCGGAATTAGCTGTCCCTGTTCATCATATTTACCGAACATTACCGAGCCGACTTCCACACACCTGATACCGCCGATACGGTATAATTCACATACCAACGCCTGCCCGGGATACTCATGAAGCGGAATATGGTCGTAGAGTTTCGCCGAGTTGATATATACAGCGTGACCTCCTATCGGATACATCACAGGAACACCCTTTTCACGAATTTTCTCGCCCAAATACTCCGTGCTTTTAATCCGGTAATACAGATAATCCTTATCGAAAATTTCCCTGAGTCCGACTGCAATTGCTTCCATGTCCCGACCGCTCAACCCGCCATACGTCGTAAATCCTTCCGTTATAATGAGCAGGTTGGTACATGCATCGGCTAACTGCTCATCTTTTAGAGCCAAGAAGCCGCCCATATTTACTAGGGCATCTTTTTTGGCACTCATCAAACATCCGTCAGCCAAGGCAAACATTTGTTGGGCAATTTCCTTGTATGTGTGATTTTCATAGCCCGCCTCCCGGTGCTTGATGAAATAACTGTTCTCGGCAATTCTGCAACAGTCAATGATAAACAGCACGTTGTGCCTTTTGCAGACATCTGCGACATCTTTTGCATTTTGCATACTTACGGGCTGACCACCACCGCTGTTGTTTGTTACGGTCAGTATCACCGCACCAATATTTTCGGGCTTGTGTTCGGTGATTAGTTTCTCTAATTTAGTACAGTCTAAATTCCCTTTAAAAGGATAATAATTTTCGTGATTTTTCGATTCTTCTACCGGAATATCGTATGCGGTAGCACCGCTAAACTCAATATTCGCCCTGGTAGTATCGAAATGTGTGTTGCTTATGAATACCTTGCCCTCACCGCCTAAATGACCGTATAATATTCGCTCTGCGGCTCGTCCCTGATGAGTTGGTAAAATAAAAGGGTAGGACGTAAGGTCGAAAACTGCATCATAAAAACGCTCCCAACTTTCTGCCCCGGCATACGATTCATCTCCTCGCATCATGGCTGCCCACTGCTCGTTGCTCATTGCAGATGTACCGCTGTCTGTCAGAAAATCAATAATTACTTGTTTGCTTTTTAATAAAAAAGGATTGTAATGAGCCGCTTCCAAATACTGTATTCTCTCGGCTTCGGTGCTCATATGGATGGACTCTACCGATTTAATTTTGAATGGTTCTATTATTGTTTTAAAGTTCATCATGATTATTTGTGTAATGTTGAAAATAACCGAAATGAGAAGATAACCTGATTTAATAACTCATCGTTCTGGTGTTTATTCCGGCGACGAAAATTTGCCTCACACTTCTTCTGCATAATGAGTTCCTCGGTTTTCTGTTCTATTCAGTGCAAATGAAGTGATAAGCATTGCAGTTTCAACCATATTTAGTAACTCAAATGCCTTATAAGTTCTTCCATGAATTTTAATTTCTGATATAAGCAATTTTCGCCATACGTTTAATTGATTTTCAGCTAATTTCATTCTAATAGGATTTCTTACTATACCTAAATTGTTCCACATCAGGTGTTGAATATCTGATTTGTAAACTGAAGAAATATCTGACTCAATACTTAGTAATTTTTCATGATAATATTTGTGTAATGCACTCTTTGTCTGTTTCGGAATTTTTATGTTTTCTTTAATGGATGCTGCGGCAGCATCAGCAAATACAATTCCTTCAAGTAAGGAATTGCTGGCAAGTCTATTTGCACCGTGTACACCTGTACAAGCTACTTCGCCAATGGCGTACAAACTATTAATAGAAGTTTTTGCATCAATACCGGTTGCTACACCTCCGCAGATATAATGTGCCGCAGGAACTACCCTAATCATTTCAGTACCAATATCAATATCGTAATTTTTACAAGTATTATAAATAAACGGAAACTCCTCTTGTAGTTTTTTTTCACCAATCGAAGTTGCATCTAAATACAAAAAATCACTTCCTTCACATAACATTTCTTTCACCATACAGCGTGCAACAATATCTCGTGGAGCTAATGAACCCATAGTATGATATTTATACATAAACTGTATACCCTTTGAATCTTTTAATTGTGCACCGGCTCCTCTCAGTGCTTCACTTATTAAAATATTATCTTCACGGTTAGGAAGATATAGCATCGTAGGGTGAAATTGAATGAACTCCATATTCATCATAGCTGCACCCGCCCTGTGAGCCAATGCATACCCGTCACCTGTGGCAGATTGAGGGTTAGTATTGAACGTATATAGATTGCCGCCGCCGCCGGTGGCTAAGACTATTATTTCGGCGTAGTGATTTTCAATTGATTGCAACTGAGTATTCAATATACTTGCACCTATTGCCGAATTATTCTCAATTATCAAATCTAAAACAAAGTGATGTTCTTTGATTGTAATATTTGGGTGATTTCTGACAATATGGATTAATTTGTTTATTACTTCTTTCCCTGTTTCATCTTTGATATGCACAATCCTATTATGACTATGTCCTCCTTCTCTTGATAAATCAAATTGCAGGTTTCCATCTTTATTAAATTCAGTTCCGAAGGTTGTCAAATCTTCTATACAACGAAGTGAATTTTGAATCATGTATGTAACTGCTTTTTCATTGCATAATCCGGCTCCGGCTAATAGAGTATCCTGAATATGACATGATATTGAATCGTTATCACCAAAAGGTGCGGCTATTCCCCCTTTGGCTTGATAAGAATTTGACTTTGATAGCTCATCTTTGGTATAGATTGTTACGGTAGCAAATTCTGCTGCTTTTATTGCAAAATATAAACCGCTTATTCCTCCACCAATGCAGATAATGTCTAAGTTTGAAGTTTCTGATGAAGTATACATACTATGTACTTAATTATATTGGAGCATTCGCCTAACCGGTATTGAAGCTGCCTTGATGGTATTGTCATCTAAGGTGATTTCATAGGAATGCTCGTCTGCCGTTCCTATTGACTGGAGTGTTTTAAGAATTGAATCCAACGTTATCATTTTCATGTAAGGGCATTTTATACATGGAGTTATAAATTCTTTGCCGACAAACAACCTTTTTAAGGTACTTCCCAAGTCACATTCTGACGCTAGAATAAATGTATGATCTTTACTCTGAGAAACATAATTGATAATATCATTTGTACTCCCCAAAACCCCTCCCATTTCACTTATGTTTTCTTGTACTGTTTGGTCAGGTACTTCCCAGTGTAATAACATTTTCGCATCGGGATGCTCTGCTTTCATTGAAGCAAAAGAATCCGATTTGAATTGCTCATGAACCTCACAATAGCCATTCCATAGTATGAGTTTTTTTCCTGTTTCAGAATGTATTTTGTTCCGAAGATTTTCGCCCATAAATTTGTCAGGCAGAAATATCAAGGTGTCTTCTTCAAAAGATTTGGCAATGGAGAGTGCATTACGGGAAGTGCAACAAATATCACATTCCGCTTTAGTTTCGGCATACGTGTTTACATAAGCAATAATCGGTACTCCCGGATATTGCTTCCTAAGATTTAGTACATCCTCCTTTGTAATACTCGAAGCAAGCGAACAACCGGCTAACTTATCAGGTATATACACATTTTTGGCCGGGTTTAAAATCTTAGCAGTTTCTGCCATGAAATGTACCCCGCAAAAAACAATATTCTGTTGTTCTACCTTCGTTGCTTCGATACTTAACCCCAAAGAGTCACCTAAAAAATCTGCAATTCCATCATCGTGAATCAATAGCTGAATCTCAGGTGCCATATAATAATGGGATAGAATAACAGCATTCTTTTCTTTTTTTAAAAGACCGATTTGATGATAATATTCTTGGGTGGTAAGTGTATGGGGTACATTTTTTTGCCGTGAATCATCCATAAAATACTTTATTACTTTCTTAATACGTATAGAAATCAAAAAAAGACCAATTGCATCGTTTACTTAATAGGCAACAGCTGAAACCTATAAAAAAACAATAGGGTTTTCATTTCGATTACATACAGATTCATATCCTAAATCCACTACCAGATATCAAACTTGTGTGTAGGGGGATATGTCTTGGATTTCGGTAGGGCATTTAGCGAATATTCAGTAGTATCACTATAAATAGTATGCTGATTACACCATGATTCGAATGTGTCGTTTATTTTCTCATTAATGAACTTCTGCAGTTCATCGGTTGCAGGTTCTGCACGTTGAGTTACAATTCTTTCCATTCTTTGATAAATTTGGTTTGGAATTTCTATTGTCAGTGTCATTGTATTACCCTTCCTATATGTATGCAAAAAATAGTTTCATGACTTTTTTGTGAAATTCAGTATTCAAACTCAATCGGAATTGGCGATTCTACAGTTCTATATGACAATGTCAATCCCAAACTGTGTTATTTTTATAGCGCTTATGTCGTTATTTGGTATGTACGAATGTTGGAATTCAACATCTACCATCGTTGCATCTATAAGTTGCAAAATTACCCTTTCAAAATCTTCTCGAGGAAGATCGTATGCACCTTCTACAATATCAGTTCTTAGATAGAATGAGGTCATTATGCCTAAATCATATAATGTTTTTAATACAATCCCACGTAAGGTAACGTCTGATAATGTAGAATCAAACATATCAACATATAATATTATATAAACTTAACTGCTTCCCTTTAAAAATATCAAATCAAAATTAACAGGTAATATCTTTTAAAAACATGACAAATATCACGTTTCGTTTTTTTATTTATATTTCGGGGTTCTAAAGCAGTTTTGCGTTTGGAAGCAATAGAACAGAATTCTGAGTTTCATACTACTCTGGGTTTTTGTTCATAGATGCAGTCAGCCCCAAAAAATCAAATGAGTAAAAGTCATGTAATGATATTATGTATAAATACATTACCGTTGTTTGTATCCTCTGCCATCTGTTTTATGGTTTTTGTCTCAAATAATTGTACCAACTGTTGTTTTATTGATTTATATCCTTCGTGCAGAGGGCATGGATTAGCAGAAGAGCATTTTTTTAATCCAAGTAAACATTTTTCGAGCGTTTCATTCTCACCGGTAACGATTAAGACAGACCAAATCGGCAAATGCTTTGCTTCCTCTGTTATATAAAAGCCACCATTCGGACCGCGAATTGAACTAATTATACGATTTTCCTTAGTAAGCAGTTGTAGTATTTTGGCTGTAAATGATTTAGGCGAATCAATGGCTTTTGATATTTCCTCGATTCCTAATTTACAGTCAAATGAACTTTTTTGAGCGATATAAATAGTTGCCCTTATCGCGTATTCCGTTGTTTTTGAGAACATAAGATTTTTAGAGAAATGAAACTATACAGTTTTACCAGAATCCTGATTTAGATTGTATGTATTGATTTTATAATTACTTACTAAGATTTCCATTGAAATAGGAGTTGAATTGATTTTTTAAAAGTGGATAGATAATTATCATGATTCCTACAGTCAGTAGTAAGCCGGAAACAAAGAACGTAATAAAAAATGGCTGTAATTGCAGCATCATAACGTTAAAAAGTATCCGTTCTGAACTCATTTGCCATTTTGCTTTTATCACTCCTGCCGATATAAGACTTAACCAAAAGATAAGTAAAGCAATATTTGCCAGCCAAAATGCTTTGTTGAATAGTTTATTAAATTTTTTATGACTTTGAATAGAATCAAAAAGAATATCATAAGCAATCCCAAGTAAAAGAAAACAGTTTATACCAATAGTTGCACCCATAGTATGTGCAACAGTAATATGAGTCCCATGGGTATATACATTAACTGCCGGAATTGACATTGCAATTGCCAATGCCAGAGTTAAAAATACCCACGCGTCTGCGGCAACAAGAAATCGGTATGCTATATGGTGTATGTGTTTCCTGGCTGTAGTTACTGATGTTTTCCATTTATAAAGTATTCTGTCGAATATGAAAAGTTCAGTCATGCTCACCGCGTAACTTATATGCTTAATAAAATCGTGGGTTGGCAATGTGTAAATATGATGTCCCCAGTTGAACAACAAATTAAATAGACCAAGAAAAAACAATAAGAAAGCAATGAATGAATGGCTGTAGGTTTTGTCACTACTTATTTTTTCCATCAGAAATAGACTGCATCCATAAATAAGCATATTCCACGAGCCGACCATCGAACCATACGCTTTCCATTGTACAGTCATGTCGTTGATAATATTGTCCCTAAAGTATGGGAATATCCATAAGTATGATTCAATAAATGTGAATAGAAAGAATATTACACCGGTTGTCCACATCCAAACATATACCGGTTGTTTCGTAAAAGTTCCTATTGATTTAAAAAAGTTGATTATGAATAGTATCCAACTCACAATGATCGGTAATGCCAGAATCGGGTTAAACTCCCAATACTCTCTTCCGCCAAATACACCTACACAATAAGAAACCAAAATTGCAATAATGGTGCCTATGAAAATGATCAATTGGATTTTCATAAGATTCAGAGAATAGATATTCCTACCCGTATGCTGCTGTAAATATATCAGTACGCTTCCTACAGCTCCCAAAATTATCCAAAAAACCACTGATGAAACGTGCAAAGGTCTAATTTTTTCAAAGGAAAGAAAATGCTTTTGGAACCCTGGCACAAGATATTGAAGTGCACCTGTCAAACCAAATATCACTCCAATCGCCAGAAGCATTAGACCTGTGGTTAAAAATAACTTTGCAATAACCAGCTGCTTATTGTTTAATTGTTCCATTACCATTGATTTTGAAAGTTCTTGGGTCAGATTTTCCACTTCGGTCTATAGTATTCAGGTAAGCGAGTAAGGAGATTATTTCTTCGTCTGTTAAATTGAAATTGGGCATAATATCCGTTCCATTTTTAAGAAATGCCTTGATGAAGTTACTGTCTCTATAAGAATATTCATTAGTAAGATCAGGAGCAAGATAGCCACCAAGTCCATAAATTTGATGACAGGCATTACAATTATACTTTTGCCATATTTGTTTTCCTATAACTGATTGATTGTCAATAGTATAATCCTTCACAGGAAGAGATGAATACAGAAAGCAGGTATAGAATCCAAAAGCAAATACCAGAGAAAGTACTGCTGATATTTTTAACATTTCAATCACCATAAAAAATTTTCTAAACAATAAGGACAAGATTGTCTTTATTTTATGTATTTTTGCATAAATAAAGACAAAATTATCCTTTTCTCGGATTCTTACCTAATTTTTTTTCAAAATCTTCAATCAACATTATGAAAAGTTACCTGCTCAATCCTAAAAATTGGTGGCTGCCATTACTTCTGATTTTCGTTATTAGTGCTACAGGTGTCACAGTAATAGGTATTCATACTTATACAGAAGCTCCACCCATCCCGTTGTATTATTCCTCTAATAATAATGCAGTGTTTACAAAAGATGATATATTGAAAGGGCAGGAGGTGTTTCAAAAATATGCTCTGATGGAATATGGCAGTATGTTTGGCGATGGGGCATATAGAGGTCCTGATTTTACCGCGGAAGCATTGCATTATGTTTCTCGGTATATGAATGAGTATTACCAGTCTCAAGTGAAAACCGGAGCAGGAACAGAATTGCTTACAAAAGGTATTTCCGAGCAAGTTAAAGCAGAAGTAAAAACCAATCTTTACTCTGAAAAAAATAACAGCGTATTGCTGTCTGATGCTCAAGAGTTTGCTGCAAAAGAGTTGATTACCTATTATTCGAAAAAATTTACTGACCCTACCCTTGCCGATGCATTTAAGCCGGGAAATTATATTTCCAATGGTGAAGAAATACGATGTCTTACTGCTTTTTTCTTCTGGGGTTCATGGGTATGCGGAGTTGAAAGACCCGGCGAGAAATACAGTTATACCCATAATTGGCCTTTCGATCCTGAAGCAGGCAACACCCCAAGTTCTGCCGTTATTATTTGGAGCATTATCGGCTCATTGGCATTAATCTTCGGACTGGGAATTGTCTTATATTATCACGGAAAACTTGATAAATTAGACAATAATGTCTATACAAACAAAGCACAGCCATTTATGTCGAGGGAAGAAATAATGAACTTCCAACCAGACGCAGTTCAGCGTTCTACCTATAAGTTCTTTTATACTGCTATGCTTCTTTTCGGCGTACAGATTTTGGCAGGTATATTAACCGTTCATGATTTTGTCGGTTTCACCAACTTTTTTGGATTTGATATTTCAATATCGTTACCTGTTACTATAACAAGAAGTTGGCATGTGCAATTATCCATTCTATGGATTTCGGCGTGTTGGATTGGTTCTTCATTTTTTATGATGTCGCTTGTTTCACCAATACAATCTAAAAGTCAGTTAAAACTAATAAACACCATTTTTTGGCTTACGATTGTATTAATTGCAGGGGCTTTTACAGGTATGCTTTTAGGCCCACACGGACTTTTGGGCAACAACTGGTATTGGCTCGGTCATCAGGGGTGGGAATATGTTGAATTAGGGAAACTTTGGCAAATATTACTCGGCATTATATTTATATTTTGGGCAGTTACATTATATCGTGGCATTAAACCAGTAATGAAACTGGGGCAACCGTGGGCTTTGCCTAACTGGTTGGTGTATTCAACATTCAGTATTATCGTTCTGTTGGTCTCCGGCTTTATTGCAACTCCAAAAACCAATTTTGTCATAGCCGATTTCTGGCGATGGATGGTTGTACATATGTGGGCAGAAGCGTTTTTTGAAGTTTTTACAACAGTATTAATAGGTTACTTTATGGTGTTGATGGGACTGGTAAGCAGACAAGCAGCAATTCGCGTTATTTATTTAGCCACTTTATTGTTTCTAGGTTCGGGACTACTTGGTATTTCTCATAATTTTTATTGGAATGCAAAACCTGTAGGAACAATGGCTTTGGGGGCTGTATTTTCTACTTTACAGGTAATTCCATTGATACTACTTACCTTAGAAGCGTCACGATTCAGTCGGCTTCCCAAAATATTGGAGAGTAGCAATAAGGTGAATGGAGATATAAGTAAACAATTCGGTTTTTCAGAAGTATTCCTTTTTTTAGTTGCAGTGAATTTCTGGAACTTTTTTGGCGCAGGGGTGCTTGGTTTTATCATCAATCTTCCCATTGCCAACTATTATGAGCATGGTACGTACCTAACAGTAAATCATGGTCATGCTGCATTGATGGGTGTATATGGGAATCTCGCTTTGGCAGCGGTTTTGTTTTGCTGTCAGTTACTTGTTAAGTCTGATTGGTGGAAACCGAGAATCATAAAAATTGTTTTCTGGTCAATCAATATCGGATTGCTGTTAATGGTGTTTTTAGATTTATTCCCCGCAGGAATATTTCAATTTACGTCAGTAACCGAACATGGACTTTGGTACGCCCGCAGCAGTGAATTTATTGAAAGCAATACATTTCAAAACCTTACATGGCTTCGGCTTATCGGAGGATCGCTGTTCACCTTAGGAGGTGTACTGCCGTTGATTTGGTTCATCGTCCGAAGCAGAAGAGGGTTAAAACTAAAAAAGCTATCAGAGGTTGCTCATAAATCCAAGTAATAAATGGAAAGATATTGAGAGAAGTTGTACTGCGTCCAAATTAGGTTCATTCAGTAATAGTCAACCTAATTTAGGACGTGATAACTAAACGAAAAAAGCCCCTAAAAAGGGGCTTGGTGGGCGGTGAGGGACTTGAACCCCCGACATCCTGCTTGTAAGGCAGGCGCTCTGAACCAACTGAGCTAACCGCCCTTTTTCCGCAAAGGGGAACACAAAAATACGATTCTTTTTTGAATGAACAAAAAAATATTAAAATTTTGGTGCAAATGTTAGAATACGGATTCGACCCTGCGGATTTCCTTCACGGCAGCAATCAGAAACCTTTCAATGCCTCCGCGCAGTGTCATCATAGACATCGGGCACGTTTTGCACGCACCGAGCAATCGAATCTCTGCAACTCTTGTTTCAGTTTCAAAACGCACAAATTCTACATCGCCTCCGTCTTCCTGTAAATACGGACGAATATCTTGAAGAGCACCGATAATACGCTGCTCTATTGAATACGAATATTCTTCTGATATGTGTTCCATAGAAATTTTCGGTTAGAGTGAAATCTGAATGACCGGCTGTTCGCCTTTGCGTAAATTAGCTAAACGAACCTGACTGACTAATCGTGCAGTAATATCACGCAATAGCTCGCCCTGGGTGAATTCTTCGGGATTCAGAACTACAGGCAAACCTTCATCGCCACCTTCACGTGTACCGAGTGTAATCGGCACTTCTCCCAAAAGCGGAACATCATTTTCATCTGCTACTGTTTTCCCGCCACCCTTGCCAAATATGTAATATTTGTTTTCGGGTAATTCAGGAGGTATGAAATAACTCATATTCTCAATAATTCCCAGTATCTCCACATTCACACGGCGGAACATCGAAATACTTCGACGCACATCCACCATTGATATTTCTTGTGGTGTGGTTATGATGACTGCACCTGTAAGCGGAACTCTCTGTGTGAGCGTAAGCTGAATGTCACCCGTACCGGGTGGTAAATCAAATATCAGAAAATCTAATTCTCCCCAATTGATTTGCTCTACCAGTGTGTTAAAGTATCCGGCTAGCATTGGCCCGCGCAAAATTGCAGCTTGGTCACGCTGCATTACAAATCCGATGGAGGCGACTTTCACGCCGTAGCGTTCGTTTGGCTGACCGATTATTCTGCCATCGGGAAGTTTTTCAGCTTCCAATTGTTCGCCTGCCATGTCGAACATCGTTGGTGCGCTTGGTCCATAAATATCGGCATCCAAAAGTCCGACCTTGGCACCCCTCATTGCTATTGCCGCTGCGATATTGGCTGCGATTGTTGACTTACCCACACCACCCTTACCCGAAGCAACAGCAATAAGGTTTTTTACTGTAGGGAGTACACTTTTCGACCCTGTACGGTGTGTTTCTTTCTCGCTAACCATTACAGTCGGCTGAAGCTCAGGGGCAATAGCCAGTACCGCCTCGCGACAGGCACGGTCAATCGAAGCAGCTATCCAATGAAGGGGAGGGACAAGCTGCAATAATATCTCGACGATACCGTCCTTTATTGTAACAGAGTGTACAGCATTCAGTTCATCCAATGTTTTGTTGAAATCACTATCAATCACCGCACCAATGGCGATTTTGATTTGATTTTCATAATTTTCCGCATTCATAATTTTCTAGTTTGAGTTACTTTATTTGTTAAAATTGTGGCTTTCTAGGTACGAAATTACCAAAACTTAGCCACTTTTTACCGTTTTCTTCCAATTTTTACAAAAAACCTTTGTCCAAATTGTAACCAAATCGTAGATTTGTTAGTCTATGTAATTAATGTTGATTTTAATATTTATCCAATCCATTTTACTTTAGGAGTAATCAAAATGAAAAAGTTTACAGTTTTTCTCGCTCTTCTTGCCGCTATTGTATCCGTTGGAACGGCGCAAGTAAAGAAAAGAGTGAGTATGTCTACGATTCCAAGTGCTCGTACCGGCATTGAGGCAAGTGTACAAAGTCTTAGCACGGCAGCTCTATCAACCAGTCTTCCTGTTGTAAATAAACTTACCTATGGTGTTGGAGTCCCTGTTATGCCGGACTATATGGTAGCAGAAACTCAGTATGTTGTTTTTGATGCTCCTCGTGATACTTCAGATTCAGGGTTTGCACTTACGAGTCGTGTTGATCCTCAAAGTCGTGTTACTACAGGTCTTTATGATATTCCAACGGTTGTGAATTTCTCGGATGCAAACAACAATATAACCCCAAATGCAATTTTCGGTTATGCTCAATTTTTTCCTCCTTTCGGAACATCAGGTTCGTTAACAATTGATACGGTTGTATTCCAACTGTTTCAATATTCACGTGACAACCAGCATATTACTCCTATTAAAAGGGACGTATTGCTTATCCCATATGGTATAAAAGCAAATCTTCAAACAAGAACTCCTGGTGCAGAATTTTCTCTTGATGATCCGGGATTACGTCAATTAGGTGACGAAATTGAAATTTCTGCAGCAACTATAAATAGTGCCTTGGATTTAACTACTACTCCTGCTACAATAAACAACATCGTTCTTAGAGTACCGGATTGGAAAGTAGAAGCAGGTGAAACTTTTGGATTTGTATTATACTCACAAGGTCCAACCGATACAATGCGTCTTTTCGGGACATATATGTGGGGATTAAAGGACAGTACACAAACTCTTGGCTATGTATTGCGTCGTACTCCTGCCGGTGATGAATTTGCATTAAAACAAGCTGGGATTGGCTTCTTTAATCCGTCAGCTGAATTTGCTACTGCATTCCCTTCTTTGGTTAATCGCGGTTTGCGCATAAACTACTTCTTTGTGGTTGGCGGCATTCTCGAAACTACTGGTACTGGTGCAGTCGAAACCCTCACAAACGATGCTAAGAACTTCTCGCTTGAACAAGTAGCTCCTAATCCTGTTGTAAATGCGACAAAGATTCAGTTCTCATTGCAAGAACCTTCTACAGTTTCCCTCCGTGTCGTTAATTCACTCGGTCAGGTTGTACAAGAACTTGCAAGCGGTGCTATGACAACCGGTACATATGCTGCTGATTTTGATGCAACAAATCTTCCTGCCGGAATGTACTACTATACATTGACAGCAGGTACTCATTCGCTCACACGCTCGATGGTTGTTGTAAAATAATTCATTTGGTAGGCGGCTATTATTTTCAGGGCGTTCCCGCTTCAAGCGAGTTCGCCCTTTTTTAATCCAAACAAAAGGAGAATCCATGAAATTCCGAATACTATTTGTACTGCTTGTTCTACTGGTAAGCACCGCCTCGGCACAAAATAAATGGCGGCGTTTGATTGATGCTCCTACCTTTGGTTTTGCTGCAAATCCGCATAACCCGCGAACTCTCATAGTAGGAGGATTCGGACGCACGATGTACCGTTCTGAGGATGCAGGAATGACATGGAGGATTGATTCTATTGATTTTAGGAGTGGAACTTCTCGGCTCTCTAATGTTCTGATACACAGACAGGATACAAATGTGGTGCTTGCGGGAGGGATTTTTGGAAGTATAGTTCGCAGCACAGACGGTGGAATCTTGTGGGAAACTGTATTTGATCCCGAAAAGCCGACACGCTTTCAGATGTCCGGTGAGGCACTGCTGAGCCACCCAACGAACCCGAATATCATGTTTACTGCAGATAATATATCTAATCGAATTTTTGAAAGTTATGACTCAGGTCTTACGTGGGATACTATTGCTAGATTGAATCTTTCCGGTCAGCAGCTTTGCGCCATAGCCATCCGACCCGACAGTGCGAACATAATGCTTGCCGGGGCAACATCGGGATTAATTTTAAAATCGGTTGATACAGGTCGTACTTGGCGGCAAACAGCGAAGCTAAGAGGATTTAGTGATACAGAAGTCCCACGTTTTGTATTCAGTCCCAACAACCCATTAATCGGATATACAATTGTTGCTTATTTCTTCTATAAAAACCGACCTAACGGTGGTGTGTTTAAAACCATTGATGGCGGTGAAACATGGAATCCCATAGGATTTCAAGACACAAGTTTTTGGTCAGTAGAGGTGAGCCGTTTTCCTGGGAAAGAGGAAGTATATGTCGGCGGCTTTACTGATGACCTTGCCGATAGTATTCAGCACACAATATACGGACCGGGTATGGTGAGGCATTCACCGGATGGCGGGGAATCGTGGACAGCAATTGATGATAATATTCAGTGGCTTCCACCTACTCAGATAGATTTAGCAATGAAAAATGTATGGATGATAAAACTTGTAGGCAATTCACGAGAAACTGAAAAACTCTATATGGCTACCGATGCAGGTTTCTTTATTTGGGATAATTCAATCGGTGTTGTCGAATCAGAGCCGCAAGTAAATACTCCAAGTATGTATGTAAAAGGAGGACGGTTAGTAGTAAAAGCTAATGAAGCTATTTCATCAGTAAATATATTTTCTATTCAGGGTAAGAGGGTTTTTTCATCTTCTGCGCCTGTTTCACAGTCACAAGGTGAGATTATATACAATCTCCCCGAAACTATGTCATCAGGTGTGTATTACTGTATGATTATCACTTCGCAGAGGATTATTAATCGAGCAATTTTGGTGGAATAAATGGATGGTCTAAGAGCGTGTGTGATTGTTGACTTGTTACTATTTCATTAAGAGTTATGCCTTTTAACGAAGAAACTCTGTAAAGCACGCCATCCCGAACGGTTGATAAACAATGAAGATTCTTCATTCAGGTTTGAATGACAAATATATGAATGTAACTGTTTGTTCTGTCCATTGTCATACAATACATTTTTAGCATCAAGCCAAATTTATTAAAATTCAGTTCGGTAATTTCAGAGAAAAACCGTATTTTTGTGTTTTCGTAATCTGCAACCCCTAAGAAATCAGCAATGTTTGAGAATTTACAATCAAAATTAGAATTTGCTCTCAAGAAGATTCGCGGACAAGCCAAAATCAGCGAAGAGAATATCCAGGAAGCACTTGGCGAGGTTCGCCGTGCACTTTTGGAGGCAGATGTTAATTTCACCGTGGCAAAAAACTTCATAGATGAAGTTACACAAAAAGCACTTGGTGTAGAAGTAAAAGGAAATTTGCAGCCGGGGCAAGTCATCATTAAATTGATTTATGATGAACTTGTTTCGTTAATGGGCAGCAATAAAAGCGATTTGATACTGGCGCATGGAGGGCCTACCGTCGTTATGGTTGCCGGATTGCAAGGTTCAGGTAAGACTACGTTCTGCGGTAAATTAGCTTCAAATTTGAAGAAAAAAGGGAAGCAACCCCTTTTAGTTGCCTGTGATATTTATCGTCCTGCAGCGGTTGCACAGCTTAAGATGCTTGCACAGTCTCTCAATATACCGGTCTATGCCGCAGAAGGAAAGAACCCTGTTGAAATTGCAACCGATGCTCTTATTTACGCAAAGAAATATGCTCGTGATATCGTCATCATAGATACAGCCGGGCGTCTTACGATAGACGAGGACATGATGCAAGAGGTTCAGAATATTCGTGACCAAACCAAGCCGAATGAAATTCTCTTTGTGTGTGATTCAATGACCGGGCAAGATGCCGTTAACACAGCAAAAGCATTTCACGAACGCTTGAGCTTAACCGGTGTTGTCCTCACAAAATTAGACGGCGATACACGCGGAGGTGCTGCTCTTTCCATCCGCAAAGTAGTTGGTCAGCCGATTAAATACGTAGGTACAGGAGAGAAGCTAGATGCTCTCGAACCATTCTACCCGGAAAGAATTGCGTCGCGTATTTTAGGAATGGGTGATGTTGTGTCACTCGTTGAAAAAGTACAATCTCAATTTGACGAAGAAGAATCTGCAAAACTGGAAGCAAAACTTCGCAAAAATGAATTTAATTTGCAGGATTTCTTGGATCAACTGCGCATGATTAAAAAGATGGGTTCGTTGCGTGATTTGCTCGGAATGCTTCCGGGGATGGACAAAGCAATGAAAAACGTTGAGGTGGACGACAAGGCATATGGCAAAGTGGAAGCAATTATCCTTTCGATGACCAAACACGAACGCACTAATCCAAAAGTACTGAACGGATCACGCAGACGCAGAATTGCTCTCGGCAGCGGCACAACCGTGATGGAAGTGAATCGCCTGCTCAAGCAATTTGAAGATATGCAGAAAATGATGAAAACTCTCTCTAAAGGAAATTCGTCGCAACAAATGCGGAATTTCAAAATGCCCACCGGCTTCAAACACTGAAGTACCGGATTTTTCTATAACTAACCGGAGTATGGTATCTCATGGTAAAATTACGCTTGCGCCGCAAAGGTCGCAAAAAATCGCCTTCTTATGATATTGTTGCAGTTGACAGCCGCGAAAAACGCGATTCTGCATTCATCGAACGTCTCGGATATTACAACCCGATGACAGCTCCTTCTACCGTTTCCATCAATGCAGAACGTGCGATTTATTGGCTCAATGTTGGCGCGCAACCCACTGATGTTGTCCGTGCATTTCTAAGTTATGAAGGTGTAATGCTTCATCGCCATATGCAATTCAAAGGCAAAACTGCCGAAGAAATAGCTGAAGCAGTTGCAAAACATAAAGAAACAGCCGCTCGTCGCTATGTACGCACTAAATTGAAAAACGCTCGTAAAAAAGAAGCAGCTGCGAAAGCCGAAGCTAAGGGCGAATAATATGTATTTCTAGTGAAAAACTTTTAAAAAGTATTTCTTTTGAAATAAACAACCATGAAAGGCAAGCAGTGTATTTCGGCTTGCCTTTCTTATTATATATATCATTACCGTACATTATTTCTTATCGAAAAAATGAGTGTACCCTCAATTCAACCGGAACTTGCAGTACTGTTCGAGCCGCAAAGAAAGTTGCTTCGCAAAGTATTGATGTCATTTTTTTCGATTGCCGGGTTATCGTGGTTTCTGCTCCTATTGCCTAATTCTACAATAGACCAAGCTAAACACGATATATTCAAAGCAAACCAATATCAATTGTACCTGTTACTATTGACACTTTGGGGATACGATTTCCGCCGTCAAGCCAAACGGTTGGAGTGGCTTATAGATTTCTCTGCATCTCAAGGGGTATCCATTAGTAACGCAAGTAAGGAGGATATTATCTCTGCCGGTAAATTATCTTTGTTTGAAGTTTTTACGAAATACAAAGGTTCGTCGGCACAGTATTTTCATATCATATTTACATGGTTCTTACTTGTTGTTTCAGCCGTTCAGTTCATCAGGCAAATGATTTTACTGTTCGAAAATCAGGGCTAAGAAAAATATTTGGCATTGCTAATTTATTATAACACAAGTATGTTTACGTAGTTTTTTCGTGTTCGTTGACCAAATTTGGCAAGTAATTGAACCCTTCCGGGCGGGCTCAGGATGGCGTAACTTCATTAAAAAAGAAACAAATATGTCATGCTGAGCCCGTCGAAGCATCGTACACTTACCTATTTTTATATACTTATCTATAAAGCTATACTTAAATAGCAATGCCAGATATTTTAGTAACAGCTGTAACAAATGTGAAATTGTAGGGTTTCTGTCGTCATAATGCCAAGCTCCCATAAAATGAGCATGATAACAGTTTCGGCATTCTTTTTCTAAAAGGATTAAACCTTTATAATTATTCAGGAGCTCAAATGTTGAAAATTTCCTTACAATTTTATTTCTTACATTTCTTATAGGATACATTTATGAAAAAGCAATTGGCAAAATTCTTCTTGCCTATACTTGGTTTGGGGGCTATTGTTGCTCTCATTACAGTGGTAGGTTGCTCTGATGCAAACTCTCCTACGACCTCTTACAATGACACTCCTGACGCTCTCGTAGCGCAGAATTATTCTACATCTGCAGATTTTATATCTTCTTTTGGAGAAACTGCGGATTTTTCTGCACTCGAAGGCAATCCTACCGGCAATGTCAAAGATGGTGCCGGCAGAGACCGCAATCTACGTCTCATTATCCGTTGTCTCGAATTGAATAAAGATCAAATGAGAAAATTCAACGAAATAATGACAGCATTTGAAGATTGTAATAAAGCAGCCAGAGAAGCATACCGTGCAGCCGAAAAATCAATCCGCGAAAGAACAAAAGCTGCCGAAAGAGAAATCAAAGCTCAAGTTGAAGCAGGTACACTTACCAGAGACGAAGCTCGTGCAAAAATGAAAGAAATTATTACTGCTGCCCGCGCAGCCCTTCAAGCAGCTAAGGAAGAATATGCAAAAGCGATAAGAGCATGCAAAGAAACACTTTTTGCTGCATTTGAAGAAATCCTCAGTTCTAATCCCGCTACCGGTGTAAGACAGATGGAAATCTGGAAACAATGGTTAGAAACAGGTAAAGTACCATGCAAAGATGCTAAGGGACGCGAACCACGTGATTCTGTAAAAAGATAATCAAATTCCGGTTCTGAATATAAATATTCTTTACAAAAGAACCTCTGTCCTGTATGGGCAGAGGTTCTTTTTTTTATAGGTATCACGACTAAATATCATGTGATCCTTTGTCAGCCGTCGCTAAGGTCGTAATTTTGTAGAAAATTTTGTCGGCGGTCCAACTAATACTTTAGTATGCTTACTTTTATTGCTCGTATCGGCAGAGACACCATTCACTTCTTTGCAGAATTCGGTCAGATTATCATTCTATTGAGAAATGTGATTCGATATCTGCCCAGAATCTTCAAAGATCGCCATTTGGTTCTGGAGGAAATGTCAATCGTAGGGTCGGATTCTTTGCCGCTTGTTATTCTTATCGGTGCATTTACGGGTGCTATAGCTGCGCTCCAGGCAACTAATTTATTTGCGAAGTTCAATCTTGTAGGAATTGCCCGCCCATTTATAGGCGGCTCGATTGCGACCGTTGTTTTTACTGAGCTTACGCCTGTTCTGACGGCACTTGTTATTGCAGGGCGGGTAGGAGGTGCAATTGCAGCACAACTGGGCACTATGAAGGTTTCTGAGCAGATTGACGCACTAGAAATGATGGCAATTGACAAAGACCGTTATCTGGCTATGCCACGTGTACTTGCCGCCCTGACGATGATGCCTGTACTGGCAGTGTTTTCTAACTCTGTTGCGTTAATCGGTGCTTTTTTCCTTACTACACTTAAATTCGGTTTTACTGCAGAAATATTTTTTGATTCAGTGCAACGGTTTTTTACAATTCATGAAATTTTTGTGTGCATGACCAAATCTTTTGTTTTTGGTGGCATTACTGCTCTTATCGGTTGCCATGTTGGTTTTGCTACCGAAGGCGGTGCAGAGGGTGTGGGTAACAGTACCGTTCGTGCGTTTACACTTTCAGCCGCCTCTATCCTTATTTTTGATGCAATTTTCGGGTATTTACTCTAAAATTTCTTTTTTGTTGTTATTGTCTGACTTCTAACGGTTATCTATGTTCTTCGACGCCTTTCGTATCAGTTTGAAAAATCATCTTTTGGAATTTTCCCTCTCCATTGCTGTTTTCATTTTCGCTACTACTTTTACTTCTGCGCAAATTACAGGATTATCACCCGTTGACACGTGTGATGCAGTTCATCTATATGAAGCGGGTTATTCCGAACCGGTAATTGACAGTTCTGTGGTAAACAGCAAGAGTACAACTGATACAGTATCAGCGACAAGTCTTGATGATGTACCTCCGGTAGCCGACAGCAGTATTATTCCCCGATCAATAACAAAAGATTCACCGCACACTCTCGGCGTTTTCGATATGTTTACCAATCTTCCCGGTGATTGGTATCGTTGGTCGAAGAAAGCATTCACCACCGACAATATTCCGCTTATTGCTGCTCTCGGAGTAATGACAGCCGGAATGGTCGTTACCGATTACGAATTATGGCAACCCGCAAAAAAAAGCTATGAGAGGTCTCAAACTGTAAGAGATATAAGCGATGCATTCGTAGGTGTGGGCGACGGTAAATTTCAGTTTGGGCTGGCTATAGGGTTCGGATTGTATGGAGTGATTTTCAGCGATTCTAAGGCACTGAGAACAGCAAGCCAAGTAACGGAGGTAATACTGGCGTGCGGTGGTGTGGTACAGCTTTTAAAACACCTTACAGGACGTGAAAGCCCGGTAGTTGCAACAACCAGAACTGGGGCATGGGCATTACTTCCTAATCAGATTGAATATCACAAGCACGTTCCGCATTATGATGCTTTCCCGTCAGGGCATATTGCTACTGCTATGGCAACTATGATTGTAATTTCAGAGAATTATCCCGAGCAAAAATGGATACGGTATATCGGCTATCCTGCGGTAGCATTGGTAGGGGTGGGGCTGACCACCACCAGTATTCATTGGGTTAGTGATTTTCCGCTTGGGATTGCGTTGGGGTATAGCTTTGGTATGCTAATCGCGCATCAATTTGATACTCCACAAGAGTCGACTGCTTCAAGCAGCACTTCGAGCATTCTAACACCTACGGCGGGATTGACTATGATGGCGAATGGTGCTCCCGCTTTGCAATTGTCTTGGCAGTGGTAGGAAATACTTCAATAACTTGAAAGATTTATGTTACATTTACAGCTTAAATGTATTCCTTATTTTTCATATTTTTCTACAATATCGTACGCTCGTTCACAACCTAGCGCACCCGCCTTTATCCAATCAGTATAGGCATCATCAGTCTCACCTATCGTCTCTTTTGAAAACCCTCTGTAATAATATATTTCACAGTTCATTGGTGAGAGCTCAATTGCTTTATTATAGTCATCAATTGAACCATAATAATCTTTCTGCCTAAATCTTGCGAATCCCCTATTCAGATATGCCCAGCTCGCTTTTGAATTAATCTCAATTGCTTTATTATAATCTAGAATTGCCCCTTCATAATCTTCTAAACTTCCTTTTGAGTTACCTCTACTTATATATGCCCACACATATTTTCGATCTCTAGTGATAGCATCAGTGTAATCAGCGATAGCGGCGTGATGTTTCTCTACTGCTTCATTTGCCAAACCTCTATTATAATACATATATGCTGTCTTTGGTGATAGTTTTATCGCTGTGTTGAAGTCCTTAATCGCCTTGGAGTAGTTTTCCAGTACAAATTTGGAGTACCCTCTGTTGTTATATGCTTCTGAAAATTTTGCATCATATTCAATTGCTTTCGAATAGTCCTCTATCGAACCCCTATAATCACCTTTCATAGCTTTTCCGTATCCACTGTTATAATATTGAATGGAGGGCTGGCATCCATTGAAGCTAATAGAAATAATAAAAATTAGAAATAAAAACACCTTTTTCATTTTTTCACTCGGTGAATATTTGATGAATTTTAGAATAAATAATACATTCTGAGATGAATGAACCCCACAGTAGAATCTCATAATCCGCAAAATACAATAACGAACTGAGATCACCAAGACCTCAAATCCGATAATAAAACGATTAATCCTGCTTATTCAGATTAAGTATTAATAAAGACTTAATGTTACATACAAAAAAATTGCAAATTTCCTATGACATAGGTCATATGACACGAACTTTATTACCGCTAATTTTGAATTGTTCAGGGAAAAGTCTTTCAATTTATTATATATGAGGTTTGTATATGAACAGGCAAAAGGTATATTTCCGCATGGCATTTTTTGCTTTGTGGATGATTGTAATAAGCACGACCGTCGCTCTAAGTTCTGAGAATGGAATTACGGGCAGAACGACAAATGGGTGTAGCGGCAATGGATGTCATGGTAATCAAAATTCGGCGACGAGTGTAAGTGTGCAAGGCGTAAGTGGAACTTCAATATCAATGTCCCCGAATGAAACACGAACATTTACAGTTTTGGTGGCGCACGCTACCCTGCCAAAAGCAGGGGTGGATATTTCAATTAAGAATTCGGGTGGGGGAAATGTCGGTACTCTTGCTCCGGTAGCTTCGTTGAAAACGCAAGGCGGAGAATTAACACATACAACAGCTCATCCGAATATTACGGGTGCAGGTGCTCCATTCACATTTACATGGACTGCTCCTGCAACTCCGGGCGATTATTTACTGCGTGCAGCAGGAAATGCGATTAATAATAATGGTAATGAATCGGGTGACTCATGGAATTTTATGAACACCATTACTATTTCTGTTTCTGCCCCTTCAATTACACTGAACACTCCAAATGGAGGCGAAACTTTGTGCAGAGGGTCACAAACAAACATTACGTGGACGTCTACAGTAAGTGGAAATGTGAAGATTGAAGTTACAAGCGACGGCACGAATTATACACAAATAGCAAGTGTTCCTGCAACACCAGCAAGCTATACATGGAGTATTCCGGCAGCACAAGCAACCGGTAACACCTATAAAATAAGAGTTTCGGATGCTTCCAATGCTGCGGTAAATGATGTATCTAATGCTAATTTCTCGATTCTTTCAACCCCTTCTATTGTTACTCAACCAAAGTCTGATAGTATTTGCGTAGGCAGTGCAATTGCCCTTAGCGTTACGACGGATAACCCGACCGGTTATACCTATCAATGGCGTAAAAATGGAGCAGTGATTTCGGGTGCTACAGAAACTACGTATTCGATTCCAACGGCAACTGCAGCCGATGCTGCAAATTATGATGTGGTTATTACAAGTTGTTCTCCACTGACGAGTAGTGCCGCGACGATAGTAATAGGCGCAGCACCGTCAATAACTTCACAGCCGAATGATGTGACAGTTTGTCCCGGAAGTGAAGCTACGTTTACTGCTACAGCAACAGGTACAAACCTTACCTATCAATGGAGACACAACAACACAAATATTAACGGAGCAACAAGCGCAACCTTAGTGATACCGACTACAACGACAGCCGACACAGGTAGCTATGTTTTGGTAGTAAGCGGCAAATGTAATCCGCCGCAAACTTCAAACGTAGCAATGCTTCACTTTACCTCTCCGCCGACGATTAGCAATCAGCCAAGCGATACAATGGTATGTTTGGGTGCTTCAGTACAGTTCTCGGTTACCGGAACTGGTAACGGACTGACTTACCAATGGCAGAAAGACGGGGTGAACATTGAAGGTGCACTGGCAAGCAATTTAATTATCCCTGCTGTTAGTGCATCGAGTCTGGGAAGTTATACTGTGATCATTAAAAACTCATGTAATCTTTCTACAACAAGTGCAGCAGTAGTACTACGAGTACGCGAGTCGGCTGTTATTACTACGCAACCCGGCGACGTAACAGCCCAAACCAATCTGACAGTAACTTTCAGTGTTGGCGCAACCGGAACAGATTTGAAGTATCAATGGATGAAAAACGGTGTAAACCGTCAGGGGGATACACTCGCCACGCTATCAATCGCAAATGTAAAACTGTCCGATTCGGGTAATTACAAATGTGTTGTCAAGAATGTTTGTGGAAGTGTTGAAAGTGCAGTTGCTAAATTGACAGTTACCGCACCTCCTGCCGGTGCTGCTCTGGCTCTCAGCATCGGGTTAGTTGATTTTGGATGCAACAAAGTACTGACAAGCAAAGATTCTACGCTGACGAATGTGGTGTTTAACGGAGGTGGTCAGCCGCTTAATGTTACAGCAGTATCGGTGACAGGCAGCGATGCTGCTGATTTCTCAATTGTAAATGGTGGCGGTGCTTTCACACTTGCTCCTGACGAGAAGAGAACAATCTTAGTTCGCTTTACTCCTTCGACTAAAGCTACTAAGACAGCAACACTTGAATTTACAAGCAACAGCACAACAGTTGCTCCAAAACTTACATTATCAGGAAAGGGTTGCGCAGGAATAATTCCAACATCAATGCAAAACATGGGCATAGCAAAGGTTGGTGAAAAACATGATTCAACGGTAAAAATATGCAATACAGGTGATTTCAATTTGGTATTGTCGGCAGTCTCAATTGGAGGTACAAACATATCTGACTTTACTCTTGGAACACTTCCAACGTTGCCAACTACACTAAAACCCGGTGATTGTCTAACCGTAGGAGTAAGTTTTATTGCAACAGCTGAAGGAAAACGCACAGCCGAACTTTCAGTTAAAACTGACGGTGGTGATTTTGCAATTGCATTGGAAGCAACCGGAACTCCATCAACCGGGGTTGATGAACTGACATCTTTTACAAATGGTGTTGTTGTCTACCCTAATCCGTCAAACGGCAACGTGATGTTTACCGGCGAAGTTACAATGCCGATGCCTATAAAAGTACGGTTGTTCGACGGCTTGGGTAATGTAATTTACCAAACAACTGTAAGTGCAACCTCAGCCGGAACTTTTAGTTTCGCATGGAATGGCACGAGCAACAGCTATCGGGTTGCAAGCGGAATGTACTCAGCACTACTTACAATCGGAGCGGAAACAGTACGTGTACCGTTTATGGTTGTACGATAAGATAGAATTGGTTAAAGTACAAAGCTCTTCCGATATTAGAATCGGAGGAGCTTTTATTTGTTCAACAACGGATAGGGGATAGGGCGTTACAGCATTCCTTTTTCAGTCTTATCTACTGCAAATCATATTCACACCCTCTCGACTAAAGTGTAATAGTCATGAATACTATCGGTATGAATATTCAGAACCCCTGCCCGAACAAGTCGCACAAGCAGCCGCGCTGCACGACGTTCGGAGATATTCACCAATGCGGCAAAATCTTTTACCGTAGCACGTTTATTCTTTTCGATGAATGCAAAGAGACCGCGCTCCTTATCACCAATACTTAATGTGAGCGGCTTTGCGTCAGGATTTCTGCTTTGGAGGATTCGCACCATTTCACGGCTGGCAGTGACCGACTCTTCGCCTTGGCGGATATACACTTTCTGCTCGTGCAGCTTCTCTTCTGGCGAACTTAGTGTTCTGTGTGGTTTGTAATCACTTTCCGGAATATGAACAACCACAACGTCTTTGTATTCAATTTCGACAATTTCAATAAAAGGTTCGATTAACGGCTCTATGAAGAATGTGCACGCGTGCTCGATTTGCGCTATTTCTTCTTTTTCGCTTTTTACGCCGATAATACGTTTATCATCATCTACACCAATAAGTAAAAAACCACCTTTAGTGTTGGCGAATGCAGCAATTTCTTTGGCAATTTTCTCGGGTGAGGTAAATTTTCGCTTAAATTCGACCGTCGTGGATTCACCGCCATAAATCAATTCTCTTAATTCGTTTCGGTGCATCGGGATATGCTTTCGGGATGTTGAGAAAAGATTATTTTCAACATTTGGAACGCAGTGAGGTGTTCTTTATTGTTGAAATCAGTAAACGTTATTGTTGAATCCGAAAGCTATTCGACTCAGGTTTTTCGAGCCATTCTGATAATGTTTGTGCAGAGCGGTCTTTTTCAGAGAGAATGGGGTCGGAGATTCCCCACTCAATTCCAAGAGCAGGGTCATTCCACCGTATCCCGGATTCAGTCGAAGGATTATAAATCGCAGTACACTTATACTGTATTTCCATATTATCGGTTCTTGCCAGAAAGCCGTTGGCAAATCCGGGAGGAACCCATACTATTCTTTTGTTTTCTCGTGATAATTCTATTGAACACCATTTTCCAAGAGTCGGCGAATCAGGACGAATATCAACTTCTACAAGTAATGCCTCGCCATTCGTAACACGGAGCAGCTTTCCCATCGGTACATCCCATTGAAAATGCAAGCCGCGTAACACACCCTTAGCCGAGCATGAATGATTCTCTTGTAAAAATTCTACGGGCAAGTCAAGTTGTGCAAATTCATCTGCTCGAAAGGACTCCATAAAGAAACCTCTCTTATCTGTATATACATCCGGCACAACGACCTTTATCCCGTTTAGATATTCCGCTTCAATTCTAAAGCCCATAGTGTTTTCTGAAAAATTGATTCGCAGAGCTTGAGGTTAAAATAACTATAAATAAGTTCTGGGACAGATTAATTTTAATTTTATATTTCTGTCATTCTGAACGCTAGTGAAGAATCTTAGCAAAGCTGTTTAAGACCTTTATGTGTATTACTTTGCGGAGTTTTTCGGTCTAAGAATCCCTCAGAATGACAGCATTCTGATTTTTCAATTAATTTTGTCCAAGTACTTATAAATTTAAAAAATCACCTGAAATCCTGTCCCGAAGTATGCATCATCCTGATTAAAGAACATACCGTGAACGCTGCGTCCTCGATAGGCATAAAGGGAAAGGAGATAACCTTTGTTATCTGATGTTTCAAGGAAAATTCCCGCTTGAGCAGCATGAACACCTGTATAAACATCATTTATACATACAATTTTGAAGTCGTAACCGAAATTTACAGATAATGATGTAGAAACTTTGTGGTTACCGTCAAATCCGATTTGTGGGATAAGGCGGTTAGCACTTCTGGGCTGTGTGGACCAAACGTAGGTAAGTCCACCATACAAGCGAAGGGAATGAGAAAATTCTGTAGCTACAATCCCTTCTGCAAACTCTCGGCTATATACGAATGGTTTCTGACGGATGAACACACTGTCATTTGCGTATCCATCCACTAAATGCGATGAAATGTGTGCAACTCTGAGTCGTGCTGAACCTTCTACTGTTTCACCTATCTGTTTTTTAACAGCTCCGTTTATACCAAAGTAGAAGTCTGCAGTCTCGACAGGGAATTTGAGTCGTCCTTCACTGCGAAGTCGTGTGAGGGTAAAGAATTCTGTACCAAGTGTCAACGGTAATGAATCTGTGAGGTGAATGGTTTGCAAATCAATACTGTTTCCAATATCGAGACGGAGTTTGTTATCACCGAATTGATACATTGTTCCTACACGCGCTTCGAGGGGATTGGATGTGAGTGGTTTAAAGAAAAGATTACTGAGCGCGAAGCAGGAAGTATAGGATGAAAATGCAATTACAACAACAAATAAGAAGAGTTGGCAAATATAATAGTTCACAGATACTTTGCTAATGGAGACAACTGAGGATTTGTTCATAAATCCAGAATTCACATTTAGTAACTGATGTTACGCAATAATAAGTTTAATTTGAAGAATTACAATACGAGTTTTACATTAAATCCCGGAGGGATGCAATATTGGTAGAGAATGGAAGTAACTTTACAAAATCCCGGAGGGATGACATATCGGTATGAGGATGAATCTTCTTTGTATTTTACCGATATGCTGTTCCTACGGAACCCCTGCATAGTTTGTGTACTTGTTTCTACCTATATGCCGTTCCTACGGAACTATAACATTTTAATTCTATTTAGTAATTTATTCTTGTACAACATCATATTAGTAAGTAATTAAATAGAGACGGACTCAGCGCGACCTAATTTGTTCGTCGCAATGAGTCCGTCTTTGTTTAACTAATTACCATTTTTTAGGTTAATATTTATGAACTAGTAAAATACAACAGTACTGAGCATTAAGAGTTCTAGTTCACTTTTTATGAACCGCCCTTACCGAACAATACTACACCGATAGTACGCGCAATGATATAAATATCAAGGAACATAGACCAGTTACGGATATAATAAATATCAGTATGTACCCGCTCTTCAAAACCTGATTCGCGGTTTGTGACTTGCCACAAACCCGATACACCCGGATGGACTTTGAGAATCATATCGTCGTGACCGCCCATTTTGGATTTTTCGCGCGGCATATACGGGCGTGGTCCTATTAAGCTCATATCACCTTTTAGCACATTCCAAAACTGTGGGAGTTCATCGAAACTAAATTTACGCAAGAGGCGACCGATACGTGTTACACGAGGGTCGTTTCGTAATTTATGGTAAAATTCATATTCGGCACGAAGTGCTTCGTCTTGTTGGAGGAGATATTCAAGGCGTTGCTCTGCATCATTGTGCATTGTACGGAATTTTAATACTTTAAATCGTTTATCCCCGCGTCCCATGCGTTCCTGACGGAAGAAAATAGCACCGCGCCATTCCTCAACCATAATAAGGAACGAAATTACAGAAATAAGCGGAAGAGCAAGAACTCCAAGAAGTACGATAAGAGTAATATCCAAGGCACGTTTAGTAATATACGATGATTTCCTCAGTAGTTTTTGCTGCACTTCCAAACCCAAAATACCACCTAAATCACGAACAGATACCCACAGACTGGAAAGTCCGAACATATCGGGAATAACTGTCAAATGTGAAAAATGCTGCTCGGATTGATTGATAATCTGATGAATTCGCTCACGCTTTACACTCGGCATGGCAATAATTGCATGGTCT
Source organism: uncultured Chitinophagaceae bacterium (assembly GCA_964527785.1). Classification (GTDB taxonomy): domain Bacteria; phylum Bacteroidota; class Ignavibacteria; order Kapaibacteriales; family UBA961; genus JADJXV01. The sequence goes on from CAZGNO010000003.1 coordinate 43,514, forward strand.
ATTTGGAGCTTGTCACCAAGAACGGGTGCAAGTTCCAAGCCGCCAACTACCGGAATAGTATTGATATAACCCCAACGGTTGGCATCGTCATCAAGTGCAATAATAGGACGGAGACCTATTTGAGAGTGTTTTTGCAGGGCATGGATAATTGCTTCGCCGGCTTTGCCTGCGCCGATAATCATAACAGGAATTCCCCACCAGCGTTTATCGCCGCATACTTTACGTACAAAAGCACGTCCGAGCGGTACAGCCGAAAGAGAGAAAAGCCATGCAGTAATAAAGAGCGGCTGCGCATAAATGAGAGGTTCATTTACCAGTAACGTAGCTGCTGCAAGCAAGAGGAAAACAATTGAGGTGCAGTATGTCAAGCTGCGCAACTCTTCCACTACTCCCGTTCCGAAACCGGGGTATAAGCCCCGTAGCAGGTAGGAGAACGGAAAAAGTGCAATGGCGAACGGAATAACCGACAAGTAATGTGCGAAATCAATGGAAGTAGCACCGATATACTTGTGTAGGGCAATAGCAACCGTAATTGAAAAGAAAAGAACTGTTATATCGGTAAGGGCGAATAATGCCGATGCAATTGCTTTACGGAAAATTATATTGCTTTTGCTATGGGAAGTCGGTGTAGTATCCTTAACGAGCGCGGTTATATCTTTCAGGTTGAGCGTGTTTGATTGCTTTATACTCATTGCTTGAAATATCCCTTTTGTGTGTTTAATTACCAGCATCAAAAAAAACTCGTGAATTATACTTCTCTTAGCGTCAATAAGTTCCAAATTTACGCAAAAAATTTAACTTTTACTTAACGTACCACACCTTTTTTTGACGAACGGATAAATTCTATCAGTTGTTGTACTTCTTTGACCGGTTTATTTACCCTCAAAAATTCTTCTATCCCCTCTGTAGTATTGAATTTCCCGAGAAACACGGTGTCAAAGAATTTTTCGATTTCGGTGATGGTTTCATTGGAGAAACCGCGTCGTCTAAGCCCTATTTTATTAATACTCTCGATTCGTGCAGGGTCACGTCCTACAAGTGCGTAGTCCGGTATATCCTTTGTTACCTTTACTCCTGCGCCAATCATTGAATGTTTCCCGATACGGCAGAACTGCACTACCTTGACCATTCCGCCTAAAATTGCCCAGTCATCTATCGTTACATGACCGGCAAGTTGCGAAACATTTGATATGATTACATTATTCCCTACTACACAATCATGGGCTATATGTGCGTATGCCATTATCAAGCAATCATTTCCTACGCGCGCTTCGCCGGAGTATGTTGTGCCTCGATTGACTGTAGCGGATTCTCTAATTACCGTTCGCTCACCGATAATTGCAAGGGTCGGTTCACCTTTGTATTTCAAATCTTGCGGTTCAGCTCCGATGACTGCATTCGGATAGATTGCTGTATCTGCTCCTATTCTGCTGCCGTTACAAAGCACTGCATGGGTACGAATGTCTGCTCCGTTACTAATTATTACGTCGTCCTCTACAACGGCAAATGCACCGATTTTAACGGAATTTCCAATAGTCGCTTTGGCAGAAACTACTGCCGTTGGATGAATCATACTCATTTTAGGTCTATATGGGGATTATCGTACAATGTTCATTTATCAACAATTGCTGCCAATAGTTCTGCTTCGGCTACCAAATTGCCGTCCACGTATGCCTTGGCATCAAGTGTGAAGGTATTAAAGCGTTTTTTAACAAGGGTTATGTCCATCATTAGCTGATCACCCGGGATAACCGGTTTTCTGAAACGTACTTTGTCCATCCCTACAAAAAAAACAAGTTTGTTTTCGTCGAAAGTACCGTTATTGAGCAGCAGCATCCCGCCTGTTTGCCCCATTGCTTCCAAAATCAATACACCCGGCATCACGGGACGACCCGGGAAATGCCCGTTAAAAAAATCTTCGTTAATCGTTACGTTCTTATAGCCGCGTATTCTGGAGGTTTCAGCATCATATTCTACTATTCTGTCCACAAGCAGGAAAGGGTAGCGGTGCGGCATTATCTTCAAAATCGCATTAATATCATAGACTGCGTTTTCACCGCGTTTGATTTGATATTTTTTCTGAATTTTCTTGTTTTCATAGAGCTTACGGATTTTTCTGGCAAATTCTATGTTGGAAGCGTGTCCGGGACGTGCAGCAAGGATTTGCGCTTTCATCGGAACGCCTACGAGGGCTAGGTCACCCAACATATCCAAGAGCTTGTGTCTGGCAGGTTCGTTCTTGAAGCGTAGGTGATTGTTATTCAATATTCCCGAATCACCCAAGATGGCTTCGTGGGCATAGCCGATGCTTAGCAGCATTTTCGACAGCTCGTTTTGACTCATTACCTTATCTACAATGACAACAGCATTATCGAGAGAGCCACCCTTGATAAGCCCCTGCTTATGAAGCATTTCCACTTCAGTTAAAAAACAGAATGTTCTCGATGGAGCAAATTCTGTCAGGAATTCTTTTTCAAGGTCGAATAGTCCTGAATGCTGTGAACCGAGAGCAGGATTATGGTAATCCACCATAACGGTTATCCTAAAATCGTCATTCGGAAGAGCGACTATCTCAACACCTTTCGATTCATTTACATAGCGAACGGCTGAGTCAATGACCAGATAGTCTTTGGGTGCTTTTTGCTCTTCAAACCCGACCGACAACATTGGTGTTGTAAAGGGGAGAGCCGAGCCGTCACCTACAGGCGGTTCATTATTATCAATTTCAATACGGCAATTATCAATTTCCAAGCCAACTAGCGCTGCAAGCACATGCTCAACAGTATGTACAGATGCATTGTCGTGGGTAAGGGTTGTTCCTCGGGCAATATCCGTTACATAATCAACAATTGCCGGAATTTCCGGTGCGTGCTGGAGATCTGTACGGACAAATTTGAAGCCGTAGTTTTCTGGGGCTGGGCAAAAAGTGATAGTACCTACATTTCCGGTGTGAAGACCCACACCCGAAACTGATACTTTTTCACGAAGTGTACGTTGATTTACGAGCATATCAGTAAAATTATGTTTGAATTAGCAAAGCAAACGCAAATAAACCAAAAGCAAAATAGGGAAAAATTCTCAAAATAAGATTGATTACTCAGTGTTTGATTTTCTTTGCAGTTCATTTACCTGACGTATTAAATCGGGTAATTGCCTGAGAGCAGCCAGAATTTTCAGTTCTTCGCTATGATTTTTTGCCGGAGAGCCAAAATAATGACCACCGGAGGTTATAGATTTTGCTACACCTGATTGAGCATGAACAATCACATCGTCAGCAATTTCCAAATGTCCTACCACCCCTACCTGCCCGGCAATTCGATTTCTGTTGCCGAGTTTGGCACTGCCCGAAATTCCTGTCTGAGCAGCAATAGCAGTATTATCACCGATAATAACATTGTGCGCAATATGTACAAGATTATCAATTTTCACGCCGTTTCCGATAATTGTAGAGCCGACCATAGCTCGGTCAATCGTACAGTTCGCTCCAATTTCCACATCATCACCAATAACAACATTTCCGACCTGCGGTACTTTTGAAAAACTGCCGTCTCTGTTCTCATCATATCCAAAACCGTCAGAGCCAATAACAGTTCCTGCATGGAGAGTCACTCTGTTCCCTATGGAAGTGTCATGGTAACATACAACCCCAGCATGAATCATGCAACCATCACCTATCGAAACTGAATCATAAAGGGTAACATTTGCCGTAAGAACAGATGATTCACCGAGTATACAATTTTCACCAATAACGCAACCTGCTCCGATATATGTTGTTGGCGCTACGATTGCTGTCGGGTCTATTACTGCAGATGAATGAATAAATCCTTTAGAGAATTCTTTTTCAGGTACAAATACCCTCAGCAATCGGACAAATGCCGAATATGGATTGTCCGAACGAATGAATGTTGAAATCTTTGTTTCGGCAGGGATTTGAAAATCCTGTGGAACAATCAGGCAGGAACAAGCAGTTGTATCCAGAAACTTAGAGTATTTCCGACTTGAAAGAAAACTGACATCACCTTCTACTGCAAACTCAATGCGTTGCAATCGTGAAACGATAACGGACGTATCACCAACGACTTCACCGCCAATAATTGACGCAATATCTGCAATAGTCTTACGAACTTTTAGTTTAGGAGGTTGCTGCACAAGTACATTCTTTAGCGTGGAATTTCTTTTGATGGCGCATCGTCTGTCGTTCGACTTTTTGTCCGTTGTTTTGTCGAAGCAGGTTTTTCTTTCTCTTTGTTTCTTGGATCGCTTTTCACTGCTGCTTCTTGCTGTTTCTCTAAATCTTCTACGGAGATACCAAGTTTTTTCATAACCTTAACAGTCATGTCGTACTTAGGGTTAATAAAAGTAAGCGGTTGTGAAGATTTATCCCACACAATATCAAAATTTTCTTCGATGGATACTTCCTGCACTGCAGCAAAAATTTTATCTTCAACCCCTCTAAAAACCAATCCGATAGCACCGTCGTATTCGCCATTCGGACCGAATTTTTTGGTTGCAAACTCTTCACGCTCTTTTTTCTTGCGCTCCATAAGGGTTTCTTTTTCCTGACGTTCAAGATCAGTCCAAATTAGACGATTTTTCTTGATTTCATTTTCAAGGTCAGAGATTACTTTTTGCTGGTCGTCGAGTTCGCGCTTCCAATCATCTACCATAGATTGGAGACGCTGCTGTGCCTGCTGAGCTTCGGGGAATTTCTCGCGGATGGTTTGCGAGGAAATGTACCCGATTTTTTGGGCAGAAAGCATACTTGGTAAGCCCAAAATTACTCCGACTACGAAACATATTGCCAAAAGATACTTTTTCATAAGAAAACGTGTTGGTTGAGATAAACGAAAATTATGTAGGTAGCAAAATTGGCAATAAGCAAAAAAAAACAGTTTGAAAATATGACAGACAGAATAAAGCGGTCAAGGTTTTTGGCTTAACCGCTTTATGAACACTCTCTTGAAAGACGTAAGTAAGGGTATTAATTTACATTTTCAAGGATTGCCATTCTGAGGGGTTCTTTGACCGAAGAATTTCCACAAAGCACTACAAAAATAGTACTTAAACAGTATGCGGAGATTCTTCACTGCGTTCAGAATGACAGAGCTAATATTTCGATTTAATTTTGTCCCTGTAATTACTTGCGTTTAATTTTATCAAGTACCTTGAATGTAATGTCAGCTTTTTCTTCTGCATAAAGCAAGCCGGGGTTTGTTTTATCGAAGACGAAACTGATTTTTTCTTCTTTTGAAACTTCTTTGATTGTTGTCAAAATTTTCTCGCGGATTGGGGTCATAAATGTTTCGCGCATACGTGCTACTTCACCTGTCTGACCAAATTTTTCTTCTTGGTATTGCATATATACCTGCTGAATTCCTTTGAGTGCATCTTCTTCTTTTTTCTTTGCATCGGCGGTCATCATGGCTTCTTGCTTTTTATATGCTTCGTATCTACTCTTGAGGTCATCTTCAAATTTTTTGAGGGTGTCCTGATATTTACTGGCTACATCTTTGAGCTTCCTGTCAGCTTCGAGTGCATCGGGGAGTTGTTTGAGTATTGTTTCTGTGTCTACATATCCTAATTTCAACGCTTGAGCGTTGGCTGTTCTGGTACTAATGCAGCAAGCCATAACAACTGTAAAAAAAACTACTGCTTTTTTCATTAAAAAAACCCTTGATAAATAATAAAATTATAAAAATAAACAATGTACGTTAATAGTTGGACGGCTATCATCGTCCGAATTGAAAGTGAAAACGCCAGCCGGATTTATCTCCGACAGAACCTATCGGATCGAATCCATAGCCATAATCAAACCCTAAGAGTCCAATGGGGTTGAGTAGTAGCCGTACACCAAGTCCTGCAGACCGTTTTAAATCAAACGGGTCTGCGTTTTGCAGACCTTCCCAAACATTTCCCGCTTCGGCAAAAGCCAGCAGATAAATCGGCATTGGATTGAGTGAAAGAGCAAACCGCAGTTCTAAATTATGGCGCATCATTAGTCTTCCACCCAAAATAGAACCATCGGAAGAAATCGGGCCTAACGAATTATCAGGGTAGCCGCGTAACGGTGTAAGATTAAACCCGCCCAAGCCGTTACCACCCATATAGAAACGTTGATTAGGCGGAATATTTATTGTATCAGTACCAAGAGTCGTAACGTATCCCATATCTGATGTCAGATAGAGAACTAACCTCGTATTCCCGTCCACTTGGAGTAACGGATTGATAAATTCCAATTGAAGTGAATTTTTCCAATAATCGGTTGTTCCAAGCCCAATTGACCCAAGAGCAACCTGTGAAGAATATACAAACTTCGAGCCGCTTGTCGGGAAAACAAGATTATCAACACTGACACGAGAAACACTGCTTCCCAAACTGATTTCGCTTGACAACCCTTCGGCAAACCCTCTTGCGCCGCGATTATTCAAACTTTGAATACGCAAAGAACCATCCACACGAAAATAATCATCAGGCCAGCGTAAGCGTCTGCCTATATTAATCTGACCACCGATTTGCTCAAGATCGTAGGTATATCTTTGTCTGGTTCGGTACAGATTTACACCGAGTGTCGTCGGCTCATTATTAAGCCACGGCTCGGTAAATCCCATTGATATCGTCTGATACGTGCTGCCCTGACCGATCTCTGCATTGATATTAAGAATCTGTCCGCCTCCGCCACGCAGAGGTTCGCTGATTGAAAAGTTATTAAACGTAACACCCACCGAACCTGTCAAGCCGAGAGAACCTGCTACTCCAAGCGAAGCATTGAAAGTGTCTGTAGAACGCTCTTCTACTTTATAGATGACATCTACACGAGTATTATCTACCGGCTTAACCAAATCCTTATGTTGAAGCGCCTCGGGGTTAAAGTAATTAAGAACACCCAATGCGCGAATACTGCGAATAATTGCAGAACGACTAAAATAGTCACCCGGACGAGTGTAGAGTTCTCTACGGATTACCTTGTCTTTAGTTTTAGTATTGCCGATAATTTCAACTCGGCGGATTGTAAAACGGTCTTTTTCAAACACTCTAACCGTAATATCAACAGAATCCTTGCCGATCTTTGTTTCTTCCTTCACTCCTTGATAGCTCAAATATCCGTTATCAAGATAAAGCGATGCAACGTCTGTTTGATCTTCGTTAGCACTTAGATTTTTATCGAAACGCTCCACATCGTAGGGTTCGCCTGTGCGTACATTCAGCCGTCGAAGAAGAAGCTCTTCGGGATAAACCGTATTGCCTTCGAAATGAACGTTGCGAAGTATATATTGATTACCTTCTCGGACGTCAATTTGGACAGCTACTTGTTCATTGGGAGCATCGAATTTCAGGGTGTCGCGTATTATTTCAGCTTCTATAAATCCACGTCGTTTATATTCTTGAAGAAGTTTGATTTTATCTTCTTCGTATTTATTCTTGTCGAATTTGGACGAACTCCAGAATTTCCACCATGGTTTTGAATGTGTATCTTCCAATGTACCCTCAAGATCTCCGGATGAAACCTTAGAATTACCGGTGAAGGTTACTGATGAAACATGGAACTCCACTCCTTCTTGAATGGTAAGCACGAGTCGTGAGTATGATGCAGTATCGGTAGGTACAATTTCAGGTGTTACCGTAGCATACATCATTCCTTCCTTTTCGTAAAGGGTTTTGACTGCTTTTGCAGCAAGATACCCGTCATACGGAGAGAGAATATCACCGCGAGAGTGTCCTACTGCCTTTTTAATATCAGAATAGGATACTTTGTCGCTGCCTATCACTTCGAGCCAACTAAAGCGTGAAAACTCTTTGACTTTGATTGTAAAAAAGATACCGAGAGACGTAGCTTTTTCTACGATAATATCTACATCCGAGAATTGATTGCGAGACCATAATGATTTAATCGCATCCTGCAATTCACGCCCCGGAATATCAATTTCGCTTCCGACGCGCAGTCCTGAAAGTGAAATTATTGTCTGCTCATCCGAGAATTTATTACCTTCGACACTTACGCCTGCAACCTTGTATTTGCGTGGCGGTTGCTGCTGCTGGGCATACCCGATAGTCGAAAGTATAACAAATACAATTGCAATGAGCCAACCGGTTTTTTTAGAGGGAATTAATCGCATCCATTACTCTCTGAAAATAGTTTTTTGGTGAATTCCCGCCCGATTGTTCGGCAAGGATTTGGGCTGATGTTTTTCCGAAACGACGTTCACGGCACATAAAGTTATGGACAGCATGATAGAGATCTTTACGTCGAAAAGCAGGCCAAAACTGTTCGGTAATATAAATTTCCGAATATGCGGTTTCCCACAATAAAAAGTTGCTCAGACGCATTTCACCGCTTGTTCGGATAAGTAAATCGGGATCTGGAACATTATTTGTGACTAAATACGATGAAACTTTCTCTTCTGTTATGTCTTCAGGAGAGAGTTTGCCTCTGCGTACATCCAAAGCCATCATTTGCATTGCCCGCACAATATCCCAGCGACCGCTGTAGCTGAGTGCCAGAGTCAGGGTCAGTCCGGTGTTGTTTTTAGTACGTTCAATTGAAGTCAATAATAATTTATGTATACTTTTTGGCAACGCATTGAGTTTGCCGATTGCCAGAAGTCGCACATTATTCAGGTGTAATTCATCAATTTCTTGTTTTAAATAAAACTCAAGGAGTTTCATCAGGATATTAACTTCGGTTCTGGGGCGTTTCCAATTTTCCATTGAGAACGCATAAAGAGTAAGATATTGTACACCAAGCTGAGATGATGCTTTTACAATATCACGAACACTGTTGATACCTTCTTCGTGACCCGCAGTACGAGCGCGTCCGTTTTCAACAGCCCATCGCCCGTTGCCATCCATAATAATAGCTATATGACGCGGAATAATGCCGGAAGACCGAATGCTCTCTTGGAGAGTCTTATCGTCAGAAGATTGGCTTTCAATCCAATTGCGACTCATATCAAAACCCTTCGATTGTGTTAAACAAAACCATGAAGCAGGGGTATAGAATATTCATCAAAGGTACATAAAACAATGATTGAGGACGATAATTCGCAGTAGCTGTCCAGATAGTACTGCTAATAAAAAAAGCAAATTTACGCCTAATCGCGTTAAAATTCAAAGAATCATCAATTTTTACACGAAAAAGATGGTTTTTTTCGTAAAAACATTGATTTTGAATAAAATTTGCCCACATTAATTTGCTACTTATTTCAGTTTTTGTATTTTTGTATTCGTAAATAGTTCATTATGTTCATATTATAGAGAAAAGTACAATGACAAAAGCAGATATTGTAGAGTCAATTGCAAGCCAAACAGGTTTGACAAAGGTAGAAACCAAAGCAGTAGTAGAAGGTGTATTTACAAGTATAAAAGATGCTCTAGCAGAAGGTCAACGCATTGAATTACGTGGTTTTGGAGTTTTCACGGTAAAAAGCCGCAAATCACGTCTTGCACGTAACCCACGTACAGGAGCTCCCGTATCACTCGAAAAAAGATATGTACCTGTATTCAAAACTTCACCGGAATTCCAAGACCGCGTAGATGCAGACATGAAAGACCCTAAGCCAAAAGCTGAGAAAGCTCCTAAAGCCGCAAAAGCTGCAAAAACAAAAAAAACTAAAAAAGCAGCAAAATAATTTTGCCGGTTCGCTTGTTAAACAACGTTTTCAGATACAATGAGTCCCAAAAGCCGCCGCAGCAATGCGCAGCAGGCAGTAGCCGCTGATGAGAATCTTCCCAAAAAGCGGGCAATCGGAGGTCTAATCCTGATACTTGGAATAGTTGTAATAGTTGCAGGGCTTTCCTTCGGAATCTCACAATATGTCATTGAGCAATCAAAACCGAATAAAGAACAAACCTTTACTCTTGCCAATACAAATTACGATAAAGGGGATTTTGTAACGGCAGCTGCACTCTACAAGCGATACCTCGAAAAATTTGATGCTGATAATGTATCCGTAAAAATTGACTACGGGTATGCACTGTTCAAAACGAATAAACAAGATGAAGGCATCCAAGTTGTGAAAAGTGTGATAAATGACGATCCACAACAAGCCATTGCAATGTATAATCTTGGCGGAATGTTTCTAGAGCAGGGAAATTCCGAAGAAGCTGTGAAATGGTTCAAAAAATGTGCTGTTTCACAATCGTATCCCGACATAGCTGCCAGAGCACGGGACATTTTGAACAAAATTTCTGCTAATCCATAATTTCTCATTTAATTTCACGAGGTATCTCATGCCGTGCGGAAAAAAACGCAAACGCCATAAAATGGCTACTCACAAAAGAAAGAAACGCCTTCGCAAAAACCGTCACAAAAAGAAAAGTCGGTAAATAACAGGCAGTTAAGTATGCAAGCACGCTTTTACAGAATAACAGTAAAAGCGTGCTTTTTTTTGGGGGGACTGAGAATAATTAACTAGGTTTACTTAATTTGCACTATCGAACTCATTACTCCCGAAAGTATCGAGATAATAATTGCTCCCAGCATTGCCCACCAAAATCCCCGTATCTCAAATCCGTCCAAAAATCCTGCAGAAATCCATAACACTACAGCATTGATTACCAGAGAAAAGAGTCCGAGTGTAATGAAAATTAACGGGATTGAAAAAAATGAAAGGATAGGTTTAAGTATAGCATTGAGCAACCCCAATACTATTGCTGCCAAAAGTGCTGTCTTGAAATTTTTAACAACAATTCCGGGCAGAATTGCAGCCGTTGCATAGATTGCAACTGAATTTATCAGCCAGACGAGCAGAAGGTTTATCATAAAAAGGTTCTCCTTTAAAGAAAAAGTGCCATTTTGATTGTTCAAATTTAATAACATCTTCACTTATTCGTCCTATACAATATTCAAGTTGCTATAAATATTTTTAACAATAGTGAAAGATAGTATTATGCCTTACGATCCTATGATAGTGAAGCCGATGAGAGAAGAACTTACAGCCGTTGGTTTTGAAGAATTACTCACTCCCGAAGAAGTAGATGCTGCTGTGAAGCGTTCGGGAACATCGCTTGTGGTTGTTAATTCAGTATGTGGTTGCGCGGCAGGCGGAGCGCGTCCCGGAGTAGCAATGGCGGTAAAACACGAAGTGAAGCCGGATCATTTATTTACTGTTTTTGCAGGTCAAGACCTTGAAGCGGTTCAACGTATGCGAGAGTATTTCGTAGGGCAGCCACCGTCTTCGCCATCTATCGCTCTTTTGCGTGACGGACAGCTAATCGGCTTTATGCCCCGTCATGCAATCGAAGGGAATATGCCTGAAAGTATCGCTCATGCACTTACGACTGCCTTCGATAAAGTATGCGCTAAGCAGGTTGCTTAAAAATAAAGAATAATAATCCTACGGCTTTTGGTAAATTTGCGGCGTTCAAGTAGTATTGAACGCCGTTTTTTATTAGCGAACTATAAACTTTACCTAGTCAGTCATGGAAAATCCTCCTGTATTAAGATTCCCGATTGTTGCAGTTGTTGCTGTCAGTTCCATAGCTTTGGGTGTTTTTCTGTATTTGACGGGGATGGCATTCAATCCCCTTATTATAAGTGGGGCTGCATTCTTTTTGCTGTATCCTTTCAGGCATGAATCAACCCTTATACGGAGAATGCTTGCACTGACGATTATTCTTTTTAGTATGTGGATTCTTCAAGATTTGGGGATTACACTGCTGCCGTTTGCTGTAGCAATGCTTATTGCTTACTTACTCGATCCGGTCGTTTCTTGGTTGGAACGAAAGAAAATCCCCCGTTGGATTGCGGCTCTGTTTATTATTCTATGTATGGGTGGAGGAATAAGTTTAATTTCTATTTTTATTTTTCCTATTGCATTTTTACAGCTTGATGATGTGATCCGCCAAATATCCACGATGATATCGTCTGCAACATCTTTTATTGAAAGTAGGAAATTTTATAGAATGCTAGAGAGTGTGGGGCTGTCTCAAAACACAATGAAAGGAATCGTCCAAAACGAACTAATGCCTAAAATTGAATCAATTTACAAGGTGATGCTTGGGGCACTGCTTTCTGTTTTTACAAGTCTTTCAGGAATTGCTTCGCAATTACTTAACGTTATCCTTATCCCGATTCTTTCGTTTTATTTTGTGAAAGACTTCCCGAAAATGAGGGAGTTTATACGGAGGATGGTTGAACGTAACAACAAGCAGACATTTAGTAATTTGATACGTATGAGTGATATACTCAAAGCGTATATCGGATGGCAGATTATTGCTGCGATTATGGTAGGAACAGTAACCTCCATTTTGTTTTCACTATTTGGAGTGCCATATCCGGTAGTTTTGGGAGTACTCTGTGGTTTCTTTAATCCGATTCCTCTCTTTGGCGGGATTGCAAGTATGGTTATAGGGATTATAACTGTACTTTTGGTCAATCCGTCGGGGGCAGGTGGTAATATTATAACAATTATTTTGGTGATAAACGGACTTCACTTCTTTAATGCCTATTTTGTTGAGCCAAGAATTTTGGGCAAAAGAGTGGGGCTTCACCCGATTATATTACTTGCATCATTATTTGTATTTGGGCATTTCTTCGGGTTTTTTGGGCTTTTGATTGCAGTACCGACTACAGCAATACTTATGATGTTTTTGCGAGATTGGGAAGAAAAACAGGACAGTCAAGCCACTAAAATTATTAGTATAGGAGAAGAGCCGATAACATGATGTATTGAGATATGAATGATGTACCGGAATACAGCAAAAATAAAAGCGGCAAGCAATGATTAATTGCTTGCCGCTTAAGTTTTTTATAGTCGGACAGTATTGCTCAATACCGTGTAACTTTAAGTTTTGAAACACCGATATCAAAATCCATTGTTAGCTTCTTTGCCGCCGATTCGTAGTTTGCCGTTTGAAAAGTATTTTCGTCAATCTTTTCAAATCCTATAAGGTCGGTTCCATTGAGTCCCGACTCATCCACTTCAATCCTGCAGCCGGAACTCGTTGGGATTTCTAGTTCGATAGAGCAAGCACCGCCTTCAAAATCCAAATGGGTACTGTCTGCTTTGTCACCGAATTTTACTTTGACTGAAGCAGCACCTACATCCATCGAAAGAGTACCTACGCGGTATTTGGAAAGGTCGAATTGTGAAGAGGATGCCCCAAGTTCGGCATTAATATTCCAAAGCGGGGTAGTATTAAGATGAATTTCTGCACGATTTCTGAAATTGTTATGCCCAAACAACCGGAAATGATTGTGTTCTTGCATTGAAACCACTACGGAACGTGCTGAATCATGACGGGTAGTTTCATAGGAATATTGTCCGATGCTTGATTCGGTGTACCCGTCAAGTAATTGTACCGATGTATCTCCGATTGTGAAATTACCGGCACCTGCTTCGAGGGTAAAGTTATACACAAGTGCTGTGCTGTCATACGGTTCACTGATTTGCTGAACTGTATGTTTTCCCGACGGTGTATCGCAATTGTCATTACATGATTCCTTGATGGCATTAACACCTGTAAATATACCGGAAAACAACGAAACACCAAGTAATATACCTCCTAATGCCGACATAACACCTCTGAGGGTTTGGTCTTGAACAAATGCTCTGGCACCAATAAGGACGAGGGCGAGAGGCCAAAGTTTCCAAATGTCTTCCCAGTAGACATTTACCAAACCATAATTACCTAAGAGTAAAATAATACCGGAGCTTAAAAGAAATGCCCCCCAAAATATACTTCTAGCTTTCATAATTGTTCTTCCGGTTTGTTAATAGTTGGGGATTGAGTTTGTTTGTTTGAACGTTGCATTGAATTGTAGATAGTTGTTGCTCCGATAGCTACCAGAATCAGGGGCCATAGATTCGAGAAATCAATATCGGGAATATAATTTCCGGCAAGGAATATCACGCCAAGCGTAATTAGAAGTATTCCGCCCATAAGATTACGCTTTGATTTCTTTGCAGCCGGATCATAAACGTATTCATTCTCTATGGATGAAGGTTGGTTTTCTTGATCATCAGTTTTTTGTGAATATTCTACGATTTCATCTTTGTATGGCAGAGCAATCATCAGGATGAGATAGAGTAAAAAACCCGTTCCATAAACAAAAAAAGAAACGGCAAAACCAATGCGGAGGAGGACGGGGTCAATGTCGAAGTACTCAGCGATTCCTGCGCAAACCCCGCCAACTACTTTGCCTTTTCTGAGGCGATAGGCACGTTGCATAGTGTTCTCCAATTAAATGTTAATAAATGTGAAATTCATAGTGAAGTACGCAGTTGTAAAATTAAAAGTTTCATTTTAATTTTATAAAGTTGTATATGAAGGGTAGGGGAGTGGCTGCTGATTAGCTATGTTACCTGTGTATATTATGAGGTACCGGCTTGTTTTATATGGGCATATCAGTAGGATGGCATATCGTCCTGTTCAATTTGGAGCATTTATGTCAAGGCAGGTGTTCACCTGCTTTCTGCTAAGATACCTTTTTACGAGACCATACTCTCAAAGTTATTGCAGGATTTACACTTACATATATTATTGGGCATTTAATGAAAGTCAGGTGTAGCACCTGCCTTGACTGACCAGAGATTTACTTCCAATAATTGTAAATATTTACTAGACTTTATATAAAAAAGGCGTAGAGTAATATCTACGCCTTTAGAAAGGATTAGTCGTGATTGCACGATACGTTATTTTCTGAGAGCTTCTGCTCCGCCCACGATTTCGAGCATTTCTTTGGTGATAGATGCCTGGCGGGCTTTGTTGTATTGCAATTGGAGTGCCTTAATGAGGTCACGGGCGTTCGTAGTAGCATTATCCATTGCCATCATTCTTGCTGCCTGTTCTGCTGCATTAGAATCGAGCAGCGCAGTCCATACTTGGATATTGAGAAACTTAGGCAACAGCTCATTCATGATATCGCCGCGTGACGGCTCGAAAATATAATCATTGTTCATCTCGCCGTCGTGATGTTGCTTTGTCTGTTCTGATTTGCTGCGATCGAGCGGTAACAGCGAATGAAATTTAACTTCTTGTTTTATGATAGATTTGAATTCATTGCCGAATATTTCAACCTTGTCATACTTCTCATTAATAAACCCGTCGGAGATAATCGAGGCAACGTCAAAGGCAGTACTAAAGTCAAGTTTAGCAAAAATATCAGGGAATTCTTGAATAACCGGTGTGTTTCTCTTGCTGAAATATGATACAGCACGCTTGCCAATCGGCAAAACGGAAACTTTTACACCGGGAAATTGAGAAGGGAGCGACTTTTCAATATGATACGTTGCCGCTTTAAGGAGATTCGCATTGAAACTGCCGCAAAGACCTCTGTCAGAAGAAACCACAACGACTGCAATTGATTTCACAGTTTTAGGTTTGCGCAGAAGCGGATGGAAAAAATCTTCATCCGACGCTGTAGCCAGATTAGTGAGAATTTCCGATAGTTTGAGCGTATATGGACGTGCAGCCATAATTGCTTCCTGAGCACGGCGAAGTTTTGCAGCCGCAACCATTTTCATTGCAGAAGTAATTTTTGCCGTGTTTTTTACCGCGCTGATGCGATGGCGTATGTCGCGTAAAGTTGCCATAATATTCTATAAACTGACGTTATGTTTTTTATTCTGATGTATTAAATTCAAAAAGGAATGAGAGCTACCAGTATAATTCCCCCGGCATCAAGTAATTAACTACATAGTCTTCGATGCTTTTTTCAAGTGTCTGAAATTCAAGATGAATTCCTGTGCCGTGAAGATTCGTCAAATCTGCCTCTGTAAAGTTCTGATATTGCGAGCGGATTGAATCAGGCATTTCCACATATTCAATGTTCACTTCACAATTCATTGCTGTAAAAACAGCAGCAGCCAAATCATTCCACGTTCTTGCTTTACCTGTACCTAGATTGTAAATGCCGGCAATGTTCTTGTTTTGTAACATATTCCACATTACGTTGCAAACATCTTTCGTATAGACAAAATCACGCATTTGGTATCCGTCGGCATATTCGTCTGAGTTTGATTTGAAAAGGCGGATTTTCCCGGTTTCTTCAATCTGACGGAATGCCTTTACTACCAAACTTGCCATTGCATTCTTATGATATTCATTCGGACCGAATACGTTAAAATATCGAATCCCGATGAACTCATTTTGAAGATTGTTATTCAAAACCCATGTATCGAACATCAGTTTTGAATAGCCGTACATATTCAAGGGACGCAGTGTCCTGCATAACGAATCGGAATATCCTTGTTCACCAATGCCATAGGTTGCTGCGCTGCTTGCGTAGATAAACCTAATGCCTTTTTTGTGAGCGGCAGACGCAACATCAACACTATATCGGTAATTATTATCCAGAAGATAGTCTGCATTGCGTTCGGTAGTTGCCGAACAAGCTCCAAGATGTATGATTGCTTCAATGTTGTCCCCGTACCCGTCGGATACAAGTTTTTGACGGAAAACATCAGGATGGGTTATGTCGGTATATTGTTTGCCGACAAGATTTTTCCATTTGATTCCATCGCGGAGCTGGTCAACAATGAGAATATCATTAATACCTTCATCATTGCATTTCCGTACAAATCCGCTGCCAATAAATCCTGCGCCGCCGGTTATTACCACCATTTGACACTCTAGTCCGCTAAATATGTGGCAAGAAACAACCCTTATACAGAGTCGTGATATTTAAATTGTTGCTTTGAAACGATCGGTAAATTGCTTGATAGCTGTGTTCAGCATACCCTTTACCTCGTCATTCAAATCCTTGATTTCAATGATTGCATTCAGGGCTGCCTTATGAACTGATTCCATAAAATCCATAAATTCAGTTTCATAGCGTTTGAGATGCTCAAGAGGAATTTCATCCAGATAGCCGTTTGTAGCTGCAAATACTAAAGCAATCTGACGCTCAACAGGAATCGGGCTGTACTGAGATTGCTTAAGGATTTCTGTAAGACGAGCACCGCGAGTAAGCTGTTGCTGTGTAGATTTATCAAGGTCAGAACCAAACTTTGCAAATGCTTCCAATTCACGGAACATGGCAAGCTCTAATTTAAGAGGACCTGCTACTTTTTTCATAGGTTTGATCTGAGCATTACCACCCACACGAGAAACGGAAATACCGACGTTGAGCGCTGGGCGAATACCTGCATTAAAGAGATTCGGCTCTAAGTAAATCTGACCGTCGGTAATCGAAATAACGTTTGTCGGGATATATGCAGAAACGTCACCTGCTTGGGTTTCGATAACAGGAAGAGCAGTCAGCGAACCGCTACCCAATGCAGTAGAAAGTTTGGAAGCGCGTTCCAGCAAACGGCTGTGGAGATAGAAAATATCACCGGGATATGCTTCACGTCCCGGTGGACGGCGAAGCAAAAGGGATACTTGGCGATATGCAGCGGCTTGTTTGGACAAGTCATCATAAATTACCAACGCATGGCGACCTGAATCACGGAAATATTCACCCATCGAGCAACCGCAATACGGCGCTACGAATTGAAGCGGGGCAGGGTCGGAAGCATTTGCAGTAACAATGATTGTATAGTCCATTGCTCCTTGTTCCTGAAGCGTATGAAGCACATTCGCTACTGTAGAACCTTTTTGTCCGATAGCAACATACACGCAAAATACCGGCTCAATGCCAAGTTTTTTAGCTTCTTCGGTATGTGTATATTTTTGGCTGATGATAGTATCAATTGCAACAACTGTTTTACCTGTTTGGCGGTCACCAATAATCAACTCACGTTGTCCGCGACCGATTGGAATAAGTGCGTCAATTGCCTTAATACCTGTTTGGAGAGGTTGTGTAACCGGTTGACGGTCAATAACACCCAACGCTTTGCGTTCGATAGGTAATGTCTTTGTAGTATGAATCGGTCCCTTACCGTCAATAGGCATACCAAGCGGATTAACAACACGACCAAGCAATTCCTCCCCTACAGGAACGGATGCAATCCGTCCTGTACGGCGAACCGTATCACCTTCTTTTACCAAACGGTCATCACCGAAAAGCACAACACCAACGTTGTCTTCTTCCAGGTTAAGAACCATTCCCATAACACCGTTAGGGAATTCAACAAGTTCCGAAACCATAACCTTTGTTAAGCCATAAATACGTGCCACACCGTCACCTACTTGTAGCACAGTACCTACTTCATATACGTCAACTTCGTTTTCATAACCGGAAAGTTGGCGACGCAAAATCGCGGAAATCTCTTCAGGATGAACTTCAGCCATATTCTTACCTTTGTTTAATAATATTTACAAGTTTAAATTCTTTTTTACTATCAGCTTGATGATAATCAGATTTTGATGCGGCTATTTCGAAATTGTTTCAACGTAATTTCAAATCAACTAACCGCTAAAGTCTTTTGAAGTGATAACGGCATATCAACACCCGAAAGCTGTTTGTAAAGCATTTCGAGATGATGACGGACGCTACCGTCATATACTAAATCGTCAATTTTAACAACAGCACCGCCACGTAGGTCAGGATTAACTTTGAACTGGGAAATAACAGATTTTTGAGTGATATTCGCGATTGTTTGTGCCAGTTTTTGTTGCAATTCCGCCTCTAACTCAACCGAAGTTGTAAAGTCAACAGGCAATAGATTCATCCGTGTATTGTACAAGTCTTGGAAAGCATCAATAATTTCAATCATCATACTTTCACGGCGTTTCTCGGCAATCAACATTAGAAAATCAAGCGTAGTTTGGTTAATCATCGAGCCGTAAAGCTCTTTGAAAATTTCTTGCTTTTTGTTGTGTGGGACAACAGGACTGCTCAGGAAGGTACGTAAATCTTTGGACTGATGTATTGTAGCTTGAACGGCGAGTAAATCTTGGTACACTTGTTCTATTTGTTCAGTTTTTAAGGCACCGAAAAGTGCTTGGGCATATCGTTTTACAATGCGGGTATTAATCATGGCTGATAGTTTGCGAAAATAAAAATATTAGTTTTTCGATACTTCATCAATATATGATTCAATCAGTGCACGATGACTCTCAGCATTCATTGAACTTCCTAAAATCTTAGCGGTAGCTTGTACAACGAGTGAAGCTGTTTCTGAGCGCAATGATTGGAGTGCAGCTTCTTTCTCACGCTCTATTTCACGCTGTGCTTCGGTAATCTTTGTATGCTTTACACGTTCAGCTTCTTCGTGGGCTGCTTGGATTAATACTTCTGCCTGATGCTTACCTTCTTTTACAAGGTTCATCATATCTTGTTGGGCCGAAGTGATTTTGGCTTGGCTTTCTTTTAACAAAGCGCGGGCTTCGGCGTTAATGCGGTCAGCTTCGCTGATTGAGTTTGAAATGCCCTCTTGTCTGGATTTAAGTGAATCGAGCAATGGCTTGAATCCAAATTTCCCAATAATACCAAGAAACAGCAAGAAATTGAAAACAGTCCAAATAATCAGACCGGGCGAAACATTGAGTAGATTTTCCATTTTAATTTATTTAAGTATCAAACAGTACATGAAGAAATAAAGTTGAAATTCTTTGTATTTGGTTAAAAAAAATCCCGGCTTCGTGCCTTCATAAAAATGGCGTGCTTCCACTCTATGAAGAGCGGAAGCACGTCACGAAGAATTTACTTAACAGCAAGAAGAATACAGATAACCATAGCGAAAAGTGCAACACCTTCGATAAGTGCAGCACCGATAATCATAGTTGTACGTGCGTCTTTTGCTGATTCGGGCTGACGGGCACCTGCTTCAAGAGCAGCAGCTACGAGTGGTCCGATTCCTGTTCCTACACCAAATACTGTGATACCTACGCCAAGACCGGCGGCTAACCATGCTAAACCTTGAGGATTCATTTTTCTATCCTTTTATGAATGTGAAATAAAATAAAAACAATAATTGATAACTATATCAGAGATTAATGAGCGTGTTCTTCGTGAACATGGTCACCGAGAGCCAGCCCTACAAATACAGCAGAAAGCATAGTAAATATATATGCTTGTAAGAATACAACCAGTGTTTCAAGACAGTAGATGAACACAGAGAAACCAATTGAAACAGGTGCTACTAATAATGTTTGGAAAAAGAAAATCAATCCAACCAGCGAAAGCAAAACAATGTGCCCTGCCGACATATTAGCAAAGAGACGAATCGTGAGAGCAAACGGCTTTGTAAACAGACCGATTATTTCAATCGGGACCATGATTGGGGCAAGAAACACAGGAGCACCGCCCAAAAGGTGATGCAGCCATGCTTTTACGCCCGCTTCTTTGAATGCGGTATAGTTTACTACCAAAAAAGTAGTGATCGCAAGCCCGGCTGTCGTACCGATTGCAGCTGTCGCAGAATGTCCGCCGGGGATAAGACCAAGTAAATTTAAAATCAGGATAAAGAAAAACAGTGAAAGGAAATAGGGAGTAAGTTTGTCAACGAGTTTATTGGTAGGGAGGTTGGGGCGAACTACTTCTTCACGGATAAATACTACAAGTGCCTCCAACATATTTTGAATGCCTTTTGGAGGGGCTGTCGGATTTTTCTTCGCTCGACGACCGGCTATCGCAAACATAATAAGCATAATTGCAAAGCCAAGCCATTGGAAAGCCACAAAATTTGTAACAGATAAGTCTAATGCAGGTCCTTTGTCGTCGTTAACACGTTTTGGGTGTCCGTGATGGAGGGTATATTTCCCCGATGCTTCAACTTTTTCGGGAGATGAGTAGATGTTTAGTCCATTATCTTTATCATAAAAGATAAACGGTAAATCAACAACTTTCTGGGAGAAGATATAGAATCCGTGATGGTCACCAAGTTCACCTAAAAGATGCGTAAATACTTCCGCAGGGGGTACATTTTCTGAATGCCCGTTTGCAGAGCCGTGTTCTGCATTTTCGGTGTGAGCGGTTTGAGAATGCTCGGAATGATGTTCTGTACTGTCTTGATTCATTGTGTATATCAATCAAATAATAGGCAAGCGTGAGGAATGTTTAGGTTCAACTAAAAGTATAAAAACAGTATCTATTTTTTAGGGGCACGTTTCATCTCAGGCGAATCGGCTAGAGAATGGAAATACAAGATTTCTACGAACAAAAAAACAAACGTACCGATGCAAAATGAAATTGAAAATCCGACATTATTGACTTTTACTACCGATATGCAAAACCAAACTATAATTGCAGCCACAATGAGCCGTGCTGCCATACTTCCAATGACAATCCCGACAAACTTCTCAAATTTCCTGTGAAATGTGAGCCGAGCTATCAGGCAGCCGAGGAGTACATTTACCAAGCAGATGGCTTGCGCCAGCCCAACCGACAACCAAAGTGAGTTGCTGAAGTCCACGTATTAGTTCCATGAATTCAACTGAATTATTCTACGTAATTTATTTTGCTTTGAGAGCGGTTCTGATAAACCCCACCATTGCTACAATCGCACCGATTACAAGCAATATGACTAGCCAAGTCGGCGATGTTTGGAATTCACTGTCTATCCACCAACCAAGTAAACCAAATACGACCAGCGTTGCCGTCATCTGCGAGCCGAGTGCCATGTATGGCGCAAGTTCTCGGTAAATCTTCTTATCATCGTGAGGAGAACTCGGGATTGCCATAATTGCCTGCCTTTTCAAAATTTCAATCACAAAATTACCCTTTTAAGCAAAGATAACCAAAAACTTTTCTTGGTAACAGACAGATAGTTACGCTTGACTAACAAAAAGAACAAGTAGAATCCGTCTTGTTATCTCTGTTTTTATTTCGTTTTATTTGGATAGACACCCGCTTGTGCCGATATATTAAGCAATGTTCCTACAGCAGCAGCAGAAAAAAATACAGAACTCCCGCCGTAACTTATAAACGGCATCGGTAAGCCCGTAGTAGGTAATACTCCGCACGTTACTCCTGCGTTAATAAATGCATAAAGTGCAAGAGTTACGGTAATTCCGACTGCCAGAAGACGACCGAAAAGATCCGGGGCTTTTTTTGCAACATTTATTCCTCGCCACAAAATTATTCCAAACGCAGAAAGAATTAATAAAACTCCTATAAAGCCATATTCTTCGCCTACGACAGCAAAAACAAAATCACCATAGCTCTCCGGCAAAAAGAAATCTCTTTGCAGACTCTGTCCCGGTCCAACGCCGAATATCCCTCCGCTGCCAAAAGCAATAACTGCTTGTTGAAGCTGATAATTTATTACTTCTGATGCTGTCCCTTCTCCATAACCAATAAAGGCAAGTATCCGTTTCAGACGGTAGGGTGCTGAAACTGCATAGATTGCTGCTGTTACAAATCCGCCTGCAGCAATTAATCCGAGTTTTTTCAGTGGTGCATTGCCCACAAACATGATAATTGCGGTTATTAAAAAAATGACCGATGCAGTCGAAAGGTTTGGTTGTGCAGCTACCAAACCGCACGTAACCAAAATCCAGATGAGCAATGGTAACATACCTGTTCTAAAGTCTGAAATATAATCTTTTGCTCTGGCAGCTAGAGCAGAAATATGAAGGACTAACGCAAACTTTACGAATTCTGACGGTTGGAAATTGATAAACCCAATGTGAATCCACCGAGCCGCTCCCTTCACTTTTATTCCGGTCACAAGCACATAGACCAGACAGCACAATGCAAGAATTAATATCGGTGTTGTAAACTTTTCCCATCGGTGATAGTCTATTCTTGAGAAAAGTATGATAGCCGCCAAGCCGATTAAAACACGGAAAGCATGATTCCAAAACAGTTTCTCGCTCGAACCAAATTTAATCATTGAGAATGAAGAGCTTGCGCTATAGACAAATGCAACGCTGAACAGCATTAGCCCGACGACTGACAGGAGAATGAACCAGTCTATATGCCCCGATGTTTTTGTCATATCTTTGCTGTAAATTGACAGGATAGTAGTAATTTGCGCTTTTAAATAATATGCTAAATTACAGAGAAGCTCTCCGTAAACCAAAAAGTAAATCGTATTGATTGATTGATGCTGACGGTTGCCTCTTATATGTATGTATTATAGTACTTCATTGCTCACTTTTGCTGTTAGTAACTGATGTTACGCAAGAATAAATTTAATTTGAGAATTTCAGTTATGATTGTCTGCATTAAATCCCGTCAGGGGTGCTATATCTGTAGAAGATTGAATCAACACATAGAAAAATCCCGTCAGGGATGTCATATCGGTTAGCGAGACACTGCCGTTTTTAACCGATATTACCTTCCTACGGAACTCCGGTACTTTTTATGGTCACTTCTACCGATATTACGTTCCTACGGAACTATTCTAGACTGAATTACAAATAATATCTTGTTCTTGCTTGCGTAATATCACTTAGTAAGTTCACTTCTTCCTAAATGAAAATAACAATTGAACCATATAGTCCTGCTTGGTCAAAGCAATTCATCCATGAGTCGGAAGGTATTTTGAATGTTCTCAAGAGCTTAAAGCCGATTATCCATCACATTGGCAGTACATCGGTTGCAGGTCTGAGTGCAAAGCCGATTATTGACATTATGATAGGTCTGAACTCAATCGAAGAACTGAATATAATTATCCCGTCAATGCAGTCCCTCGGATATTCGTATGTCTCTCGATATGAAGTCCAAATGCCTTACAGGAGATACTTTGTACGGTATTCAAGTTCTAAAGGGCTAGAATATGTTCCTGTTGTTGATTCTTCTACGCAGAATATGACAGAAGCCGGATACCAATCACTGGTTCATGTTCATTCAGTGGTCATTGATTCTGAATTTTGGGAGCGACATTTGGCTTTCCGTGATTATTTGAGGCAATATCCAGTCGAACGGGACAAATATGGAGCATTTAAACTAAATCTGGCGAAGGAGGAATGGGAAAACGGCTTGGAGTATAGTGCAGCTAAGCATGATTTTATCCAGGCAATGCAGCGAAAAGCACTTGAGTGGTATCGTGAAATAGGGGTGTATCAATCAGAGACAAAATAAAATCGCCACTTTTTCGCCAATTAGAAGCGCAGAGAAAATATAGTACCAGTGCCTATTGCTTTTTTCTTGTCAAATCAATTTCTTACAATGCCCATGAGTTCAGAATTATCAGTTTTAATTGACAACGAGATGGCAATGGCAAGGGTTGCAATTTCCGAAATGAATGACGGAAAAGCACGAGTATGTGCGCGTCGTGCAATTGTCCTGGTAGTACAGGATTCCATGAAAAATATTCAATCGCACTGGAATTCAAGGTTAGCACTTGAACATCTTTCTGAGAATGATAAATTTCCTGAGCACATTGCTTCTGCTGCCAAACGTTTACAAGGCGGATTGCGTGCACAGATTCAAGGAGAAGTATATTCTGAAAATCCTATCGAAGATGCTGAAATAATTATCCGCTATTTCGTAGATTTGCCGTGAATTAATTAATGCAAATAATCTTCGTTTGCTGTTCAGAGAAATATGATCAGTGCATAAACAGTATTTTTGGAGTGAGTGCATTATCCTAACCTTCAATTTTTAATGTTAAATGAAAATTCTTTCCATCTCTATTATTGTCCTTCTTTTTAGTGTCGCTGCATTCGCAAGCGAAGCCAAGAAGCCGCTCCTCAGTCTTTCTGCTGCATCTGTCAAGGTGAAGCAAGGGGGAACTGTAACGGCAAAACTGACAATAAAAGTTCCTAAAAAATGGCATATTTACGGTGTTATTCCTAAAATCAACAAAGATGGTATCGGACCTCAAGCAACGGAAGTAACATTAAAAGACTCGACCAAATCAGTAACACTTGGCGAAGTCAAATCACCCAAACCACACATAGAGTATGATGACGGCTTTGAAATGGATGTAGAGTCCTTAGAAGGTACGCTTAATTTTACACTACCGATAACCGCAGAAAAAGCTGCAGTACCCGGAAAATATAAACCTACAATCAGTGTGTATTTTCAACTGTGCAACGGGAAGACCTGCCTTACTCCGGAAGAAAAAACAATAGTGATTCCAATTGAGATTAGTAAGTAAAATTCGGTGGTGCGAAGTATTACAGTTATGATTATTACAAAGAGATTTCCATGAAAAAATATTCGATTCTTATTCTCATATTTCTTGCATCTTCTCTCTCAAGCATTGATGCCTTTGCAGAAATAATTGAGCGCGCCAAATTCTCTCTTTCGGAAAAAACTCCAAAAGAATTAAAACTCCGCGCCGGTGATACTATTACTGTCCCTCTTACAATCACAATTGATAAGGGGTGGCACGCTTACGACTTGCTACAAGCCGAGAGAAATAAAAAATCGGGAACCGGTGCCGGACCTCAGGAATTAAAGATTGATTCCCGTAATTCACTATATTTTAAGATTGGCAAAGTAAGTGCTCCAAAATCTGAAATTAGTTACGATTCTACTTTTGAGGTAAAAATTGGTGAATATCATGGAAAAATTTCACTTCAAATTCCAGTGACTGCCAAGCGCAAACTTAAAATAGGTTCGTATAATGATTCAATTGAAGTGAGCATTCAGGTATGTAATGTTGAAGGTATATGTACTAACTTGGAAAAATTGTTTCCTGTAAAGATTGTTATTACAGCTGAAGCTATTGGTGCAACAAATGAACCGGAGGAAACAACTGTTCCTCAAATTGCATCAGCAAAAAATACTTCAACTAATAATGACATAAAAACGGTAGCTACTGAAAAAAACACCTCTACCCAAGGTAGCACCAATACTATTGAAACATCATCATCAAAGGAAATTCTGAAGGAAAAGAAAAAAGGGATTTGGTCTTTTCTATGGTTTGCAATGACTGCAGGTGCTGCCGCACTCCTAACGCCATGTGTATTCCCTATGGTGCCTATTACAGTGTCGTTTTTCACAAAGCGTTCCGAAAAAGAAAAGTCAAAAGGTCTGCGTGATTCGATTGTTTACGCGATTGGAATTATTGGAACTTTTACTGCTTTGGGGATTATTCTTGCAGTTGCTTTGGGGGCATCGGGAATATCAGATTTTGCTGCTAATCCATG
Source organism: uncultured Chitinophagaceae bacterium (assembly GCA_964527785.1). Lineage (GTDB taxonomy): Bacteria > Bacteroidota > Ignavibacteria > Kapaibacteriales > UBA961 > JADJXV01. The sequence continues at coordinate 69,386 of CAZGNO010000003.1, forward strand.
GGTGAATTTGGTGATTGCACTTGTTTTCTTGGTGTTTGCAATGAATTTGTTTGGTGCCTTTGAAATTCAGATCCCAACGAAAATCCTGAATAAACTCAATATGGCATCATCGGGTAGCGGCGTTTCAAGTGTCCTCTTGATGGGACTAACGTTTTCGCTTACCAGTTTTACATGTACTGTTCCATTTGTTGGCTCGGCATTAATTTCAGCAGCAGACGGTGAGTGGTTCTATCCGATAATCGGGATGCTGGGCTTCTCGGCAACATTTGCAATTCCTTTCTTTTTACTTGCTCTGTTCCCGTCACGCTTATCAAAATTACCCAAAGCGGGCGGCTGGATGAATAATATGAAAGTCGTCATGGGGTTTTTGGAAATTGCTGCAGCAATGAAATTTATCAGCAATTTCGAAATGGCGTGGAAATGGGGGATTCTTCCCCGAGATTTGTTTCTTGCAATTTGGATTGGATGCAGTGCACTCGTTGTAATTTATGTACTTGGCTTGTATCGTTTGAAATTAGACTCACCCGTATCGAATGTAGGCGCGTTTAGGGTGATATGGGCAATATTGTTTGCTTCTATTACAATGTACTTGATGACGGGACTTTATGGGGGGAAAACGCTGGGTACTCTCGAAGCATTCCTTCCATCGCCTGATTATGAGTTGATTATCAACGGTGACGAGGTAAATCCATCTGATAAAAAAACGGTAAGCTCCATATCAGTTGTGGGAAACCAAGCTAAACATGAAGATGAGTGGTTCTCGGATTATAACACCGCTCTGGCAGAAGCCAAACGGTTGAATAAACCAATATTTATTGATTTTACAGGAGTATTCTGTACCAATTGCCGTTGGATGGAAACAAATATATTTCCTAAGCCGACGGTAAAAAACTTAATGAGCGATTTGGTGCGTGTCCGACTTTACACCGACCGTAAATCAGAAGCCGACAAGTGGAATAAAAACATGATGACTTCAAGATTCAACTCGATAGAGCTTCCACTCTATGCAATCATCAGTCCTGACGATAAGATACTTGAAACGCAATCATTTACAAGGGATCAATCAGAATTTGTTGATTTCATCAAAAAAGGTACTGAACAAAAATAATATTTATTTCATATCAAATAAGGAAAGCCGATGACAGATATTTTTAGCTCGCTAAGTACTCATATCGAGATGATATACATAATCATCCTTTCGATTTTTGTGGGAATCGAAGTAATTTCCAAAGTTCCGGCTGTTCTGCATACACCGTTGATGTCGGGTGCTAATGCAATTCACGGAGTTGTTATTATCGGTGCCATTATCGTAATGGGTCACGCTGAAAGTCATAATATGCTTGCAATTGTGCTTGGATTTTTAGCAGTAGTTCTCGGTACGCTTAATGTGGTTGGCGGGTTTGTGGTAACAGATAGAATGCTTGAAATGTTCAAGAAGAAGAAATAAATTTGTCAATTGAAAATAAAAAACCTCACTTCTTGTAGGAATGTGAGGTTTTTTTTTTGCTTGAATCAGTTTATTTCTTTGACTTGAGGAGTAGTTCTTTTATAGCATCAATATTCTTTTTATCATCCTCTTTATAGGTCTTGGGGATGACCTGTTGCGGCATTACTGAGGATTTTGGTTGGGAACCCATATAAGACTCTTCTAGTGATTTGATAAGGTTTGATGTCGGCTCTTGAGCAATAGGGTTGTCTTCTGAGGTAAAGTCGTTTGCCTTTGCTTTTAGTGCTGCTTGTGAAAGAACATCTTTATTCACAACGTCACGAATTTTTTCGTAAATAGTTGTTCGAGTAAACGGCTTGCCAACAAATCCTGCAGCTCCAGATTTCATAGCCATACCAATATTTTCTATATCAGACACAGCCGTAACCATAACGATAGGAATTTCCTTAGTAGATTTTATGTGCTTTAGTGCTTTCAGTGTTTGATGTCCGGAAAGTTCGGGCATCAGAACATCCAGCATTATGAGTGCAGGGTGATGTTCTACAGCTAGAGCAATTCCATCAAAACCATTAGAAGCAAGGAACGGATAAAACCCGAAACTTTGTATAATCTTGGACAGGATTCTCTGCATCCATATATCATCATCTATTATTAAGACAGGAATTTCATTCATTACCAAATACCCTTTCAGAATATATCATGTTTATTTCTGTTTTTTATCGGTGGTAAGGATAAGCATATCGGTTTGTAATCCATTATCGGCTGTCGGTCTGTTAATATCAAGTCCTATCAATGCTTTTTTGAATGCTGATATATTTGTTTGTGCTGCTTGACGATTCATTTCGATTATTTTGTCATATACTTCTTTTCTGTGGACAGGAATATCTCGCGGAGCTTCAATTCCTAAGCGAACAATTCCTCTGTCATTACCTAAAATTGTGATAGTTATGGCGTTTCCAATTGTTATTACTTCGCCAATTTTTCGTGAGAGTACCAGCATATTAATAATGAAAAAATTGGGAAATATTATTTAGAATTAACGGAAAACTCAGGAGAATACTTATCGGAAGAGAGGATGATTTGTTCACCGAGTTGCTTTACAACATCAATAATCAACGGTGCCTTCATATTTGCAGTCATACCTCTGTTGGCGGCACGAATTGTAATGATAACAAAAGCGGCATTATACTCAGGGTTGAAATTATTACGCAAATCATACTCCATATCAATCATCCACGGTGAAAGCAGCGGGAAACCGATAGTGGGCTGCTCAAGTGAAAGCAGCCAATTAAATGGAGCAGTTTCCTCATCTGATATTATCACAAATTCACGAAGTTCCTGAAAGCCGAGTACTCCTTTGGGAAATACAATAATATTGCTGTCGGCAACCTGAATTTCACCGAATTGAGCTGTAAATATTGTGCGGAAATTTTCTTCTGGTTTCAAATCGGAAGCACTTGATTCTTTTTGATTTCCGATAATGAATTCTGCTGAATAATTACCGTGAGGAAGTATAATTTGTTCACCAGTTTGTGTATCAACATTCAGAAGAATAGGCGCTTTCATGTTTGCTGACATACGCTTGTGTTCGTTTGCCAGGGTTATAACTACAAAAAGTGAGTGACTGGAGAGGTCGTAATCAATACCGGGATTATAGGTTAGATCTATATGCCAAGGGCTGAGAAGCGGAAAACCGATAGTAGGGTTCTGGACTGAAACCAACCACTTAAAAGGGGAGGTTGTTTCTTCGTCAATAAGAATGTATTCAGTTAAGTCCCCAAACCCAAGCAAGCCGTCAGCAAATATAAAAATATGCTTGGGCTCAACTTCGAGGTTACCAAAATCAGGAATGCTTAATGAAATAGCAGATAGCTCATCTGAATGAAGTGAAAGTGCGTCCTGCATAGAGATTGTCCTTTGATGATATACGTTAGTATATTTGATTTAATAAATCGAATATAAGGAAGTTTTACTTTTTAACGACATTGCTGTATATAATTCTTAGCTTTACTGTATTTTTATTGGATGTTGAACGAAACAGAATCGGAAATATATCCTTCAGTTGAAGGTATGCTCTTGGGTAAATCTTCGATTAATATTTCCACGCGCCTGTTCTTTGCTCTGCCATCGGGCGAAGAGTTAGATGCAGACGGTTTATTTGCTCCAAATCCCCTGATACTAAAGTTTTGTTCCGAAACCCCTTTTTTAAGAATATAATATCCTATATTCATGGCTCTTGCTGTTGATAACTGCCAATTTGATTCATACTGAAAAGTATGAATAGGGATTGAATCGGTAAACCCGTCAATCGAAATTTTTTTATTTATTCCAGACAGAATGGCTGTAATTGAGTCTAAAACAGGAAAAGCATTGGGCTGAATATCTGACTTTGCAGATTGAAACAATAATTTTTCAGGCAAATTTACTATTATTCCTGTAGAAGTACGTTGAATTGAAACCTTACCTTCGTTAATTTCTTGCTGAAGAGCTTTTTCTACTTCGAGATTTATTTGATCAATAGATTTTTCTTGCGCTTTCGGAAGAATTGGCTGAGGAATTCCGTCAGCTCCGGGTAATATTTTATTACCCCTCTGCTGCTTATTATCAGCCGATGGCTTAAAATAATCAGTCATTGCTGCCGAAAACTCTTTGTATTTACCGCTGTCCACTTGCGACGAAGCATAGAGAATTACAAATAATCCGAGCAAAAGTGTAATCAAATCGGCATACGTAATTAAGTATCGGTCAGCACCTGAATGTTCTTTGTCAGTATGAATTGAATGACGCTTCACGGAAAAGAATTATCTTATGAAAATCGTTAACTCCTTTTCCTGAATTTTCTTACGACACACTGCTAATTCTTGGTTAAAAGAATTAGCAGTGTATTGATTTGAATGTTTTATCAGAAAAATTAGTGAGAAATGATTAATTTCTTCGCTACTCGTTGTGTCTTATCAACAGTGAAAACTATCGAGTAAACACCATTTGTTAGGTTCGCAGTTTCAAAGCGAAGAATATTTTGATCATTTCCTACAGTTGTATTATCAAAGAGAGTGCCGAATGTTTCACCGAGAAGATTTACCACCTCAATTTTAAGATGTGAGGATGGTTTATTCATTTGATAGGATATAAATGTTGTATTTGAAGATGGATTTGGATAGATTGAACTAGTTAATATACCGCTCAATGCATCTGACGGTTCATCTATCCCTCCCACAGTAGTATCAATCGGAGTAATTGTTTCAAAACCGGCTACTTTGAATATATTACCGCCATAGTCCGCAACCCAAAAATTCTTGTCCCGAGGATCGTATTCTATCCCTCGGGCATTGATACTAGAGCTTCCTACGAGTAGCTCCATTCGATTAACTTCAAGGGTAGGAGCATTCTTATCTATTTTTATACTAATAGTACCTGATAATGCTCCGCCTGAAAAATTAGTACATACTTGATACATAAATTGACTTCCGTCATAACAGAGACAACGAGGACCAAAGGTTAGTTGATATGGATTTTTTACTGAGGTAATTGTATCGCCTGTTATCGGGTTAATTGTGTATATTCTCCTTGATCCATCACGGTCAGCTGCAAGCAAATTCCCATCAACATACTCAAGCCCAATAGGATAGTTTGCTGCCGGACTTGAATATGAATTCAACAGTTTTCCTGTTGTATCCATTGTATAAATCATTCCTCCATTTGAGGATGTCGTGCTATTTAATTTATGAATATAGAGTGTTCCTGTTTTGCGATCAATGGTTAGATCCGTACATAAAGAATCTTTAGGGTTGGCAAATGAAATTTCTTTCTCAATAACAAGTGTAGTTGAGTTTAACTTGTAAATTTTTGCTTCTTGGAAACTGGTTGTCCATAGCCCATCTTTGCCATCGTAAGCAATACCATACGGAACATGAGCTACTCCACCACTCTCCAGAATTGAGCCAATCCTAATAGGAACAATCGAGAAAGAACGAGTTGTTCTGACCTCATTTGGATTTGTGGCAGAGGTTATTCGAATACGTGCATATTCTGTAGGGCGATTAGGTACATTCCAAAGAATATTATTACCAATTGCACCATTAACAATATTCGTCCACTTTATGCCGTTATCTATTGAGTATTCTATATTTACCTTTTCTGTAAATCCATACCATGATATTTGTTGGCTTGCACCCGTAACAAATTGCTCACCACCTACAGGAGCCGTAACTTCAAATGAGTTGATAACTTCTTTTGGTACGTCTATTTCCCACATTGATCGTCCGTGAGTTGAAACACGAAGTTTAATTGTTCCGGGTAGGGTTGCCGAACCCTTATAGACTTGCATATCAATTATAGAAGTACTGGGGAATCCTGTTCCGAGTGGAAACCAAGAGACACCTCCATCGTATGTACCATAGACACCTATATCAGTTCCCACAAAGAGAATTTTTTCGTCATCCGGATGAATCGTAATACAATTTGTCGGAACATCTGGGAGGTTCTTACCAATATCCTGCCATGTTTGACCTAAATCGTCTGTTTTGAAAACATGGGCACTATTAAACCCCGATAGAGTAACATATGCAGTTGTTCCGCTAATCAATGATGGCTCAATGTCAGTTACAAAACGGTTAGGAAGTCCATTATTACTAATATAAGTCCAATTCTCAGATTCCTTTCCTCCACCATTTTTGGTTACTAGGAGCTCACCGGATTGACTACCTATATACAGTACATCAGGGTCTTGTTGAGAAACTGCAATTGCCGAAATTTTTGCTTTAAGAGAAGGAGAAAGTTGTTCCCATCCGTTTCCTTGGTTGTATGAAACATATAAAGCACTCCGACCACTATACAGTCCTTCGGTAGCAGGATCATATATTAATGGTGCGACGAATGCGCCCGGATCAGCGGACAGATTTGCACCTATCGAATTAATTGTTTTGTTTTTTAAATCAATTCGAGCCATATTGCCATACTGTGATTCAGCATAAAGAATTGACGGTTTTTGCTGATTTAATGTAACAAAGGCACCATCACCGCCCAAAATATCGCCCTCTCTTGTAGAAACATTACTCATTGTACCATTATCCTGGGTGCCGCCATACATAGCAGTGGGTTGATCATGATCTATTGCAATATTGCCTTGAAATTGAGTAATAGCCAATCCGGTATTAATGCTTTTCCAAAGAAATCCTGCATCATCACTTCTATACATACCTCCGTCACAACCTACATATACAATATCTGGATTTATAGGGCTGAAAAATCCACAATGAGTGTCAGGATGCATATCTGTTCCATATCCACCTACTTTTATCCAGTTTTCTCCACCATCCGTAGTACGAAAAAGATTTACACCGCCTACCAATGCAATATTAGCGTTGGTTGGATGAACAGTTACGAAATTATCATATCCGCCCTGATCATTTGTATTAAAAATTCCAATTTCACTATAACTGTCAGTCCAAGTTTCTCCTCTGTCATTTGATGTTAAGATATGTCCAATACCAGCAGTTCCATTTACACCTGCTACATCTACAAGAGCATAAACTTGGTTTGGATTTGAAACAGACTGTTGTACGGAAATTCTTCCAGTATTAAATAGCGGAATCGGCTTAGGAGTCCAAGTTTCACCTCCGTCATTGGAATAAAATATCCCAGCGCCGACTGTTCCTATAAATATCTCATTAATGTCATTTGGATTGATACTTACATCTGATACTGTTTCTTTGATTGTTCTGTTCCAAGTAACTCCGGCGTCTGTTGATTTGTAGAATCCTGCACCGCCATAGACTGCTCCTGCATAGATAACATTAGAATTTTTAGGATGAACATACATCTTAGAAAACCCGCCTACGGTTGCCAAGCCACGAAGATTCCAAGTTGTTCCTCCGTCTGTAGTTCTAAAAATACCTGCACCGGAATAGCCATAATTGCCACTGGAATACTCACCGGTTCCTGCATAAATTATATCGGGGTTTTTGGTGTCAATTGCTAGTGCCCCCATAGAGATGGAGTTTTCATTCTGCATTATCGGTTCCCAGTTTTCTCCTCCATTTGTAGAACGCCATACACCGCCGTTTGCAGCCCCAACATATAGCCAGCCATCTTTCGTCGGATGATGTACTATTGTTCTTGTACGCCCCCCTACTGCGGTAGGACCAGCTTGTTTCCAAACAGGTTGTTGGGCTAAAAGTTGGGCACCGTTTTGCTTAGAGCTAAAGAATTTCTTTTGCTGTTCACGGGCTTTGAAAAGGGCATTGCTCGGAATTGAATCAAAAGGATAGACACGTTGGTCATGGAAAAACTTTGCTTTGTCACGCGGGTCGCCTTCACGTCTTTCATCTTGATTTTGCTGTGCTGAACTGTTTACAGAAACAAGAAGAAATGTCGCGATTATTAGGAGAATATATTGCTTCATAGAATCGCCTCTAACGAAAAAGTGGGATGGAAAATAAAAAGATATATCATGTTTGTTTCTAAGAAAATACAACTTACGGAACAGAGCGCAAAAAATCAAGGATTTAGTGCTGATTTCTTGAATTGAAGTGTTAAAATTGTAAATTTTCTTTTGTCGAGTGAGGAATTACCCGCAATTTTGTACTGAAATCATACAAATTTCATTGTTTTAATGAATGTATTCAGACAAAATTTTAACTAAAAAATCTATGCTCAACTTCCAATATTCTGAAACTCACGAACTTATACGTCAAACCGCCCGTCAATTTGCTCAAGACGAAATACTCCCTTCGGTTATTGAGCGTGATAAAACTGCAACATTTCCGGCAGAAATTGTTAAAAAACTTGGTGAATTAGGATTTATGGGAATGATGGTATCTCCTGAATGGGGTGGAAGCGGCTTGGATGCGGTCAGCTATGTGATAGCAATGGAAGAAATATCAAAAGTTGATGCAAGTGTCGGTGTTGTTATGTCTGTCAATAATTCACTGGTGTGTTGGGCAATTGAATCGTTCGGAAATGATGAACAAAAAGAGAAGTTTCTACGCCCATTGGCTACAGGGGAAAAACTCGGTGCATTCTGTCTCTCCGAACCCGAAGCCGGCTCAGATGCAACTCAGCAGCATACCTCGGCAGCTCTCGAAAATGGTAACTGGGTAATAAACGGTACGAAAAACTGGATTACAAACGGAACAACTGCTGATATTTACTTGGTAATGGCTCAAACTGACCGTGAAAAAAAACACAAAGGCATAACTTGCTTTATAGTAGAGCGTGACCGTACAGGATTTGAACCGGGGCTAAAAGAAGATAAACTTGGCATTCGCTCAAGCGATACCTGTTCAATCGGTCTTACTAATGTAACTGTACCGCCTGAAAATATTTTAGGTGAGCCGGGACGAGGGTTTAATATTGCGATGGAAGTATTGAATGGCGGACGTATCGGTATTGCTGCACAAGCACTTGGAATAGCACAAGGTGCATTTGAACGTGCACTTGATTACTCTACACAGCGCAAAGCATTTGGAAAACCAATATCTGATTTACAGGCAATTCAATTCAAATTAGCTGAAATGTCGGTTAAAATTGAAGCGTCCCGTTTGCTTATTCTTCGAGCAGCAACGATGAAAGATAATCACGAGCGTTTTGTAAAAGAAGCTGCCCAAGCCAAACTTATGGCATCGAAAACTGCTGTTGAAGTAACGCTTGAGGCAGTCCAAGTACATGGCGGTTATGGCTATGTGCGCGAATATCATGTTGAAAGAATGTTGCGCGATGCAAAAATTACAGAAATCTACGAAGGTACTTCAGAAATTCAGCATATTGTTATTGCGAGAGAATTGATAAAATCGCTTTGAGGGCCAAAAGACTAACCTACCGAACAACTATAGCCGAAACAACTTGCGTTTCATCGTCCGTCTTAATACAAATATAATACATACCAACAGGCAACTCGTCTGTTGGTATTGTGTACTCATCTATTCCAGCATTTGCCTCCTGTACCGACCGGAAACACTCTACTCCCAATACTGAAATTAATGATAATCGTACATGGCATCGGCGTGGAATTGAAATCCTCACGTTGATTTTATCAGTGGCAGGGATTGGAAAAACTTCTGCCGATATATTCTTAGTGACCATAGCCGGAATTTCTTTAATTCCTGTTATTGACGATACCGGATTATGGCATAAATATACTACAGCGCGTTGACCTTGGTCTGATATATATTCCGAACCGATAAACCACACCTCGTCTGTTCCATTACCCTTAATAAAGTCTGATGGAGAGAAGTTACTACTTGCTCCTGCAAGCCGATTATCGCTAATGACACTTCCATCAGTACGAATCGCAAGAAAACCATGATTAAATCCTTTTTGAGGTGTTCCCCATACAGCAAAATACTCAGAGCCCAGTCGCTGGAATTTTGCAAAGTTTTGCCATGTTGGGGTAGTGTATTCCCAAGTCAATCTTCCGTCCGAACCGATTTTTGCCAGATACCCTAATTGAACAGTATTGCCGAGTGAATCTTTAGTATCTACCCTCCCGCAAATTAGAAAATCACCCCAACCAATGTCTGCTACATCTGTCAGACGTATAGCATTGCTTTTTTCAATGTGCTTTTCACTCACTATTGTCCCGTCTGTTGAGTATGTTCGCTGAACAAGCCAGCGCGATGAATCTCCAGTGCCTAAATAAGGATTGGCAAACACTGTAATATACTGTGAATCTGGTGATGCAAGTGGACGCATCACATCACCAAAGAGAGAATCACGGGCAATAGGTATGGTGTCCTTATTGAAAAACTGTAAGGAAGAAGAATACTTATTACGGAAAAGAAAAATATCAGTACCGTCAGGTAAGAAAGCACCGTCGAAATCGTGTGTCCAACCGGGTGGTTTAAAAGACCGACCATTTGTAAAGTATAGAATTGATGGGGTGGCTATGATTGGTGTTGACCATCCATTAAAAGAAGTTAATATATGGTTTTTATAATGAATTAACTGGTAGCCACTTTGAGTGTATGTTCCTTCGCATTTATACCAAGGTTCAGCTCTTCCTGGCGAATATGTCTTAATATGTTTCCAAGAATTTAAAAGGCTGTCTGGAGATGAAATGCTTTGTTGGGGATGATAAGTAATTACTTGTATGTTAGTAGATCTGGTAGAAGATGTATAGCACTCATGCCAATACAGATATAACTTCCCGTCATTACCTAATATTCCTTTCGAAAACGCATTTTCTATGTTTGTCCAATTGCCATCTGCTGTAGAATTATGCAAATTTACAGCATTTGAAATCCATTTCTTCTTTACTTCAATTAGATGGAGTGGAATTGTATCTGTATTTATATATAAAGGCTTTGAGTGAGTGGATTGAGTCAATCCGTCACTGATTGTGAGTGAAACATTATAATAACGTTTTCCACCATACACGTGGCTTGGATTTTGAATTGTATCTTTTCGCATATCCCCAAAATTCCAATTCCATGAAATGATACTTCCTTGGGATTCATCTTTGAATTGTACTTCTAATGGTGCACTCCCAAAGCGGGGACTAGCACTGAAAGCAGGAATTAGGTTTGGAAGAATGAATATATAATCCTGTTTAGATATTGTATCAGTTACTCCGGATGTATCAGTTAAGTATAGTTTTACGGAGAAATTACCGGCTGATGTAAATCTATGTATGGCAGTTGATGTAGAGTCTGTAAAGCCGTCTCCAAAATCCCATTTAAAACGTGCAATTGTTTTGCCTGAAATCATAGAAAAAGTAATTGCAGAATCTACATACATTTTCATTCTATCTGCATAAAAATCATTTTGTATGTTTGGCTTTGAATATTGCAGATCAATAGTTCTTAGCATCCCATTGCTTGACCCAAATATTCCTGATTTAGAGTTTGGGCTAATTGCTACAGTTGTACAGTCAAAGGGAAGATTAAGAGAATCAGTAATAATGTTGGCAGTAATATTGTAAATTAAAATCTGCCGACCCGAATTAATAAGTAGATGATTGTTTGTAGGTGCAACTGCTATTGAAATAGGTGTAAAAGGAAGAATAATACTTGAAACAGCCCCGTAAGGAGCAAGTGACCAATGGCTCATCGTCATATGGTCAATAAGAAAATAATGCTTCCCATTTGAAGTGATTACAGGAAAATAGCTTGAGGCATAAATACCTGTTCTTGTATGAAACCCTATAATGTCAAATTGAACTTCTTTCTGAATTTTTGTACTATCAAACTTCAAAAAAGCTTTCATCCAACCTGTATTTTCGGTTGTATTACCATTAGAACTTAACCTAATTTTATGAAAATATCCAATCCAAGCTGTCGAATTTACACCAACAGCAACCGACCATCTTTTTACGGCACCACCATCAGAACTGATTAACTCAGATTTGCCTTCTTTGAGGAGATATTCTAACATTCCGCCATATCGTGTTCCACTTGGAGGAAATCCATTTTCATTGTATGAGTTGTAAAATAACCACAATATTCCTAGTGCTGTGTCAAAAACCCCAGAGCATTCTTTAACTTCAGAAGTTGTCGTTATACTGAGCACTACATCGTAAAATAAGCTGTCCGTCTGTATGGAGTATATCATTGCATGGCATTTGTTGTCAGTTTGCAATCCGCAAACGGTATATGTATTCCCATCGTTTGCCACCATGACCGAGTATATTATTGAATAAGGAGATTTATCAATAGTTTTTATTCGAAGGAGTTTACCGGTCATGACATCCCAATAGTGAACGCGCCAAAGCGAATCACTACTAACGCTATAGAGTTTATCACCATTTTGTGAATAAGCTACTTGTTGGATTGATCCTGTTTTGAGTATTTGTTGTTTGTATCCTGACGAATCAACCCAGCCGGATTCTTGTCCATATATTGGTAAACTCGTCAACGAACAAACAAGTATAGTGAAGATAAATAGTATTTTCATAAAACACCATAAAATGAAAGTGAAAATATTGATTTGCAAATATGCTGTATTTACTTTAGTTTATCCCCAGAATTTAAAAATATGATAAATAGATGAAAATTTTAAATTAAATTTTTGAGAGAGTACAATCTAATATAATTACCCAACCCTTAGATAATCACTTATCTTATCCAATTCCAGAATAGTATATTGCTCATCGTCCGAGCGTTTGAACATAGGTGTAAAACGGGCATTCCAAATAAACTCGTGAAATTTATAGGAATGGCGGGTATGAACATTCTGCCCATATGTATCATCATAAGCGTTAATAAGAATAAGTAATTCCACATCCGACTCGGTAAAGTCTGCTTCCGAATACCCAAACAGCGGGCTGTTCTCATCTATCGGGTGAACCACTGTCCAACTAAGCGAAAGAAAATTTACACGTTTGCGCTCTAAAACAAGCTCGTAGAATTTACGTGTAGATGTACCGTCTTCCTTTTCGTTCATCGAGAGCATAATTTCAATTTGCACATTGCTGAGTACATTATTCTTAGCGTTTGCAATGCGAAACATCAATGCTGTATGTTCTTTAAAAGGTGCGACCAATAGATTATCACTATAAATAAACTTCTCCACGGGACGCGAAAAACGCCCGTATAATATTCCTGTAGCGAGTGCAAAACTCATCAGCCCGACCAAAGACTCAAAAGCGGATACCACATTGCCCATAAATCCAATGGGATTTATACGACCATACCCCACAGTCGTAAAGGTTTGAGTACTGAAAAAGAATGCTTCGATAAAATGCTCCCATACACCACCGGTTGACATTCCCGTAAGATTTTCGTACCCGGTAATCATATATAGAAATGCAAAAAGGGCATTAACGGAAATATAAGTCAGCAGAACAATACTATAGAATTTCCACCATCGAATTGTAATCAACGCATGAAAAAAACTGTAGTGCTCCAAAAAACGGAGTCCACTTTTGCGTATATTGAACGATCCGTCTTTATTGATAGCTCTACCCGCTTGGTTCGATACTTTATCGCTGAACCCCAAGTCTTTATAATCTGCAAATGTTCGTAGTTTTCGTTTCATAATTTTTAATTAATTGTTGATATTACCGGCAAAATTACATCGTTTTTTGAGTTTAACTGTAGTAATGACCAACGAAAAGAAAGAGTTTTATTAAACCACACTACAGAACTGTAAAAAGCAATTGGATATGGCAGCCCCATTGTGTAATTTGCGATCACATACTTTTTGATTTCATTCATTTATAAATACTGATATGATTACTTCCCTCGAAATTCGTGCAAAGATTGACGAAATTCGTATGCTACCGGAAGCAATTTCGGACGCGGTACGCAATCTTAATGATTCTCAATTAGATACACCATACCGTACAGGTGGCTGGACTATCCGTCAGGTAGTTCACCATACCGCCGATTCGCATATGAATGCTTATATCAGAATGAAGCTGATGCTAACAGAAGAACATCCTTCCATCAAACCATACGACCAAGACCTTTGGGCTTCATTACCTGACAGTAAATATCTCCCGCTTGAGTCATCGCTTCTCATTTTACGGGGTCTTCATTTCAGATGGACGGTTTTGTTAGATAATTTAACTGATGATGCACTCAGCCGCAGTGGTTTTCACCCTGAAATAGGTGAAGTTACACTCGCCGATATGATAGCATCGTATGCCCATCACGGATTGAACCATATAATGCAAATCACAGACTTACGCGAAAGAATGGGATGGAATGATTAAAGGATAGTCTTTCTACAAAACTAAAGAATATGAGGGGTCTATGCCACATCAATTTACTGCTGAAAGTACATTCTTCAACCGAATGGAGGAGTTTGGCTTTTTTGATGCAATTGCCGACAGATTACCCGAAGAATTTACACTTGTATTTGAAATTGCTCGTATTTTGGAAGATGAATCCAAACCCCTTACTCAGCGTTTAGCACCGATTCTCTGGCAGAAATCCAGTGATATTCCGCCTCCTCACAGCCCTGAACATGATATAATCCCGCACCTCCCTGCCTCAGAGGAATACGAAGCTGCACTGATAGACAGTTTCCGCGATATAGCCCGCATTTACCCGCATCAGTTTCTTTTGCCTGAGGAAGTTTTTTTTCAAAAATTAGTCGAGCGGTCGTTGTGGCTTCCCAAACCGAAAGCACCAAGAAATTATCGCTACCAAACCGAGAGCAACGATTTTGCTCCCGACAGCCGTAAGCAAAAGGTGTATTTGTTATTTGATACTTCCAAGTCCATGCAGGAGCATTATAGGATTCACCTTGCAAAGGCAATTGCATTTTTCTTTTTACGGCAAAACAGGAAGGAACTCGGAACAGTTTATTTCCGTACTTTTGATGCTGAAATCGGAGAGTTACGCACAGCCAACGACATACACGGGTTTGAGCAGTTAATTAGCGAGGCGATGCACCTTCGTGCATTAGGACGTGGAACAGCCCTCGAAAAAGCACTTCTGACAGCGGTTGCCGATATTCGATCGGCAAGTATGATGGGCGAAGCGGAAATCCTTGTGATAACAGACGGTGCTGCACATATTGATGTTGAAAAACTACGTCCGCTTTTGGGTGAAACAATCAAGATAAATACGGTAAAGATAGGAACAGCCAGTATAACGCCTGATGCAAAATTTTTGCAGGGATTGATTATGACCGGAGGTTCTGAGGAAATAAAAGTCGTAAGGGACTTACAGCAGAAATTACGGGATTTGGAACATCAGATTCATAACGCCGGAAGCGAAAGTCGCCGCGGCGTGCTAAGAAGTGAAGCGGGCTACATTGCAAAACAAATCAATCTTCAAACTGAACGTATCGGAAAGAAAATAGCAGAGCGGTACGGACGTGAAATTGAAGATATTTCCGATACATTCATCCAAATTACCGACCTAGTGCCGCAGGACATTTTCCGGCTGTCCGAAGATAAAACCGAAGAGCTTCGTGCGCTCACTGCCGAAATGCTCTCTACTCTTATTAATGAGCCGTCACTCGAAGACCTCAAGAAAGCAGCTCTCCTCAGTGACCATCTCGAAATGATGGCAGATCATCACGGTATAGAATCGGAGGAACTGAGCCAGACAGCAAAAGAGCTGCAAAAACTGCTGGAAAAAATCCTCAAAGAGGGGGGAGATACTTCCCACCAATTCCTTGAACTCTCAGAAAAGGATGAAATTCAATTATCGAAAATGATGCAGAAGAAATCCAATGCTATGGTGCGGATTCCGCTTGCACGGTTGATTAAGTTGATGTTGAGGAAGGTGAAGCGGGCTGTTATGCGGGTAGTTAAGAGGAAGAAGAGCAGGGGCAAAAAGTAAGATACGGACCAACATATAGTTCTGTCTGTTGTTACAACCGATATGCCTGACCTTAAAAACAGAATTAAGAGATTTTGCAACTCTACCGACAGGTAAAGACCTTCTCTGAAAAATCAAAAAGCCCTGACAGCTTCTTAGAAGCATATCGGGGCTTTTTGATTTTGAACACGAATATATCCTACACATCAATCGCCGGAGTAAGCGAAGTTAGTTTCTCCCTAATCGAATCCTCCGAAGGAAGCTGCAAATCATTGATATACCCCGATGCATCTTCCATGAGTCCCATCGTAGTTTCACGGTGGATATACTGCACCACTTCCTCCATACTTTTGTTCTTCTCATAGACTTTGAGCTGTCTGTCGGCTCCGCTTCCCATTTCTAGGATTTGGTAGATATATTCGATTTCACGGCGAGAACCGAGTTCGTCCACTACATCATCCACAAATTCCAACAACTCACGGACGAGTGCACGGGCAGGAACTTCACGTTGCTTACCGAAGTCAATCAATTTACCGTCCAAACCGTAGCGAACTGCCCGCCATTTGTTTTCCATAATCAACGCACGTGAATAGCGGCGGAAACTAAGGTTCTTTTTGTAAAGAGAATATAGTTTTGCTGCGAGTGCTTGCAAGAGCGCGGCAATAGCAATGGTTTCATCCACTCGCATCGGCAAATCACATATACGGACTTCAAGCGTAGGAAAGAATGGATGCGGGCGTATATCCCACCAGACTTTTTTGGCATTGTCTATACAATTGGTCTTGATAAGGAAATTCACATATCCTTCATATTCCGCCCAACTGCTGAATTCATCCGGCAGGTTAGTACGCGGGAATCTTTCAAATACTTTGGAGCGATACGATTTTAAACCTGTTTTTTCTCCCATCCAGAACGGAGAATTGGTGGTAATCGCAAGAACGTGCGGCAGGAAATACCGCATTTCATTCATAATCTGAATTTGTAATTCACGATTCTCAATGCCGATATGAATGTGCATTCCGAAAATCAAAAGAGAACGTGCAAGCATTTGCATGTCCTCCACCAAAACGCGGTATCGCTCATCAGGATAAATTTCCTGATCTTGCCAACGTGCAAACGGGTGGGTACTTGCTGCCCCTATCAACAGTCCGTTTTGCCGCGCAAGCTGCCAAATAATAGAACGTAATTTGGTTAGTTCAAACTTTGCTTCCCGTGCATTTTTGCAAACACTTGTACCGATTTCAAGCATCGAACCGTGCATTTCGGGTTTAATGTGTTCGTGAAGGAGCGTCTGTCCTTTAGAAAGTAATTCCATATTGATATGCGACCGCAAATCATACGT
Organism: uncultured Chitinophagaceae bacterium; assembly: GCA_964527785.1. GTDB lineage: Bacteria > Bacteroidota > Ignavibacteria > Kapaibacteriales > UBA961 > JADJXV01. The sequence continues at coordinate 86,388 of CAZGNO010000003.1, forward strand.
TTGCGGGTCAATCATCATGTATTCTTCCTCAATTCCAAGCGTAAAAGCGGGACGGGTTTCCAGATCATCAATCATCGGCGATGAAACAGGCGATGAGGTAGGATTCATAAATTTTCCCTTTATTTTTCCATAAGAATAGCGCACTTGATAAAATGCTGTAGCAAAAATACACTTTTTCTCAAATTCAATTCATTCAAATTTTCATAAGATGAAAACTTCCTCTTGGTTTATATGGACTCAAGCAAATCGAAGTGAATAATTCGTATGCTGCTCTTTGGGCACTTAATCCTGTAGGTAGGTATTTATAATCTTTTATTTGTATTTATTGGGGGTTTGTTAAATAGATTCATAAATGAATGCAGCAGGAAAAGATTACTGAAGATTACGCAAAGAACCCTTTTACACTCAATGAAATCATTGGATTGTAATAGTATGATTGTGTGAAATGTGTTATCTTTGTGCTTGGCTATTACTACTCAAATTAAATAATTTACCGAAGAATTCCGTGAAAAAACTCTCGATTGTTATTCCCTGTTATAATGAAAGAAACACCTTACGGGTTATCATTGATGCTGTACGAAGTGTGGATTTATCCCATTTGGATATAGAAAAGGAAATAGTCGTCGTAGATGACGGTTCCAAAGACGGAACACAGGAAATTGCAAGTATTCTTCGTAAAGAAAATCTGATTCAAATTCTTGAATTAAAGAGAGTAAATGAAGGAAAAGGTGCTGCGCTCAGGACAGGGATTTCACTCGCAACCGGTGATATTATCATCATTCAGGATGCCGATTTGGAATATGACCCTAACGAATACGAAAAGCTACTGGCTCCAATATTAGCCGGAAAGGCAGATGTTGTGTACGGCTCCCGTTTCGCCGGAGGGGAAGTTCACCGTGTCTTGTATTTTTGGCATTCAGCAGGTAACAAATTTCTCACATTTCTCTCGAATGTTTGTACCGATCTGAACCTGACAGATATGGAAACCTGTTATAAGGTATTCAAAGCAGAGATTGCCAAAGAAATACAGATAGAAGAGAACCGTTTTGGTTTTGAACCGGAAGTAACGGCAAAACTGGCGAAATTAGCCAAAAGAAAAAATTACAAGATTTTCGAGGTAGGAATTTCGTACAATGGCAGAACGTATGACGAAGGTAAAAAAATCAATTGGAAAGACGGAGTGAGTGCAATTTGGTGTATAATTAAATATAATCTGCTTACGTGAATCAATAGTTAGTAAGAAAAACACTGAGAATTATACGAAAAAGACAAAAAAAACCTTTTGTGACTTTTGTGGTAAAAGTTAGAACTATCCTCAAAATCTCAACCCATACCACACCACATTAGGGTAAATCTTCACCGCAGGAGCAGGGAAGTGATAATAACCTAGTGCTTTCGAAACTGCTTTCCAGAATTTTCCTTCAATCGGAATACCGGCAAGATTCCAATCCAGTCCAATAAATATCTCGTGATGCCCGCCTCCGAAGCCATTAAGCTGCTTTACACTATGTCCGATTGCGAGGTTTATCCACGCAGGATAATATTCAGCAACGGAGTGTGGCAGAAGGTTTTTTACACCGATGGATAGCCAGTGGTATGTACTTTCATAGTCGTCGAAAATAACGTTTTTTGTTCCCGTCTTATATAGTTCAGAAGGGTAGAAACTTACCTTTACGGTGAAATTCTGCAATAGTTTGGAACGTTGTTGCAAAATAGGATAGGCAGCTCCCAGTATATTTGCAGTCATATCCCCCCAACTGAATCCCAAATAGCCACCACCATTGTCTTTAGAATATCCGTCACGAATTTCTACAAATGTTTGGTGTGCAAGTCCAAGTCCCGCTCCATACCACAATGCCGATACGGAATCAACATTAGCCCATTGTAGTGCTTCGGAATATATACCGGCAACCATATACGGAAAGAAGAAATGCCCCAGTTTGTCGGCTCCGATAGCATATTCCCAATCACGGTCGAAATTAAAATAGAAGTCTGTTTTTTCGCCCTTCCACCAGAGGTTCTTTTGGAGAATGAAGCCATAAGTGATACCGACTGCTGTTGCCCCGCCCACGATTGCAAGACGGGTGTAGTTTATGGAAGTATCTGGTTGGTGTGATGTGGAATCAGACGGTGTTACTTGATATGATTGCAGTACGCAAGTCGCAATTACAAACAGGAAACATACTGTGAAAAGGGATTTCATTAGACACGGCAGTATTGTGGGAAATGAAATTAAAAAGGCGCACTATTCACAGTGCGCCTTCTCCGGAATAACCCGAATTTATTTTTTCCATTTGATAGAGCAGCCGATTGCTTTTGTCGTTTCGGTTGTCGGCTTGGAGTTTTTCAGAAGTGCATTTACAGCATCTTCCAGATATTTTTCCTTAACATTTGCGGCGTCAGAATGATTGTCGTCAATTGCCCCGATATAGGTAACATGAAATTTACCGCCGTCATTTTTAAGTAAATACACATGGGGAGTTCGGGTAGCACCGAATGCTTTTGCCGTTGCTTGGGTTTCATCGAAGATATATTTGAACGGGAAGGATTTTTCCTTGGAACGTTTTTTCATTTCGTCGAATGAATCATCGGGTGCTTCTTTGGGGTCGTTGGGATTAATTGCAACTACAGGGACGCCTTTTGCTGCATACGCCTTGTGAAGTTCAATAATTCTATTTTCGTATGCTTTAGCAAACGGGCAGTGATTGCACGTGAAAATGACAATCACCCCTTTTGATGAATTGAAGTCTGCCAATGAGACCATGGAACCGTCAACATTTTTTAATGAGAAACCGGTTGCTTGGTCTCCGACTTTATATCCGCTTTGCGCGTAGATATTCGCACTGAAAAGGAGCGCGAACATCAGAATCATGAGTGTTTTCATAAATTACTCCTGAAGTGATTGAATAATGGACTTTATTTCTTCAAAACTACATTGTTTTTCCTTAAAATCCTTAAAATTTTTTGTCTGTGAAATAATGAGAGTTGCAGGAATTGCACCGCTCCAATCTGTGCTTACTTTATCAATCCAATTATTCGGATTCCCTCCGTCGAGCAGCAGTACCCTTGATTTAATATTTTTCCGCTTTACAAAAGGTGCAAGCGATGTTTTAAGCTGTTTCGGAAAATCCAAACTGACGAGCAAAAGTTTAGCTTTTTTGCCTTTGAGCCAATTATTCAGCTTCTCGAATTCCGGTAATTCCTCCACGCAAGGTTTGCACCATGTCGCCCAAAAATTAACAATAACCAAACTATCGCCGGCAGAAGTCCACTCCTGCTCCAACTGTTGAAAATCTACTGTTTTAACCTTCTGTTGAGCATGGCTGACTAATGGAAAGGCAAGCAGAAAAATGAGGATATATTTCATTAATTACAACATTACCGGGCAAAATAACAGACCGTAGAAACAGATGGTTTGCTTCCGGCTTTCTTCGCCTATTTTGAAAATTACTAATTTGGTGGTATTTTAGACGCAGAGAATAAGAATGTATGATAAAAAGATATGTTAAATTCAATATATCTGCCATATAGTCAAAAAAATCCCGCCCCAATCTTGTAAATCCACTAATAACAGTATTCGTATGAATTCACGCCCAATTATTGATTCAATCCATGAGCGAATCTTGTCGAATGGCTTACACGTAGTTATTGCACCAAACCATAAAGCTCCTGTTGTATGTGTGACTATAGGATATAAAGTCGGCTCTAAAGATGAGCTGCCCACCAAAAACGGCTTTGCACATTTATTCGAACATTTAATGTTTGACGGTTCTACGAATGTAGCCCGCGGCGATTATTTCCGCCTTGCTGCTTCGGCAGGCGGTAGTCCCAATGCTTATACTGCGTATGACCAAACTATATATCATGTTACTGTTCCGGCACATCAGATTGAACTTGCATTGTGGATTGAATCTGACAGGATGATGCAATTCGGTGTTCAGCAAATCGGTCTTGAAACTCAGCAACGGGTGGTTACCGAAGAAATATCTCAGGTTGTTGATAATCAGCCCTATGGATCATGGCGAACAAAGCAGGCGGAACTTGCTTTTTCGGCTGATTGCTCCTATAGCTGGGAAGTGCATGGCAGCAAAGAGCACGTAGCTGCAGCAACAATGAGTGATGTTCAGGAATTTTTCGACGGATACTACCGTCCGGATAATGCGATTATTACTATTGCGGGTGATGTATCGGCAGAGGATGGTTTTGCTCTCGCAGAAAAGTATTTCGGCGATATTCCTAAAGGGAAAAATCCTGTTCGACGTAATACCTTCAACTCGAATATGTTTCTGGGGAATAAACATTCCGTTATTACTGACAATGTGCCTCTTCCGGCTGTCTTCATGTCATTCCACACTGACGGGTTTCTCAATGAAAATTCACCACAAGGTGATATTCTTGCCGGAATCGCAGGTGAAGGGCGCAGTTCAAGATTCTACCGTTCTCTAGTTTATGATAAACAAATTGCATCGTCTGCATTTGCATTCCACGACCCTCGGGAAATGGCATCGCTCTTTACAGTATCGGCTACTGCCTCCACACCTGATATCACATGTGACGAATTAAGCGAAGCATTACTTGTTGAACTTTCTGTTCTCTGTGAAAAAGGAATTGATGAGTCGGAAATACTCAAAGTCAGGAACTCACTGGCTACTTCGATTGCTTATCCAATGCAAACGTGTACGGGAATTGCTGATATTCTTACACAGCAAACCATGTTTTGGAACAACCCAAATCGGATTAACTCCCTTCTTTCCAGATATAATCGTTTTTCAGCCGGTGATATTCTGGAGTATTCAAGAGAAATTATCCGACCTGAAAATATGGTTCGTGTAGATGTAATTCCTGCAGGGAAATAACGATTTTTCGGATTCTTTTACCGTATATCTGTCTCAAACTGCAAGGCGCAAAGACGTGCATATTTACTTTCAGAACGGGCAATGAGTTCGTCGTGAGTACCGGATTCGATAATTTCACCTTTTGAGAATACAAAGATTGTATCACAGCGGCGAACAGTGGAAAGCCGGTGAGCAATGATAATGGTCGTGCGACTCGCCATAAGGCGTTCCAATGCTTCTTGAATAAGATGTTCGGATTCGGAATCAAGCGAGCTTGTCGCTTCATCCAATATTAAAATTGGCGGGTTCCTGAGTATTGCCCTGGCAATTGCTATGCGCTGACGCTGTCCTCCCGAAAGTTTTACCCCGCGTTCACCTACGAGTGTGTGGAGCTTTTCAGGAAATTTTGAGATGAATTCCGTTGCATTTGCCAGTTCAGCAGCTTCCCATACCTCGTCTTCAGCTGCTTCTAGATTCCCATATCGAATATTATCTAAAATACTTCCGCCGAACAGCACTATATCTTGAGGAACTACACCGATATTCACCCGAACATCAGCTAATGGAAGAGCTTTCGAGGAAATTCCGTCATAGAAAATGTCTCCTGTATCCGTATCATAAAACCTCTGAATGAGAGTAGCCATTGTACTTTTACCCGCCCCGCTTTCACCAACAAAAGCTACCCGTTTTCCCGCTCCAATTTCCAACGATACGTTTTTGAGTGCAGGAATTTCGGGTCTGGATGGATAACTGAACCCAATATTTCTCACTGAAACTGAGCGCATTTTCGGTGAAATATGGCTGCCGTTGATTGTCTCGATTTTCTCACCAAGTATTTCTTGAATTCGTACTGATGCGCCCAGCGATTTCTGCACCTGAGAAAACAATTCGGCAAAACTTCCCATTGCACCACCCACAAACATTGCATACATCAAAAAAGTGGCAAAATCACCAATGGTAATCTCACCTTGCTGTACAAGTGTTCCACCATACCAAATAACGCCTGCTATTCCACCGAAAAAAGCAAAGAGTATGAATGAAATAAAAGCTGAACGCATTTTTGCTGTTTTGATGGCTAGTGAAATTGTAGATTTAAGTGCGCTGTTGTATCGTTCAGCTTCATAAGATTCGTTCGAGTATGATTTCACACTCGCAATCCCTTGCAACGTTTCTTCAACGATTGTTGCCGACTGTGCAAGCGCATCTTGGGTTTTGGTGCTGAATGTACGGATTCTACGACCGAAAAGCACAGCAATAGCTATCAGTACAGGCATCGCAAGTAATATCGGTGCAGCTAGATTCATACTTTTGCTTACTATAAATGCAATTCCACCGATGAGAAAAATTGACTGCCGGAGCAATTCAAGTATTGCGAATGAAAACGTTTCTTGAATTTGCGTTAAATCTGATGAAAGGCGAGAGGACAACTCTCCTACTCGGCGTTCCCCGAAAAATTTCATCGGAAGCCGGATAAGATGTTCGAAAACACGGGTACGGAGTGTTGCAATCACATTTTCGGTGATGGTGGCAAGTTGCATTGAAAATATATAGCGTATACCAAACTGTACGACAATTACTCCAAGTAATGCACCTGCAATTGTCCCCGGAGAGAATCCCGATTTCTCAGGATGGAGGACTGAATCTAATATCATCCCGACAAGCCGGGGGAAAAGTAGACCGGCAGTGGCAGTAATCATCATAATTACCAATGCTGTGATTGCTTTGTATGTATATGGTTTGTAGAATGAGAGAAGAAAGGATAATTGCTTTTGTGATTCTTCGCGGGATAATTTTACTTTAGGTACATCATTGCGGGATTTGTTACGGCGGTTGTCTTGGCTCATTAGAGTGGGGTTGTTGCTATAATTAAATGAATTAATGAGGCGTATTGACGGATGGAGCAATATCTGTATTTCACGTTGAGGTTTTATCTCATTCTTAACTACTCTTGTGAATAGTCCAATTCAGAACTGTTTTTAACTGATTACCATCCTTTTATATGGGTGTTTGGAATAAAATCAATAATTTAGCAGTGATGAAGTTTTATCGGTTATGCTTCGACGATTTAAGTACTTGGGCTAAAATAACCAAAACAGTAGATTTCAAAAAAATTACTTGTGTAAAGAAATTGGCAAGTATCTAAATGCTTCGACGTGCTGTAAATGACATCTCTTACATTGCCCGTCATTCTGAGTGCAA